>DATBZT010000283.1:0-2144 GCA_036513055.1 Gemmatimonadaceae bacterium | reverse complement strand
GAACATCGTCCCCGTCCATGACTCGGGCGAGCATGACGGCATCGTGTATTACGTGATGCCGCATATCGAAGGGGAAACACTGCGGCAGTGGCTCAATCGCGACGGCAAGGTGCCGCTCGCCGAAGCGGTGCGCATTACCGGCCGCATCGCCGCCGCACTCGATTTCGCCCACCGCCACGGCGTCGTTCATCGGGACATCAAGCCCGAGAACATCATGTTGTGCGACGGTGAGCCGCTGCTCCTTGATTTCGGAATTGCCAAAGCGATCACCGCCGCTGCGGGAAGTACGCTCACACAAACGGGCGTGGCCATCGGAACGCCCGCGTATCTCAGTCCCGAACAGGCCAGCGGCGAGACGCAGCTCGACGGAAAGAGCGATCAGTACAGCCTCGCGTGCACAGTTTACGAGATGCTTGCCGGCGAACCGCCTTTCACCGGAGGCTCCGCTCAGCGTGTGATAGCGCGGCGCTTCACCGAACAGCCGCCGGATCTTTCCGCTCGCGCGCCGGACGTGCCAGCGGGCGTTGCCGCGGCTGTCGGCAAGGCGCTGTCGCTCGACCCGGGCGACCGGTTTGCGTCAGCCGGTGAATTTGCAAAGGCCCTCGCGGCAGCAGCCGGTGGCCCCGAAACCGCGGCAAGCGATACCACGAGACAGTCGATCGCCGTGCTGCCATTCGCCAACATGAGCACTGATCCGGAAAACGAGTTCTTTGCTGACGGCATTGCGGAAGAGATCATCAATGCCCTGACGAAGGTGCGGGCACTCGATGTCGTGTCGCGCGGCTCCGCATTCGTGTTCAAGGCCCGGCCCGAAGACGTCACCGAGATAGGACGAAAGCTGAACGTCAAGACAGTTCTCGAGGGCAGTGTCCGCAAAGCCGGCAACAGATTGCGCGTTACCGCACAGCTGATCGATGTCGCCACCCGGTATCACATGTGGTCCGAGCGATACGACCGCGAGCTGGCCGACGTGTTTGCGATTCAGGACGAGATCGCAACCAACATCGTCAATGCTCTCAAGCTTGTGCTGAGCGCCAACGAAGAAGCGGCCATCAGGAAAGTTCCGACACAAAGCGTCCGCGCGTACGAGTACTACCTCCGCGGCAGGCAGCTCTTTCATCAGCGCCGGCCAGAGACGCTCGATGCGGCGGAAGACATGTATCGGCGAGCGATCGCGCTGGATCCGAATTACGCCCTGGCATATGCGGGACTCGCCGACTGCTCGGTGTTTCGCGCGCAGGACCACCGTGGAGGCGAGGAGGCGCTCGCTCAGGCGGAAGCGGCCAGCCGTCGCGCCCTGGAGCTGGATCCCAACCTGGCTGAGGCACACGCTTCCCGGGGGCTGACGCTCTCCCATCAACAGCGCTGGTCCGAGGCCGAGGCGGAGTTCGAGGAAGCGGTCCGTCTCGATCCCACGCTTTACGAAGCGCCATACTACTACGGACGAACGCTCCAGTCGCAGGGCAAACTCGAGCGCGCAGTCGAGATGTACGAGTTGGCGGTGAGCCTGCGCCCCGACGAGTACCAGACGCTATCGTATCTGGCGATGGCGTATCAGGCGATCGGCGACAAGGACAAGCTCGACGAGGCATCACGGCGCATGGTGGCTGCCGCCGAGCATGCCCTCTCGCTCAACCCCGGTGATTCGCGCGCGTTGTATCTCGGAGCGATCAATCTCGAGCGTCTCGGCGAAAGCGAACGCGCGCAGGAATGGGCGGAGCGTGCGCTGAAGCTCGACCCGAGCCACCCGGTGATGCTCTACAACATCGGCTGCTTCCATTCGGTTGCTGGCCGAGTGGACGTGGCGCTCGACCATCTAGAGCGGGCAATCGAGCTCGGGTTCCTCCATCGGGCGTGGTATCTCACCGATTCCGACCTGGCAAATGTCCGGGGTCACCCGCGCTTCCAGGCGTTGATCGCGGAGAAGCTCCCCGAGACGTAACCGGGGCTGTCCCGCTACGTCACGTGACGTATGGCCGGCGGGTACCCGGCCGTGGCAGGTTGCGGACGGGAGTTTCAAACGAGACAACTGTGTGGATGAGTTCGCTCGTCGATCGTGTTCTCCATGGCATCGCCTGAGTTCGTTCGTTTTATCGGGGACGGCGCGTCTTTTCGCGAACTCTCTCGCAGGCGGCCGCCCGCGC
>DATBZT010000282.1:0-3638 GCA_036513055.1 Gemmatimonadaceae bacterium | reverse complement strand
CGCCGACGAGTTGGTTGCTGAACGCGACCGCCGGATACGTCAGGTGGTTCCAGATCTCGACATCAGCTCGGTCCCGTCCAAGTGTCGCGGTGAAGAGAATATCGAGTGCATGACGTTCTCCTTCTTTGACAACTCGGCACGCCTGTCACCTAACTATCCGATGCTGTCCGGAATAGTCGCTTCGGAGGACAACGGAGTCTGGCTGCGAGAGTATCCCCACGACCCGGCAGATTCAGTTCGGTGGGTTCACGTCACACCGGCCGGCCGACCTGATAAAAGCATTCTCCTTGCGGTCGACGATTCTCTGGAGCACGCCGGCACGTCCGATCTGCTCGTATCAAACAAGCGCCACAAGCTCGTGATGCGACTACTTCATTTCACGGAAAACAGTCACTGAGATTGCTCAACCGAAGCTGTCCCGCGTGTGCGGTTCCCAAAAACATCAGTTGCAGTTCTCACTGTCTCTGTGTCTCGGTGGCCAGCTCACAGATCCATCCCCCAATACAATCCGTTTCAGGCGAACTCTCTGGGCTAACCGTGGGGCCGGTTCAGACTATTCTCGGTGCTGAATCCTTCCGGGTATCGCTTTTTCAGCTTCTCGACGTTCATCTGCGCGATCTCGCCGAGCCCGATGCCGATTCCGCGCGACCCCATCGCGCAGTACCAGAGAATGTCGCCGATTTCCTTGGCGATCTTGTCGCGGGTGGCATCATCGAGTGGATGGCCGTGGTAGACGATTTTCTTGACGTGGTCGGCAATTTCTCCCGATTCGCCGGATAGTCCGAGTGCCGCGGTCGTGAGCATCGCCCGCTCGGATTCCGTGCTCGCCGAGGAGGCCGTCCGAAGGGCGAGCGACTGGTAGGTGTCGAAGTCTTTCATCTTGTTTGAGTGTCCGTTAGTCGAGATCGCCCGCCCCTTCTCGAGATCTTTGTTGTGTACGAATCTGTGAGCTTGCCACCGAGGCAGCGAGACACCGAGGAATTCTTACTTGACTGCAACTGCACACGTTCCCTTCCCGCTGAGTGCTGTTTCCCAAAAATCAGTTGCAGTCCTCTCTGCCTCGCTGTCTCAGTGGCAAGCTCACAGATCCAGCCACCGACCCAATCCATCTCAGGCGCACTCTATAGAGCGACCAACCCTCCATAAGTCTCGGGCCGCCGGTCGCGATAGAACTGCCACACGTTCCGCACTTCTCTGATCTGGTCGAGATCCAGCTCCGCTGTCACCAGCTCGGTCTGATCCCGCGAGCCATTCGCCAGGAACTGTCCTCTGGGATCGCAGAAATAGCTCTGGCCGTAGAACTCACCGATGTCCCACGGCTGCTCGTGGCCCACCCGATTGATCGCGCCGACGAAATACGCGTTGGCGACGGCGTGCGCGGGCTGCTCGAGCTTCCATAGATATTCCGACAATCCGGCAACAGTCGCCGATGGGTTGAAGACGATCTCCGCGCCGTTGAGACCGAGCGCGCGAGCGCCCTCGGGAAAATGACGGTCGTAGCAGATGTACACGCCAATGTCTGCGTACTGAGTCTTGAACATGGGATAGCCCAGGTTGCCCGGCTTGAAGTAAAACTTCTCCCAGAATCCCGGCGCGCAATGCGGAATGTGATTCTTGCGGTACTTGCCCAGGTAGGTTCCGTCCGCATCGATCACCGCGGCTGTGTTGTAATAGACGCCCGGCGAATCCTGCTCGTAGATCGGAACGACGATCACCATGTTGTGCCGCTTCGCCATCTCCTGCATCAGCTTCGTGGTCGGACCATCGGGAATCGCTTCCGTCGAGTCGTACCAGCGTGTCGTCTGCTCGGCGCAGAAGTACGGGCCGGTGAAGACCTCCTGCATGCAGATGATCTGGACGCCTTCACTCGCCGCTTTCTCGATGAGCGGGATGTGCTTGGCGATGTTGGCTTCGCGAATCGTCTCGAGCGATTCGTCGGTCTTGCACGCGTGCGTCGCCTGGATGAGGCCGCATTTTACGACTCGGGGCATCTCAATTCTCGGTAATGGGGTGTGTCCACGCCGGACTGTCGGCTGCCGTCGCGTGCGCCCTCGCACGCATCAGAACCAGATACAACACGAAACTCAAGCCGAAGGTCACGAACCATGCGTAGGTGTAAAGCTTGTCGAGAAGCGACGGATTTGCCACCTGTCCGCCCGGTGTGGTTGCGGCGTGAAGAAATCCGGGCACCACCGGGAGCACGGCAAGGACGAGTGCGGCAATCGCCCGCCAGTTTACCCCGTTCACGTATGCATAGCGCCCGCCGGTGAGAAAGAGCTCGCGCACCGCGAGCTGCTGGCGCCGCACCACCCAGTAGTCGGCGATGAGGATGCCACCGAGCGCTCCCATCAGACTGGAGTAGCCGATGAGCCACGTGAAGATGTACGCGGAGGCGTCGGAATAAAGACGCCACGGCATCATCACGATTCCGATGACGGCAGTGATCAGGCCGCCGGTGACGTAGCTGATGCGCTTCGGGCTCAGGTTGGAGAAATCGTTGGCCGGCGACACGACGTTGGCGGCCATGTTCGTTGTGAGCTGTGCGGCGAGAACGATCAATGCGCCGAATATGATCACTGCCGGCGTTCCGATTCGCGTGATGAGCTCCACTGGATCCCAGATGGCTTTTCCGAATATGACAATCGTCGCGCTCGTCACCGCGACTCCAATGAACGCGAACAGGGTCATCGTTCCGGGCAAACCCAACAATTGCCCCATTGCCTGTGATCTCTGGCTTTTCGCGTAGCGCGTGAAGTCAGGAATGTTGAGTGACAGCGTCGCCCAGTAGCCGATGTTTGCGGTGAGCGCAGCGGGGAAGAGAACCCAGAATGGTGTCGCCCCCTGTTGCAGCCGCGTCGATCCGTGAAGAATCGCTCCCAGTCCACCACCGTTCCGAATCGCCCAGACGAGTAGCGCGAGCCCACCTGCGAGGAGGAGCGGAGCCGACCAGCTCTCGAGAACCTTGATGCCCTCCGTTCCCTTCAGAATGATGAAGACCTGTATCAGCCAGAAAATGAAGAAAGCGATTGCCGTGTGCACGCCGATCTGCGCCCAGCCGTGCCAGGCAGCGGTGAGCAGCGCGTCGAGTGCAAGGCCGCCGATCCACGTTTGAATTCCAAACCAGCCGCAGGCGACGATCGCTCGCAGCATTGCCGCCACGTTGGCCCCGCGCACGCCAAAGCTCGCCCGGCACAGCACCGGGAATGAGATGCCGTACTTCGTTCCCGCGTGGGCGTTGAGGATCATCGGCAGCAGCACGATCAGGTTGCCGAGCAGTATCGTCAGGAGCGCCTGGTACCAGTTCATCCCCTGCTGCATCAGCCCGGAGGCGAGCGTGTAGGTTGTGATGACCACAGCCATCCCGATCCATAGCGCGGCGATGTTGTATGTGGACCAGGTGCGCCGCGCCGGATCTGTTGGCGCGAGGTCCGGGTTCCACAGCGGACTCGCCGCTACCTCTTTGTCCAGCTCATCGGTTTGCGCCATTCGTTCTCCCGCTCCGGTTCAGGGCTCGTCAAACGAACCCGCTCAATACAACTCGCGGGTGGCACGTGTCAAGCGAGGATCTGCCGCGGCATTGATGGGAGCTCAGCGTGCAGTTCTGAATGCTCTCGCGGCCAATATCCCAGCCAGGAATC
>DATBZT010000281.1:0-6403 GCA_036513055.1 Gemmatimonadaceae bacterium | reverse complement strand
TCAGCGCGCGATTCTGGAGAGCGGTACCGGGGTCGGCGCCGGCGTCGCTTCGCGAGACGACGCGCGAGCCGTCGCGTTCCGCTTCGCTGACTCGCTGGGCGTGCACGGAGTTCGCGCGGACGCGGCCGCGCACCTTCGCGCCCTCAATCCGGACACCGTGCTCGCCGCCTCACTGCATCTTGGCCCGCCCGGTGCGCCGATGTTCTATCCGGTCGTCGATGGATGGGTGCTGCCGCACGCCGTCGATTCAACCCTGGCGAGCGGCAAGGCGAACCTCGTACCCGTAATCGCGGGCACGAACCGCGACGAAGGCGACGAATGGATGGGCGCGCCGACGCGCACGTTCGCTCGTCTCATGCGCGCGCGGGGACTGCCGACGTACGTATACATGTTCTCGCGCGTCGGCGACGACAGCGCGAACCGCGCGCGCGGCGCCTATCATAGCGCCGAAATTACTTTTGTCTTCGGACGACCGCACCCGCTGCAGCCGAGCGCTGGGTCGACGCCATACGACTCGACGCTGGCCGCGGCAATGAGCGACTACTGGGTGGCGTTCGCCACGAGTGGTAGTCCCAACGGTCCACCAACCGCTGGAAAGTTGCCGCGTTGGCCACGCTACGATTCCAGGACGGATGCGTTGCTCGAGCTGGGGCCCGAGATTCGACCGCGCACGCTGGTCAAGCGCGCGGTCTACGATTCACTCGATGCCGTCGCTCGATCGCGCGGACGCCTTCGCCCCCGCTAGCATCCGGCCTTCTTTCAAGGCGCTTGGCGCGAACTGTCGCACCCTGCGAACGCCCATTTCCTGACAACCTTATTGCCGTCGCATCCGTCTCCACGTGATCCTGGCAATCACGACGACCGGGACGGCTACCAATAACCAGATAGGTCCGCTACCGCCGCTCGATACTGAACGCGCCAGGAGATACAAAAGAGCGATCGCACACAGCAATAAGACAAACGCGGGGCCGAGCTGCTGTCTGGTCATTTAGGTTTGCTCGATGTCCGGTGATCCTAGGATTTCGCCCAGGCGAGGACCGCAGTTAGAAACAGTCCGCCGAGTACTGCCCCGGCGGCGGCCGTTGCCGCCGCTAGCCGCGATGTCCGGAACACTCTACGCGTTCCATAGGCGAGAAGAAACGCGTAGAGGGCAGTAAAGAAATTGATCCGCTCCAGCACCGCGAAGGCGATGCGGTGCGTGTCCGGATTTCCGATAAGATAGTGCAGTCCCGGGAGTGGCTTCAGATCCCAGAAGTAGTGCACGTTGTCGAATCCAACAATCGTCAGAGCGGTGTACGTCAGCAGCTCCTCGAGGAGAATCGCCAGGGAGGCGTATGCCGCGATTGAAACCGCACGATGCAAACCGCCGCTTTCCGTCTGCCTGGCCGGCGCGGTGGCCGAGGCAACGGCGAAAATGAGCAGCCCAGCCGCGAATGCCGAAGCGCCAACGTAGAGAGGCATCAGCGCGAGGCCGATCCACTTGTTCTGGTCGATCATCGCGCTCACGGTCGGTGCCAGCTCGGCTCGGCTCGCAGCGGGCACCGAGGACAGAGCCACATTCACGATGAGTCCCGTGTAGGCCATCAACAAACCGCCCAGGCCAATGGAGAGCACGAGAAGCGGAAGAAGAGCATTCGGCTCTGCCGCCTCTCGGTCGAAGATCTCCGCCGGATCGACGAAGATGTTTGGCAGCCGCACTAAGCGGATCATCCAACCCCGCGACTCACCAGCGCCAACGGCAACGGCTTCAGTCATGGTCCTGCCTCCGCACGAGGGAAAAGTAAAGGTCTTCGACGCTTGCGTATTGCTTGTCACCACTCAGAAGAGAGCCGGCTCCGGACACCTCGCCCGCGTATCGAATTTCTCCCTGGTCGATAACGGCAATGCGCTGCGCCAGCTTCTCGACGAACGGAATCGCATGCGAGCTCAGTAGAAAAGTCATGCCTCCATTCGCCATTTCTGCGATCCAGCCCTGCAATCGACGAATCGCATGGGGATCCAGCCCCTCGAATGGCTCGTCGAGAATCAGGATCTCCGGCCGGCAGAGATACAGGGCGCAGAGCACGATCTTCTTCTTCATTCCTGTGGAATAGGCGCCGAGGCGCTTGTCTTTCGCCTCCGTCAAATCGAAAAACTCGAGCGCTTCGGGAAGACGTTGCCGCACTTCGCTCGCCCGCCGTCCGTAAAGCTCGGTCAAGAGCTCGATGTACTCGACCCCGGTCAGGTACTCGATCACAACCACTTCCTGCGGCAGGTACCCTGTCCTTGTTCTCCACGATGCGTCGGAGTCTTCCCATGGATCGCATTCGAGCACCCGCACGATTCCGTCGGTGGACCGGCGCATTCCCATGATGATCTCCATCAAGGTCGTCTTACCCGCTCCGTTCGGTCCGAGGAGCGCGGTCACAGTCCCGCGCTCGACCGCCAGGCTGACGGAGCGCAGCGCACTCACGGTGCCATATTGTTTCGAGAGACCTCTGACTTCGATCGCCGGCGTCAAGGATTCTCCTTCAGGACATCCACAATCTGTTCTCTTCGGGTTTCGAAGAGAGGGCCAACGAAGAAAATGGCGGCGACCGACAACAGAAAAGTCGCGATCACGCAGGCGACCGCGAGCATCGTCCCTTTCTCGGCTTTGTTGAGCAGGCTGATCAACTTGATGGCGCCTGCCATGCCCAACAGGCTCACCACGTTGAGCGGTACCAGCGTCGTCACCGGCATTGTCTGACCGGTGGTGCGCGCGTACGCGCGACTGGACGGCGCAAACACCGAAAAGATTCCAGCGACGGCACAGAGGACAAAGGCGAACGCCAGCTCCATCAGGACGATGGATACGAAAGTCGGACCGATGACAATCAAGCCAACGACCCATCCGGGAACCATAACGGCGAGGGTCCACAACAGCGCCACGCTGAGCCGGAGCCGAGGGAATGTCCTGGCGCTGACCGGTAGCGCGAGTGCGGTGAGTGTGGCACCCCGGTCCACTCCAAACAGATTTCCCTGAGTGACCGTCGCGAGTATCGCGATGGGAACGAAGCCGGTCACGTACACGAAGGCAGCGATGTCTTGTCTTTCACCGAGCCTGATCAGCATTAACGTGCAGAGCAGGTGAAATAGCAGTCCCACCACCGTCGCGAAACGCACCCTGTGGCTTCGCATGAGCGAGCGGAAAGCCCAGACACCCATTCGACGGAGGTTGGGTTTCACGCAGTCAATCCAGCTCAGTCGCTGCCGCGATCCGATTGGCAGCAACGAGGAGAAGGGACGCTCCGGCCACGGCTGCGATCAACGCGGCAAACGACTGAGCGCTCTGTCCCGCATCCAGGCGTTGCAGCACGAACAGCGGGACGCCCCAGGGCGGCAGTCGAAGCAGGATCCGCGTCGCGTTGCTGAGCATGGTGTCGCGAATGAGACCCGGAATTGTGCCCGACGCCAGGCGGACGACATAGCCGCTGACCAGAACCGCCGCAGCCGCAATCATCAGGAATAGGAGCCAGGAGCCCGCGATGCGAAACCGGTTCAGCAGGTCCGCGGCGAGAACGAAGATGCTCTGCGACAGGTAAACGAATATCGGTCCGACCAGCACACAAGCGATCACCGCGACCGCTGTCCCTGGTCTGGCGTACCCGAAGACGAGCAGCCAAGTCGCAACCAGCGCGGCAATGGCGCCGGGGTTGAGGAAGGAATCGATGAGATATGCCCGTCTCAGCGTTTGTCGGCCAACAGGGAGTGCGCGCCAGCGCGCCGTCCTGAAGTCGCCTTGCAGACTGATCCGGAAGAAATAGAGCGCTCCCGCCTGAACGCACGCGACGAGGAAGAGGTGCATTCCAAGGAGGATGACCGACAGCTGCCGGCGTTCGCCAGCGAGCTCATGACTTATCATCGCGCCGGCGCGCGCCTGAATCGCTACGAATACCACGATCGCCAGATAGAGGAGACCGCCGAGGAAGACGCCGAGGAATCCGCTATCGCTGGCGATGGAATTTCGGATCATTCGCATCCGCCAGCGCATGATCGTTCGTACCGCGCCCCACTCGTCAGTGGCCGGTGTTGTCATTTGCATCTATGAAACTTCGTAACCGCGCATTTGTCGCACTTCCTGTCTCCAAACGTGAATGGTAGGTGGGTCCGACACCCACTACTGTTGCGATTGGGAGGTCATGAATGGTGGGTTAGGTCTGCCAGTAATGAATAACGCAGCCGATGGCCGTTGGCCCGCAGATGAGCGTACCGATTGGCCACATGCCCGTGCACACGCCAACGATGAAGCAAATCCCGTCTATGGGTTGGCCCGCGCTGGTGAAGGCCATCTGCCCCTCGGAAAGAGGGACAGCGGCTCCTTTACATGACTTTGCCATGCGCGCGCCGGGAATGGTCGACGCATAGGCGGTGTGCGGCCGCGCGGCGACGCCCGCCGGCAGCACTGCACTAAGTGCGAGTAGAACGGAAAGCTGTTTTTTGAGTCTCATGGATGTAATCCTCGGATAAGATGAGTACCTGCGGTGTCGGACCTACCTTCAGCAACGCCAGCTCGCGTCGCATTTTCGTCTGGTACAAGAGCGGTTCCGTCCCAGGCCCGGGACAGCCTGGCACGGGAGACCTTCCATCGTCCCCATCCCGGGTCACTGACCACGGCTGAATCGGAAGCGAGGGTCTCCAGGACGACGACATGGCGCGTTGGAAGCCATGCGATCAGAGGCAAGGTCACGGTGTCCAGCTGCGAGAGATCCAGTCTGAAGCCGCGTGCGGCGAGGTTGTTCTCGCGCATCAAGTCGCGAATCTGCGCCAGACTCAACCCATTCCGGGACAGGCGCACCTCTCGGCGAAGGGTGCCGTACTCGATCCGCTGTCCATTCAGTCGCAAAATCATCGCGACTGCGGCAACGCCGCAGTCGGTGAGCGATCTCTGATGCTCGAAATTGGGGCCGTCGACGAGCCGTTCCGCGCCTTTGTAAAGTTCCAATTGGTAGGAAGGGTGATAGCAGCCGCCGTTCAGCAGCATGGTTATGGTTGCGGCGACCATCAAAGGCTTACCAGGCATGTGCCGCCTCGCCATTTGAAGTTTCGGGGGAGCGCGATTGCGAGAGAGGTGATGATTCTCGCCGGAACACCTAACCCAGTCGCGTCAGAAGGTCGTCAGACTGGGCGCGTTAAAAACGCTGGAATGTCGGCCCCTTCGTCAGAATGATCGAGGAGTTGGCGCGGACGCGATCAGGCGCCTTCGCGCTCTCAGTCCGGATCCAAAACCTGCTGACTCTCCCGCTTGTCCAGATCCAGGCGTATGATGTTCATGGCGCCTCGCGATGCAGTGCGCACCATACATTCCAACATCCCCGCAACTTCCGGAGCCCCTGTGAAACGCATCATCCTCGGCTTCGCCCTGCTCGCGCTGCCGCTCACCGTGCGCGCTCAGGACGCCGATTTCATCCGCGCCAATTTCACTAAGAGCGAAGTCCTCATCCCAATGCGCGACGGCGTGCGGTTGTTCACATCCATCTTCACGCCCCGCGACACGTCCACGCGCCATCCCATCGTCCTGATGCGCACGCCGTACAGCGTGGCGCCGTACGGGCGCGACAGCGTCCCCCAGGCGGTCGACAATCAGGTCCGCGCCTACATGCACCAGGGGTACATCATCGTCCGGCAGGACGTGCGCGGTCGCTACATGTCCGAAGGGGAATTCGCCGACGTGCGTCCCGTCATCGTCGCGCGCAAGTCGAATCGCGACATCGATGAGTCCACCGACACGTACGACACCGCCGAGTGGCTGATCCACAATGTGCCCTTCAACAACGGCAACATCGGCGTGCGCGGCACGTCGTACCCGGGGTTCTACTCCTCGATGGCCGCGATCTCGGCGCACCCCGCCATCAAGGCGGTTTCTCCGCAGGCGCCGGTGACGGAGTGGATGAGCGGCGACGACTTCTTTCACCACGGCGCTCTGCTCCTCCCGCACGCGTTCGACTTCTACAGCTCATTCGGCTGGCCCCGCCCCAGTCCCAAAAGCACGCCGGACCCGCGCTTCGACCACGGCACGCCTGACGGTTACGCGTTCTTCCTGAAGCTCGGAGCGCTCTCGAACGTCAATCCGCGCTACTTCCACAATCACGTCGCCTTCTGGGATTCACTGTCGAGCCATCCGCAGTGGGATTCGTTCTGGGCCGCGCGAAGCGCCAGACCGCATCTGAAAAACCTGAAGGCAGCGATGCTCTGGGTCGGCGGCTGGTTCGACACCGAGAACCAGTGGGGCGCGCTCAACGCCTACGCCGCGGCTGAAAAGCAGAATCCCGGACTCGTCAACCGGCTGGTGATGGGACCGTGGTCCCACGGCCAGTGGAACCGCGGCAGCGGCGACACGCTCGGCGTGCTGGGCTGGGGATCGAAGACGGATGACTTCTTCACC
>DATBZT010000280.1:0-7115 GCA_036513055.1 Gemmatimonadaceae bacterium | reverse complement strand
TTGAATGAAAGCTTCGTTCATGTCGTTCGCGACGGATACCGTGATCATACCCCCCCGGGGAAACCTTCTGATTGATCTAGGGTGCGAAACCCAGGAAATGTTTGATCGCACGCACCCAGCCCCTTTGGGTGTGCCGACTTGTGTGCCGACTTGTGTGCCAACTCAGGCAAACTCAGCGAATCGGGACCGAGCCAACACAACCTATATTTCGGCGAAGTCCTTACAGGGACATACCCGACGAAACGAAATTAAACGCAGGAGAAGTGAATATTCTGACTTTTAATCCGTAGGTCGTGGGTTCGAAACCCACCCGGGTCATTTTCTAAGTGGTTGGAACTGAAGGTTTTGATTGCGCGGCGAGACGCATCGGGTGATGCGGCGAGGATGTCGCGAAGTGCGTCGATTCAGCCTGCGGCGGCACGTCGTGTTGCTTCGCCGCTCCCATAAATCCCATATGTCAATCACTCGTCCCGCAAGTCATTCCGTGTTTTCTCGGTGTTGTATCCGCGAGCCCATTGCGGCACGCCGGGCCGGTAGGCGCTCACGATGGCTTCCGCTGGTCACCGGCGCATGCGGGGCGGTCTTAGGTGTTGCATGCTCGAAATCTGCGCCGCCTCGCGCTCCGCTACCGGCGGAAGTCTCAGTGATCACGGTTACGCCGCGGACTGTGGAGGACAATCTCGAGTTCACCGGTCAGGTCCGTGCGTTTCGAAGCGTGCAGGTTCGCGCGCAGGCTACTGGCGTCATTCTCGCGCGACCATTCATCGAGGGTGTGCAGGTACACGCCGGCGACGTGCTGTACCGCATCGACCCCACGACGTCTGACGCGGAATGGCGAAGTGCGAAAGCGCGGCTCGCGTCCGCGCAAGCCACTCTGGCCAACGCCGAGACGATCGCCGAGCGACTCCATGCGCTTCTGCCGGGTAACGCGGTAGCAAGACAGGACGTCGATAACGCGGATGCGCAGGTGAAGTCGGCGCGCGCATCCGTGGACGATGCGCGCGGGACCGTGGACGCCGCACAAAAGAACCTGAGCGAAACTACGGTTCGTGCGCAGATCAGTGGACGCATCGAGCGCACGATGCTGGACGTCGGCGCCCGTGTCACCGGCCCCGCGGACTTGCTCACGACAATCGACGTTCTGGATCCGATCTATGTGACCTTTCGGCCATCAACGGACGAACAGGCGGAATGGCGCCGCAATCCGGGGTACGCTCGCGCGATTGCACCCGGCGGCTCCGCCCGCGTCGAGGCGACGCTGCCTGATGGACATTCATTCCCGACTGAAGGCCGCATTGGATACATCGATCCGGTCGTGGATCCGCAAACTGGCACGCAGGAATATCGCGCCCAGTTCGCCAACCCGAACGGTATCATGCTGCCGGGCCAATTCGTGCGCGTGCGCCTGCACGGACTTGCGCACAAGGACGCCATCGTGGTTCCGCAACGCGCCGTCCTCCAGCAGATGGGAGGTCAGATCGTCTATGTCGTCGGATCGGACAACAAGGTGGCGTCGCGTGATGTGAAGGCGACGGCGTGGACCGGCAGCGATTGGCTCATTTCGACGGGGCTCGCTGCCGGTGATCGCGTGGTCGTGGATGGCGTGCAGAAGATCCGCCCGGGCGCACCGGTGCACGCGACGCCGTTCGTCGATTCGGCGGCAGCTCCCCCGGTGGCGAGCCAGAGCGCGCCCCGTCAGGGCTTGGCGCGATGAGCACGCCGATGCCAGACCCGGCTGCGCATCCGCAGGCGACAAAGACATCCGAATACTTCTTTGTCAAGCGTCCGGTTCTGGCTGGTGTCATATCCATCGTCATCGCGCTGCTCGGCACCTTCGCGATGCTGTCGCTCCCGGTGAACAGGTACCCGCAGATCACGCCGCCGGCGGTGCAGGTGACGGCTGTCTACCCGGGTGCAAGCGCGCAGGACGTCGCGAGCTCCGTGGCCGCGCCGATCGAGCAGCAACTGTCGAGTCTGAACGGCCTGCTCTACTACAAGTCATCCAACGCCAGTGACGGGACGATGAACCTGTCGCTCACGTTCGATGTCTCGCGCAATCAGGATCTCGCCGCGGTGGACGTTCAGAACGCCGTCAACCTGGCGTTGCCGCAGTTGCCGGCATCGGTGCGGCAACTTGGCGTCACAATCACCAAAGCGAACTCCGACATCCTGCTCGTCGCGACGCTCACGTCAAAGGATCCGCGCTACGATGCATCGTACCTGAGTAACTACGCGAAGCTCTATATCGAGGACGAGATCAAGCGAGTGCCCGGTGTCGGCTTGGCGCGCACATTTGGCAGTCTCGATTTCGCGATGCTCCTGAGTCTGGACCCGGAGAAGATGGCGCAACTTGGCATCACGGTCGACGATGTCGCCGCTGCCGTGCAGGCGCAGAATTCGACGAAGCCGGCCGGCCGCCTCGGCCGAGAGCCGGCACTCGCGGGAACGCAGCTGACGTTGCCGGTGACGACGACGGGGCGTCTCACCACACCGTCGGAATTCGCGAGCATCATCGTACGTGCACGGCCGGACGGCTCGATCGTCCACCTTGGCGACATCGCGCAGGTGCACCTCGGGTCGCAGGGTTATGATGCGGGCGGGCGGTTGAACGGAGTGCCGACGGCGCTCATGATCGTCTATGCGCGTCCGGGCGCAAACAACCTGGACGTCAAGAACGCGGTAGCCGCGCGGCTGAAGGAGCTTTCCAAGTCATTGCCAGCCGGCGTCGAAGCCCACATCCCGTTCGACACGACGCCATTCATCACCGAATCCATAAAAGAAGTCGTGAAGACGCTGGCGGAGGCGATGCTGCTGGTCACGCTGGTGGTGTTCGTCTTCCTTCAAAGCTGGCGCGCGACGTTGATTCCCGTGCTCGCGGTGCCCGTGAGCATCATCGGTACGTTCCTTGGCTTGCAATTCCTCGGCTTTACGATCAACACGCTTACGCTGTTCGCGATGGTGCTTGCGATCGGCATCGTGGTCGACGACGCGATCGTCGTCATCGAGAACGTCGAGCGGATCATGGCGGACGAGCATGTTTCCGCGCGCGTGGCAGCAAACAAGGCGATGCATCAGGTGAGCGGTGCGCTGGTCGCGATCGTGCTCGTGCTGTGCTCAGTCTTCATTCCTGTCGCTCTGGTCGGTGGCATCACGGGGACGATGTACAAGCAGTTCGCGATCACCATCGTGATTTCGGTGGTGCTGTCGGGCGTGGTCGCTCTGACGCTCACCCCCGCGCTCTGTGGCGTGCTGCTTCGCAAGCCCACAGAGGAAACGGACAATCGCTTCTACAACTGGTTCAACCACGGCTTCGGCAAAGTGACGAAACGGTACGTCGGGGCGGCGGGGCGCATCATCGACCGGCCCAGGCTATGGCTTGCCGTATTCGTGGGCTTGGTGGCTGTCCTCGTGCTCCTCTGGAGGGTGGTGCCTGGCAGCTTCCTGCCGAGCGAAGACAAGGGTTACTTCGCCGTTGCCGTCCAACTCCCCGATGCCGCGTCGCTGCAACGCACGCAGGCGGCCGTAAAACAGATCGAAGGGATGCTTCGGAAAGAGCCGGCCGTCACCAACGTCGTGGTTCTCGTCGGGCTCGATCTTCTGTCGCAATCATCGCAGACCAACGCCGCAACCATGTTTGTCAGCCTTAAGCCGTGGAGCGAGCGCAATAGCAGGTCGGACGGTGTGGACGCCATTCTCCAACGCGTCAATGGCAAGCTTTTCAGAATGAAGGATGCGATCGCATTCGGCTTCAACCTGCCCGAAATACCGGGACTGGGCACGACAGCTGGACTCGAGCTGAATCTGCAGCAGCGCGCCGGTACCGACTACGACGCGTTTGCGAACGCCGCACGAAATTTCGTCGCGGATCTCAAGACGGTACCATCGCTGCAGAATCCGACGGTGAATATCCGTACTGACGTACCGGAACTGTTCGTGCACGTCGACGAAAATGCGGCAGAGTCCCGTGGCGTGAATAGCGCGACGATCTTCTCGATGCTGCAGACGATGCTCTCCAACCTGTACATCAACGACTTCAACCTTTACGGCCGCACGTACCGGGTGCAGGCGGAAGCGCAATCGCAGTTCAGGCAGCGGCCCGAAGACATCGGTCGTTTCTATGTGCGAAGCACGAGCGGAGAGATGGTCCCATTGTCCGCGCTTACGACAACCGAGATGCGCGGTGCTCCGGTCCTCCTTACCCGTTTCAACGGCTTCCCATCCGCGATGGTGACGGCGAGTGTTGCCCCGGGACATAGCTCCGGCGAAGGGCTGGACGCGGCGGAGAAGCTGGTCGCCGACAAGTACGCGGCGCAGGGCGTTGGATACGCATACAGTGGCCAGTCATATCAGGAGCGCGCCTCCGCCGGGCAGGGCGGACTCGTGCTCGCGCTCGGACTGGTACTCGTCTTTCTGGTGCTTGCCGCGCAGTACGAGAGCTGGGCGATTCCGTTCGCCGTCATCCTCGCGCTTCCGTTCGGCATTCTCGGTTCCTATCTCGGCATCTGGCTTCGCGGTCTGCCGAGCGACATCTACTTCCAGGTTTCGCTGCTGGCGGTGCTGGGACTTGCCGCGAAGAACGCGATCCTCATCGTGGAGTTCGCGACCGAGTTACGGCGATCGGGCATGTCCATACGAGACGCGGCCGTCGAGGCGGCGCGCGAGCGCTTCCGTCCCATCCTCATGACGTCGTTCGCATTCATTCTTGGCGTCGCACCACTGGTGATTGCGGGGGGCGCGGGAGCAGCGAGCCGCCATTCGCTGGGTACGGGGGTGTTTGCCGGAATGCTCGTCGCGACGTCGATCGGAGTCTTCTTCATCCCGCTCTTCTTTGCAGCGATCGAAGGGCTCGCCAATCGGCGTGCAACACGAACCGGGGACGCCGCCGTTCCGGCCGCTGGCGTGCCTGTACCTAGCCACTTGGTGCCAGAGTAGTGACATCATCCAATCAGGTGCTGCGGACGGCGTTCGCGGCCGCGTCCTGCGTGCTCGCCGCTTGCGCCGTTGGACCATCGACGGCTGTTACTCCCGTCGTTCCGACGGTCTCGCATACGACCGACCACGCAGTGCCGCCGGCCGCGCGGGTGTTTCTGGACTCGCTCGCGGCTGCACGGGCCGCGGATAGCCCGGCGTCTGCGCCGCAATCGCTGTCTAACCCGGTGCCTCTCCAGCTTCAACCCGCGAAGGATCTCACGTGGCTCGACATTCTGCGCGATACGACGTTGGTCGCCATTATCCAGACGGCGATTGACAACAATCGCAATCTGCGGCTCGCTCAGGCGCGCATCCGTGAGTATCGAGCGTTACATGGCGCCGCGATCGGCCCGCTCTTCCCGGAGGTAACGGCGAACGGCACCGCGAGCAAGAACAAGATCGTGCTCGCAGGGTCGCCGCCGATCAAGTACCAGGCATTCCGCGCAATCGGCGATGTCTCGTGGGAGCTGGATTTCTGGGGACGCCTCCGCCGCGGCGCGGAGGCAGCGAACTTTGACCTCCTGGGTCGCGAGGAGGATGAACGCGCGACCGCACTGACGTTGGTGAGCGACGTCGCGACGTCGTATCTGCAACTCCGCCAGCTGGACGAGAGCATACGTGTCGCAGAGGCGACGCGCGCTGCAGGACAGGCCGTGTTGGAGCTTGCGCGCCGCCGCTTCGGCGAGGGGCAGATCTCCGAGCTGGATGTCCGGCAGTTCGAGGCTCAGGTGGCCGACGCAGCGGCGCGACTCGCGCAGTTTGCACTCCAGCGGCGACAGCAGGAGAACGCGTTGTCATTGCTCATGGGCCAGCCGCCAGGTGACATTCCCCGCGGTCGCCCGCTAGAGGAGGTAATCCAGTCGGTGACGGTCCCCGATTCGTTGCCGGGCGCGTTGATCGCCAGGCGTCCGGATGTGCTGCGCGCGGAACGTGACATGCAGGCGGCGCTTGCACGCATCGGCGTTGCGGTTGCGAACAGGCTTCCAAATATCATCATCAGCGCGGAATACGGTGCGCAACGCCCGCAGCTGAACAATCTGTTCGCGGGTCCGGGAGACATCTACACGCTTCAGGCTGGTCTGTCGTTTCCGATCTTCACGGGCGGCCGATTGCTAAGCGAGGAGCGCGCGGCTCGGTCGCGCGCCGAGGAGCTGAAGGCGCAGTACGACCAGACGGTGCTGGCTGCGCTCCGCGAGGCGGCCGACGCGCTCGCCGGTGTGCGGCTTGGCCGCGATCAGTTCGTTGCTCAGCAGACGCAGGTGCGCGCTCTTTCAATCGCCGCAACCATCGCGGAGAGACGCTACGCCAGCGGGGTCTCCAGTTACCTGGAAGTGTTGAACGCTGAGCAGAGCCTCTTCAACGCGCAACTCAGTCTCGTGCAGGTGGAGCAGCAATATCTTAGCGCAACAGTGGAGCTGTACAAGGCGCTGGGCGGAAGCTGGGTTATAGCAGCGCACTAGAACCCGTCTCCGTTGCTCGTGACGTGGTTCATCGAAGCTCTGTCCGGTGGAGAGTCCTAGGGTTGCGAGACTCGCGCGATTGATGAACAATAGACAAGAGAGGCTACCGTTAGCGTCGATACACCAAGCCGCCATGAAACGGCGCGCAGGGTGAACTGTTCAGGGAGGATATCTACTAACCCGTCAACATCATCACAGTCGATGATCCGTTGGAGTATCGAATCACGACTATCGTTTGGGCTAGGTGCAAAATCCATGAGATGATTGATGGCGCGCACCCAGTCCCTCCGGTGTGCCGATTTGTGTGCCAACTCAGGCAAACTCAGCGAATCTGAGCCGAGCCAACGCAAACTATACGTCGGCTAAGTCCTTACAGAGACATACCCAACGAAACAAAATTAAACGCAGAAGAAGTGAATGTTTTGACTTTTAATCCGTAGGTCGTGGGTTCGAAACCCACCCGGGTCATTTCCTAAGTTGTTGGAACGTAGGGAATTGGTCGCGCGGCTGGAGAAAGTGGCTGCCATCTCTGGTGGCGTTTGGGTGCCGATAGTGTGCCAATTAGGGAGGAAGGACTAGCGCACCTGAATGGGGTTCAGGGGGTCGCGGGTTCAAATCCCGCCGTCCCGATTCTACAAGTGAAAGCACTGTCAGCATTTAAGCTGATGGTGCTTTTTCTTCGTT
>DATBZT010000279.1:0-26406 GCA_036513055.1 Gemmatimonadaceae bacterium | reverse complement strand
CATCGAATCGGTGGTGCGCCTGGTCAATAGTTCGAGAAAGCTCGCAATGCTTGCGCGTCTTACTGCCGTCGATGCTGGCCTGGCGGCTGATGGGGGCAATGGCCAGCTCGAGCGGCAACTGATGCGGCGCGCCATGACACTTGCCGAGAGCGCGGTGCACCTCAATCCCGCCGACGAAGAAGCGATCGCGGTGCAGGCCGAGCTTCGAGCGCAGTAACCTGCAATTCCTTCGCTGGGCGCCGATACTCGCCCTACTCACCCGATGCCGCGGGTTTTCGTTCAGTCGTTCAGCGAGACGAACTTGCGCCGGGAGAAACTGCATGCACCGCAGCCACGCGATAGCAGTCGCCATCGCCACGTTGGGCCTCAGCAACGCAGTCACGTCAACGGCTGCCGCGCAGGGCGGGGTCATCCACCGCGATTCCGTTCCGGCTCCGGCGCTCGAGCACAACATGGTCGGTGATCCAAGGTGGGATCGCGTCTCCGTGTATCTGCCTCCGAGCTACTCGACGAGTCCCCGGCGCCGCTATCCGGTTCTTTATTTCCTGCACGGCTTCGCCGCTGACGACAGAGCGCTTATCAAAGGTGCATACCAGAACATGAACATCCGCATCTCGATGGACAGTCTGGTACGAGCCGGCGCGGTCGGCGAGATGATCGTGGTGATGCCCAATGCCCGCAACGCCTTCGACGGCAGCTTCTACACGAACTCTCCGGTTACCGGCAACTGGGAGCAGTTCATCGCTCGCGACCTGGTGAATTACGTCGACCGGAAATACCGGACGCTGAGGACGCGGAAGGCGCGCGGCCTGGCCGGTCATTCCATGGGCGGCTATGGAGCACTCAGGGTGGGGATGCGGCATCCCGAGACATTTTCCGCGATTTACGCGCTGAGCGCGTGCTGCCTTGCGTTCACCGATTCAGTGGAGCGGACGTCCGAAAAGAACTGGCGGTCGGCGCTCGCGCTCACCGACTGGCAGCAGTTTGCGAAAGCCGGTTTCATAACCAACCTTCTTCTTGCATTCGGCGCCGCCAACGCGCCCGATGCGAACAACCCGCCGTTCTTCGTTGCGATGCCCTATATGCTGAGTGGCGATTCCCTCGTGCTCGACCAGAGAATTGCTCGCCGGTGGAGTGTCCGCCCGCTGGCGATGGTGCCCGAGTATGCCGCCAACCTGCGCCGTCTGGCGATCTCGTTCGACGCCGGTACCGCGGACGGATTCAAGGACATTCCAATCCGCGCCGCCGAGTTGGACCAGTTGATGACCGGGCTTGGGATTCCGCACTGGTTCGAGCTGTACAGCGGCACTCACGGAGACCACATCCGCTCGCGCATGGAATCGAAAGTCCTGCCATTTTTCTCGCGACACCTGCAACCGGCTCGGTGACCTCAGCCGGCGCACCCGGAGGATGCGATGGGTGATATGACGCAGTTCGCGTTTGTCACGTTTACGTCGATACTATTTCTCGTCGACCCGATTCCGGGAAAAAGAAATAGAACTGCCTGCTGGGAGCGTACAGGCCAACTGAAGCCAACAGCCCGGAGCTGCCGACGACGGGACAGGGTACAGTCTTTTCCGCTCCGTCCAATAAACTTGGCCTACTCTCCGGAAGCCTTCCTCCGCTTCGTCCTCGCCACGCGCTCCTTCTTCTTCCCTCTCCGGATGGGCACGACGTCCGACTCTGCGTCCTTTCCGGCAACGACGACAAGCTGCCGCGGCTGCTTATAGCTGAACCGCTTGCCCTCATAATTCCGGAACACCACTTCGTCGTCGTTGATCTCCTCGACGTACTCAGGCAGAAGAGGAACTTTCCCGCCGCCGCCCGGAGAGTCGATGACGAACTGCGGCACCGCCAGGCCCGACGTCCAGCCGCGGAGCGCCTGCATGATCTCGAGCCCCTTCTGCACGGTGGTGCGGAAGTGCTCGCCACCAGCGACCTGATCGGCCATGTAGATGTAGTACGGCCGCACGCGGGCCTTCAGCAGCTCGTGCATCAGCTTCATCATCACCTTGGCGTCGTCGTTCACGCCCTTGAGCAGAACGGTCTGGCAGCCCAGCGACACGCCGGCCCTCGACAGCCGGTCAAGCGCGGCCACCGCCGCCGGCGTCAGCTCGTCGGGGTGATTGAAGTGGGTGTTCATGAAGATCGGATGGTACTTCTGCACCATGTCGCAGAACTCGGGCG
Organism: Gemmatimonadaceae bacterium; assembly: GCA_036513055.1. Taxonomy (GTDB): domain Bacteria; phylum Gemmatimonadota; class Gemmatimonadetes; order Gemmatimonadales; family Gemmatimonadaceae; genus UBA4720. Next base: position 24,219 of record DATBZT010000279.1, on the reverse strand, counting down.
TGATCCGTTCCGGGAGGTGCGACGTGATTCGGCTGCCGATGCGGATGATCTCGATGTGAGGAATCGCCCTGAGCTGCTGGAAGAAATACTCCAGCCGCCGGTCGCTCAGCATCATCGGGTCGCCACCGCTCATGATGACGTCGCGAATCTCGGTGTGCTGGCGGAGATAGTCGAAAGCGGAGTCGAACTGGTTGAGCGGGATCTTCTCCGGGTCGCCCACCTTCCGGCGCCGGGTGCAGAACCGGCAATAGGTGGCACACACCGGGCTCACCAGAAAGAGCGCCCGGTCAGGATAACGGTGGGTGATGTTCGGCACCGGGGAGTCGCCATCCTCGTCGAGCGAGTCGATCACCCCGTCGACGACGTCGAGCTCCTCGACTGTCGGTATGTACTGCTGCCACATCGGATCGCCGACTTCCTTGATGGCGTTCAGCGCCGCGGGCGTGAGGCGCATCTGGAAGTTGTCGAATGCCGGCCGGAGGGCCTCGACGTCAATCACGTCGTGTCCGAATTTCTCGGCCAGCTTGTCGAGAGACGCGATGCTCTCGTCTTTGATGATCTTCTGCCAGTCACTCATTATGTCGCTGCTCCATGGGCGGCTCGCTCCTGTTGAGCGCCGCCGCGGCCTTGCAACCGTTTTGTGAAAGTGATCCGATCGTCTGCTGGCGCGTAGAAATCCCGCGCGCGGGCGGCTTCGATGTAGCCATGCCTCAGATAGAATCTGCGCGCGGCCGCGTAATCGGATCGGGACGATGTTTCTGCAACCACCAGTCTGGCGTTCAGTCCCGTGAGCCTTCGTTCAACCTCGTTCAGGAGGATGGTTCCACTACCGGTCCGCTGCCGCGCCGAATCGACTGCGATCCAGTACAGATCCCAGGTGCGATCGGTTGCGGGCGTTGGGCCGTAGCAGGCAAAGCCGGCCAGCTCGTCTTCCGGGGTGAAGGCGCCGAGGAAGGCATAATCCGAGCTGGCAGGAGGAGTCATCTCGCTCGTCGGGTTTGCATCATGTGCGCCACCGGATACTCCGAGCGCCGAATCGAAAAGCTCGAGGGCGACGCCAATTTCCTCCTCGCGAAACACTGCGCTCGCGCGGAGGATGCCGGTGATTCTGTCGCGGTCGCGCGGCGAGAGCGCGCCGATGCGGGTCACGGACCCCAACTCGTCCCCGAGAGCAGCAGCGCTTGCGGCCAGAGTTCGGCCGCATTCACTGCGGGGTGACTGAGAGCGATCTCGCACACGCGGCGCACGAGTGCCGCGTAGTCCATTCCGGCGACTCCCGCCATTCGGGCCAGGCCGGCTCCGGGCGAGATGTCGGGATTCGGGTTCACCTCGAGTAGCCACGGACGTCCCGAGCTGTCGATGCGGAAATCCGCTCGACCGTAACCCTGGCCGCCGACCGCGCGCCAGGCGGTGAGCGCAATCTTCTCCAGCTCACGCGCGAGCGCACGAGGGAGATCGGCCGGACACGATGGCGCTGCTCCCAGATCTTCGTCGCTCCCCGTTATCCACTTGGAGCGGTACGACACGATCTTCCACATTCCCCGCGGCATCTCGCCGAAGTTTATCTCGGCGATGGGGAGAGTCTTGTCGCCGACAATCCCGACATTCACTTCGCGCCCGTCGACGAATCGCTGGATCAGCACCTCGTCCCACCTCTCGTGCATCGCCTCGACACGGGCGAGGAGCGCGCGCGTGCTGCGAACCACTGATCGCTGTTCGATGCCGATGGATGCGTCCTCGGCGGCCGGCTTGCAGATGGCGGGGAAGCCGACGCTCGTGACGTCCTCGCCCCGCCGCGCCAGCGACCACTGGGGAACCGGCAACCCGGCGCTGTCGAGCATGGTGTTGACGAGGTTCTTGTGAAGGCAGAGCGCCGCCGTCGAGCTCGAGTTGCCGGTGTACGGAATGCCGAAAAGCTCGAGCACCGCAATGACCATCGGCTCGAACTCGGCGACATTATCGATTCCCTCGCAGAGATTGAAAACCAGGTCGAATCTGGCGCGGCGCACGCGCTCCACCCAGCGGCCGTCGGGATTGACCGGAACGCGGATAGGGTCGTGACCCCACGTCTCGATTGCGGTCTCGACGGCTTCCACGGCCTCGAGGATGAGCACGTCGGGATTTTGTCCCAACGCGGACATGCCATCGAACAGAATGCCGATTTTCATGCTCGCCCCCCTCCTCGCCAGGCGTGGATTACGTCGCAACTGCAATGCGGGGGCCGCAGTCTTGCGCGGCACCAGAAGCGTTACTGAATGACGATCAAGCGCTCAGTCTGTTTGAAACAGAATCTTTGGCAGCGGGCCCGTCGAGCTCGCGCAGTCGCGCGGAACGCGGGCGTGTTGCCGTCTTCGGGGCTGTGCGTGCCTTTCGAAGCTGACGACTCAGCGGCACCCGTTGCCGCGCTGCCGCCAGTCTGAGACAGGATTGTATGAGCTCGTCGTAGCTCATCCCCGCTGCGCGTGCCGCTTTCGGGAAGCACGAGTTGTCAGCAGGATCAGGAAGAATGCCAGGGAGAGGATTGACCTCGACAACATTGGGCTCGCCCGCCGCGTTGAGCCGGACATCGATTCGCGACCAGTCGCGGCAGCCGAGCACGCGGTAGGCGTCGAGGGTCACGCGCTCGATGGCGCGCGCCAGAGAGGCATCGATGTGGGCGGGGCAATCGAACATCTGCAGGGGATTCTCGGGACGATCCCAGATCCACTTCGCCTCGTAACCGTATATTGGCAGCGCTCCCTCGGGGAGCGACGCGAAGTTCATCCCGACTATCGGAAGAACCTCGGCGGTCTTGCCGTTGCCAAGCACGGCGCAGGTGAATTCGGCTCCAGGAAGATATTCCTCGACGATCACCGGCTGATTGTAGGCTGCGAGGAGCGACGCCGTCCGGGCCTCGAGCTCCGCGCGGGTGCGGCAGAAGTTGCGCTCGGTAATTCCTTTCGAGGAGCCTTCGTGAATCGGCTTGACGAAGAGCGGAAGCGAAAGGGCCTTCAGAGCGCGGGCGATGTCGGAAACCTCACGAACCACCGTGAACCGCGCTGTCGGAATGCCATGCCAGGCCAGCGTCTCCTTGGTGCGCGCCTTGTCGAGACAGAGAGAGAGTGTGAGCGGGTCGCTCCCGGAGTAGGGAATGTCGTAGAACTCGCAGATCGCGGGCACATGCGCCTCGCGATTCACTCCGTGCCTGCCCTCGGCGATGTTGAAGACGATGTCCGGCCGGGTGTCGCGAAGGCGCTCGGGGAAATCCTCATCCGCCTCGAGGCGAATCACCTCGCCCAGGCCGGAGAGAGCGCCGGCTACCGCATCGATCGTCGCCTTACTGTCCCATTCTGCGAACTCGTCCCTGCTGGGTGGCTCTTCGTCGGGACGCGAAAGCTCGCCGTCAGTCAGCTTTTCCGCGCGAGCCGCCTCGGTGCCGATGAGAGCTGATTCCTCTGGCTTCTGGTTGTAGGCGAAACCGATTCGGATCATTCGGTCCCTACGAAAATGCGCGTGATCGATTCACAGTGACGAGTATAAGAACGTGTGGTATGCCGCGCAATAATTATTCCGCGTTCAAGAAAAATATTTCCGGCAATTTTTTCTGGAGCGACCGGGAATTGAATGATCTCCCGTTCATTCTGCTTCGCCGGATCAGACCTTGTGGTAGCTGATCCTCGCCGCGTCGCAGCGGTCCACCGCCTGATAAATCTCGAAATCGGCGAAAAATCCCGGCGCCGCCGCCTGAAGAATCCTCAGGATCTCCACGGCGCAGCGTCGGATCTCCTGTTCCGCTCCCTCGCTCGAGCGCAGCTCCAGCATCGTTCTCCACGCCCGCGCGTTGGCGGTCACGACGATTTTCGTCTCGGTGGAATTCGGCAGCACTCCGCGAGCGGCCTCTCTCGCCATCTTCCGGCGGTGGATCTTGTCGCCCACCCAGGCGTAGCGCTGCATCAGGGACTCGACGAGCGCGACATAACTCTTCTGCGCGGCGTCCATCTGCTCCCGCCACGCGCCTTCGAGTGCTGCGTCACCGATGATCGCCGGCGGCATCACGAAGTTGGCCGTCGACTCGTCCACGTAACGCTGTGAGAGCTGAGAGTAGGCGAATCCGGCGCGGTGCCGCACCAGCTCGTGGGTCAGCGACCGGCTCACTCCCTCGAGGAGCAATGAGTATGTGGCGTGCTCGAGCACACTCCCATGTCCCTGCTTCTTGATGTTCTCCAGATACTCGCGCGTGGGCCGGCTGGCCGGGTTCTTCTGGCTCATGTAGCAGAGGCGGCCGGCGAATTCGGCCAGGCGCTCGCCGTCGGTACTCTCGCCCAGCCAGTTCACGGGCAGATGCTCGGGCTCGACGAAGGAGGGACGCGCGAGAACGGTGATGCGAGGCTCGAGAAAAATCACTGGGCGAAGAAGAAGCGAGTGTGGTCGGGAAAGATCAGGCGTGCCGGCGGTAAGCTATTCGGCCCGGTCAATCAGCGACAGCCGCGAAGTTGCATACGCACGCTCGGCGCTGATGAAGTCGAGCGCCGAGCGGGCGCTTGGCGGAAGCGGAAGCAAATCCGGATCGTATTTGACGTCGGCAATCGCCCGCTGACCCGGCAGCGCCACCTTGACGCCTGGATTGAGAATTCCCTGCGGGTCGAAACAGGACTTGAGGAGGCCGAAGAGGAGAACTTCTTCCGCCGGCCAGGTGTCAGCGAGGAGAGGCGCGCGCAGCCGGCCATCGCCGTGTTCGCCCGACAGCGTTCCTCCGAGACGCACTGTCAGAGCGACCACGTCCTCGAGAAGTCCCTCGACGTCTTCTCTCCAGCCGGAGCGGCTCACGTCGATGAGTGGATTCACGTGAACGTGGGCATCGCCGGCGTGGCCGAAGATCACACCGCGGACGCCGCGCGCATCGAGCGCCGCTCTCACGCCGCGCACATAATCGGCGAGCCGGTCCGGGGGCACGGCGCCGTCCTCGATGAACTGCATCGACTTGAGCGACGGGTCGAGCGCTGAAAGAATCGGGCTCGCGGCGTGGCGCAGCTCCCAGATCTCGTGCTGCTCGCCTGAAGTGAGGGCCACCGAAACCTTCGTCGCGCCGCAGCTCTTGAACGCCGCAGCCAGCGCTTCGGCCTGCTCCGCAACTGATCTTTCGCTGTCGCCTTCGACTTCGGCCAGCAGGACGGCTTCGCTGCCGCGCGGAAGGTTTTGCAGGGCCGAGGCAGCGACCTCGAGAAAAGTACGGTCCAGAAGCTCGCACGCCACAGCTCCCGACTCACGCGCTTTCGCCGCGGCGGCAACGGCATCGTCGAGCGAGCCGAACGCACCCAGCACCCCGCTCGTCGCCGCGGGAAGATCCGTCAGCGCCAGCTCGACCCCGACAATGATCGCCAGCGTCCCTTCACTGCCAATGAAGAGATCGATCAGCTCGCCGCTCTCGGCGTACGCGCGAAGGGCATAGCCGGAAGAGTCTTTCCGGATTCCACGATGCGCGGCTGCCAGCGTTTCACGGGAAGCGAGAATCCGTGGACGGACGGCGTCGGCAAAGCGCTCGAGCGCTGGAGCGCCGGCCGGGTTGCCGCCGCCGCGAGTCACGCGCACTCGCGATCCATCGGCCAGCACACAGTCGAGCCCGTGCACCCACGGCCGCACAGACCCGAAACGCAGCGAGTGCGCTCCTGCCGCGTTGGTCGACACCATTCCCCCAACCGTGCAGTAGCCGCCACTCGACGGATCAACGGGAAACCGGAGGTGATGCTCTGCCGCCGCCGTGTTGACCGTCTCGCGAAGCGCGCCCGGCCCCACGCGAACGCGCCGGCTCGCTGCGTCTATCGGTTCGATCGAGCTCATGCTGCTCAGGTCGACAATCACGCCCGGCCCGATTGCGCCGCCTCCCATGCTCGTTCCCGAGCCACGTGGCACCAGCGAGACCGACTGCTCGCTCGCCCAGCGCACCAGAGCCGCAACGTCATCCGCGTCCACCGGAACCGCGACGGCCTGTGGAATGATCTGGCCTATTCCCGCGGCCTCGGAGTACGCCGCGCGGGCAGCAATGTCGTTGCGGAAGGTCCCGCGAAAATCGCCGGGACGAGGAAGTTCGGTATCCGTCGTCGTCAAAGTCCCAGCGAGGTGACGCCAGGCGGATTCTGAGAGTAATCGTAGAACCCGCGTCCTGATTTCTTGCCGAACATCCCTGCGGTCACCATTCGCTTGAGGAGAGGCGGTGGAGCGTATCGCTTCTCCCGGTACTCGGTGAACATGATCTCCGAAATCTTGTATGTCGTGTCGAGCCCGACGAAATCGAGAAGCGTGAACGGACCCATCGGGTATCCCGCGCCGAGTTGCATTCCCTTGTCGATGTCCTCAACCGAGGCGACGCCTGCCTCGAGGGCACGGATCGCGTCGAGCATATAGGGCACCAGCAGGAGGTTCACGACGAAGCCGGAGTTGTCCTTGGCGCGGATGGGCTCCTTGCCAAGCTGCTGGACGAACGCGAACGCCGTGTCGGTCGTCTGCTGGCTGGTGGTGATGGTCTTCACGACCTCGACGAGCTTCATCGAGGGAACGGGGTTGAAGAAATGCAGTCCGAGCATCCTGTCGGGCCGTCCGCAGGTGGCCGCCATCGCGGCGATGGTGAGGCTCGACGTGTTGGAGGCGAAGATGGTCCGCGGCGGACACACGGCATTCAGATCGCGCCACAGCGAATTCTTGAGCTCGAGATCCTCCGACACTGCCTCGATCACGATGTCACTGTCGCTCATCAGCGAAATGTCGGTGATGAAGCTCAGGTGCTCGAGCGCGGCGTCCTTCGCTTCGGTGTTGATCTTTCCTTTCTCCACCGCCTTGCTGAGCGACTTTCCAACGCTCGCCAGGGATTTTTCGCAGAGTGAATCCGAAACCTCCCTGACGACGGTCTGGCATCCCGCCAGCGCGCAGACCTGCGCGATTCCACTGCCCATCAGGCCGCCGCCAAGTACGCCCACCCGCCGAATCGTCGTCATCTCAATCTCCGTGTATTGCTGAATTCGAGCCGGTCGAGCGACTGCTCGAGCGCGAGCTGAGCACGCATAACGAGCTGCCGGTGCCCCTTGCCAATCTGGTATGCCGCTGCCGCGCCGATAAGTAGGGGAACGGCGGCCAATCCGCCCGCCACGATCAGAATGGCATGGGCGAGCACCGCGCCGCCGCCGAGGGCGCCGGCTCCGAGAACGCCACCCGTGAAGAGCACTCCGCCGGCTTTGAGCCGCGTGCTTCTGCTCTCCGACAGATCGGCGTCGAGGCGCACCAGAACCCGGCCGCCTTCGATGGGAACCACCGTTGCCCCAACCTGATTCGCCCGGCAAAGGTGATAGCCGCGGCCGCTTAAATTGACGCCACGCTGGATCATTCCGAGCCAGCCCGCGCGTGGCTCCCACGTGATGCGATCGGGGAATCTCCGCTGGACCTGAAGGGATTCATCGCGCTGCATGGAGAGATCGATTGCGGCCAGCACCTCGATCGGCGTGCCCGGCACGGCGCGCGACGCTGTTGCAACGGCCGGCCCGGTTATGCTCGACAGCACTCCGGTGTCTATCGGTACGGCGATGCGGGAGCGCTCCTCGGCGAGAGCCTGAGTCAGCGTGGTGGGATTGATGCCGACTTCCCTGCCGATCTCGATGAGCTGTGATTCGCTCAGGTTCTGTTCGTCGTTCTCTCCGCCATCGGTTGCCTGCAGCTCGGCCGCGCGAGCAAGTACCCGCTCGATGGTGGCTCTATCGAGCGGGACTTCACGACGCGCTGGCAGGTTGGATGGGTCGTCGGTTGGCATCGACCCGAAAGATACCGATATCCGGCGTAGTCATCAGATCCCCCCGAGTACGACGTCGAGCTGTCTCGAAATGGCGTCCCGTATTCCGTCGGGGAGAGAAAATACCGTAGCCAGTGCTGTCGCCGAACCAGCACCGCTGTTTCTGTTCGCCGACTGGAGGTAATACCGGATGTACCCGTTCACCAGCTCGGGGGCGATCTTCTGGAGAAGCAGCGCTCCGCCTCTCACGGCGCCGTTCGCGATGTAACGATCGGCAACGCCCATGCGCTGGTCGGTGGGAGTCACGTTGTCTCTCACCGCAGTCGCAACCAGCGAGCCCACCACTTCATGGGCGAACACGTAGATCGCTTCCTGGGCGTCTGACGAGCGCAGCGGGAACGTCACCGCGGTGGCGTTCTGTCGTTTTCCCGCCGACAGGGTGCGCCCTTCGCCGTCGAGCGGCAGGGAGAGAAAGATTTCCCCTGCCGCCTGGCTCGTGTTGTTGAGAAATGGCTGGAACCGCGCCCGGTAGGTTCCCTGCCACAGAGTGTTCACGGCAGTGTACACGACTGCGCGCTCGCGCTGCTGCTGGTCCCAGTAGCTCCGATAGAAGTGGGTGTCCTCGTCCCGCAGCGACTGCACGAACAACCGCGCCCATTCGCGGTCGGCGGCAACAGGAAAGTAGCCGGCGAGAAGCGCGATGGTCTCGGCGGTCTGCTGGTTGGACGCTGCCCGGGGATTGCCGTCGGCGCGATTGAAAACGTCAATCGCTGTCGCCATCTCGTCGAATGAATCGAAGTAGAGAGGGAGGAACTGCGCGTTCACCAGGCCGGGATTGGCCGTGAGTCGCGCCTTGAGCTTGGCGACGTTGGCGTCGAGCTGGGTGACTGTATTCGATCGGTTCTTGAGAGCGTTCATCTCGTTGCGGTAGCCGCGGCGGAAATACGGCACCAGCGTGCTATCGTCCGAAATCATTGCAAAGCCGTGAAGCCAGAGATCGATGTGCTCGCGGGTTTTCGCCGGCCACACCTCGGCCGTGTTTGTTGGGTTCTGGCCGACGGTGCCGGACGGGGATGAAGAGGTACCAGTTCCCGAAGTTCCGGCGGTCGCGCAACCCATAAGGAGTGCGGCAAAGGCCATTGTTGTGGCGAGCCGCCTTTTTGACGTGTGCATATGGAGTGTCTCCGATTTGCCGCCTAATGGCGCGGGTTCAAGCCCCGCGCACGCGTGGGGCCTACGCTGTCGCTTCGACTATCAGCGCGATGCCCTGACCCCCACCGATGCAGGCGCTGCCAAGTCCATAGCGCTTTCCCTCTGCCCGAAGCGTATGCAGTAGATGGGCCGTAATTCTCGCGCCCGACGCAGCAAGCGGGTGGCTCAGCGCAATTGCCCCACCGCGCGTGTTGAGCTTCTCCCGCGGAATGCGCAGCTCCTTCTCCACCGCGCAGGCCTGCGCGGCGAAGGCCTCGTTCACCTCGATCAGGTCGATGTCGTCCAGCGTGAGGCCAGCGCGGGCGAGGGCCATCTTTGCCGCCGGCACCGGTCCGATACCCATCACCGCGGGGTCAACGCCGGCGATTCCCCATGCGACCAGGCGGCCCAGGGGCTTCAACCCTCGTTCACGTGCGAATTCCTCACTGGCGATGACCATTGCTCCGGCACCGTCTCCAATTCCCGAGGCGTTGCCGGCTGTCACCACGCCGGTCTCCAGGAAAGCGGGCTTGAGGCGCGCCAGCGCCTCCGGCGTCGTATTCGGCCGCATGTGTTCGTCGCGATCGAACGTTTCCATTTGCCTGGTTTTCGGATTCTTCACCGGAATGCCAATCACTTCGTCAGCGAACGCACCCTCTGCCCAGCCTTTGGCGGCAAGCTGCTGCGACCTCAGCGCGAACTCGTCCACGCTCTCGCGGCTCAGCCCGTATTGTCGCGCGAGGTTCTCGGCAGTTTCGGCCATCGCGAGGTTCACGTAGGTGTCGCGAAGTGCTTCCCACAGCGAATCCTCGAGTGCAGGCGATTTGCCGAGCGGCACTCCCCAGCGGAGGCCACGGGCGACGTGAGGGGCCTGAGACATCGAATCGGCTCCGCCAACGAGACATACTCTTGCGTCTCCCAGGAGAATGTCTTGGGCGCCATTCACTACCGCCTGAAAGCCCGAGCCGCAGAGCCGGTTCACGGTGAGCGCCGGTGTCTCGGTGCGGCAGCCGGACTTGAGCGCGACGTGGCGGGAGAAGTAGATCGAATCCGCCGACGTGTAGAGGACATTCCCAAAAATCGTCGCGTCGATGTCGGTCGCCGCGATTCCGGCGCGTTCGATTGCTGCTTTGGCGGCGTGAACGGTGAAATCGACGACGGGCACGTCGCGCAGAGCGCCGCCGTAGGTGCCGAACGGCGTGCGGACCGCGGAAAGAAAGACAATGTCGCGTATTGAATTCATTTTCAGTTGCCCGTTATTCGTCAGCGGTCAGCGGTCAGCGGTTAGAGGGTACCGGGAAGCGGGTTAGTTAACGGTTCTGCCGCACGTGACGCAGTACTTCCACCCCTTCTCGAGCTCGCTGCCGCATGCAGGGCAGCGCGACACCGACAGATTGTTGCCGCAGCTCGGGCAGTAGTTCACCGCCCGACCCTCGGGAAGCGTGCCACCACAGAACGGACAGCCCTCGGGGACTGCGACATTGAGCAGAGATGAGATTGCGGCCGGTGTCTGGTGAGCGGCCGGGATGTCGGCAGCTCCCGGAGCGGGAGAGAGCGGGAAGGTCGCACTGAATCCAGCCGGCGTGGGCATGCCCGTCACTGCCGCACCCGACGCAACAGCGCCGGGTGCAATTGGCGCGGCTCCGCTTGCTGGGGCAGAACCGGTTGAATACGGCGCAGAATTTTCCGAAGCGGAGCCGCCGGACGCAGTCGATGTCTCGCCCGTGGGGACTGTGAGCGCGCGGATGCGACGCAGGGCTTCGGGAGCGAGCGACACCTTTGCTCCGGCAAATTCGCGAAAGGCTCCGGTATCGACATGCGGCGACGCCAGCTCGGTCTGAAGCTTGTCGCGCATCTCCGGATCTGATTGCAGGTAGTCGCGCTCGCCCGAAAGCAGGCGCGTCACGGCAATCTCGTAATCCTGGTTCGTCTCGATTCCCAGCTCGCGGCGGTGATGCCGGTAGGGAATGAGAGTCTCGTACAGCTCCTGAACGGTGAATGGAAGTGTGAGGTACTCCGCGTGACGGTGGCGGATGTTGCTCACCAGGCGGTGGAATACGCGATCTAGGTCGTCCATGCTCTCGGGCTCGGCTTGAATGTCCCTGCTTCAGGGAAAGGCGCGGTATCCCGCATTACCTTTTTCTTTGTCTGTTGCGCTTCGAGCCAGCTGTCGAATTCCGAAACGCGAAGGCCGCCCGAGTTCGTCTGCCCCAGCGCTGCCCGCATGGCGAGATAGTTCGCGTATTCGTTCTGCGGCTGGCCGGCGTGGCCTCGCACCCAGTTCCACTGGCATTCGTGTGTGCTGACGGCGTCTACCGCTTCGCGCCATAGCTCGAGGTTCTCGATCGGGCCGCCCTTGCGGCGCCACCCGCGCGCGATCCACCCCGGCACCCAGAGGCTCATTCCTTCGACAATGTACTTTGAATCGCTGGTGAAGACGACGCGGAACGATCGGTTGCGCTTGCTCAGCTCGTGAAATGCTTCGATCACCGATCTGAGGGCCATACGGTTGTTGGTCGTCACCGATTCGGAGATCCAGTAGTCCCACCGGCGCAATTCGCCGGAGGCGGGATGCACCCACTCGACAACGCCAGCGGCGCCACCGGGATTGCTTCCCTCCCGTCCATTGCCGAGGCAGGATTCGTCAGCGTAGATGGCGACGAGGGCCGGCTCGGAGGGAGCGGCCTGCTTTCGCTGGACCTTGGGGGCGGGAGTCATCGCACCACCTCGAACCGCTCCATCTCATCGAGATAGAGAGTAATCTGGTCACCGGTGGTGGGGTGCACCGAATCCATTGCTTCACGTGACCCTTCTGTGCGGAGCTGCTGGGGGATGACGACGTACTCCGTTCCGCGGCGAAAAACCGAGATCCGCCTTCCGTGGGTGATTGCGCTCTCGAGCGCATCGTACTGCCTTACAGTCAGTTCTTTCATGTTTTCTCCGACAGCCAATCCCGCGCCAAACGGGTGAGCACCGCAGTCGCACGCTCGATCTCGTCGATTGGAACGAACTCTTCGGCGGCGTGCGCGAGCCCGATATCACCGGGCCCGAAGCAGATTGCCGGAATTCCCGCGCCGTTCAGCACTGCTGCGTCCGTCCACGCGCTCATTCCTTCGATGGAGGTCTTTTCGCCTTCCGCGACCAGCGCGTTCTGCAGCATTGCCACCACCGGCGCGTGAACGCTCACGTCACTCGGCCACTGCGACTCTATCAATCTAACCTGCGCGCGAAGCTCGGGTCGCCGAGCGCGCACGCGGTCGCATGCGGCCTCCACTTCGGCCATCGCCGTCTGGGCGGTTTCACCGGGGAGAGTCCGGCGCTCGATCTTCACCAGGCAGCGGTCGGGATACGTGGTGAGGCCAATGCCGCCCTCGATATGGGATGCGTGCAGCGACCCGCGGCCAAGCAGCGGGTGCAGCCTGAGCGGCAGATGCGAGTGGTCGAGCTCATCCAGCTCGGCAAGCACGAGCGCGGCGTGACGAATGGCGTCGACCCCGATGTCGTAGCGGCTGCCGTGCGCGGCGCGGCCGGCGAATTCAATCTCCACCCAGACAAACCCACGATGCGCGGGACAGATGGCGAGTCGTGTCGGCTCGGTGATTATCGCCCCATCAGCAGCCAGTCCCGCCGCGACGAGGGCGCGCATGCCGACGCTGGCATACTCTTCGTCCGCGGCGAGAGCGACGACGATCTGGCGCGAGGCGCTCGATCCAACAATGTCGGCTGCGCGCGCCGCGGCGACGCACATCGCGGCAACTCCGCCTTTCATGTCCACCGCGCCGCGGCCATAGACGCGGCCATCGTGAATCTCGGCGTCGAGGGGAGCGTGCGTCATTCCCTCGGTGCCGACAGTGTCGAGATGACCGGCGAAGATGAGCGCCGGCGTGGCCGGCACGCCAAATCGGGCGACGAGATTAGGGCGGCCGGGAGCGGCGTCGGTGAGCTCGGCGGCAAACCCCCATTCGTTGATGACACGCGCAAGGTGCCGCGCAACCGCAAGCTCGCCCGGTGCACCGGGGACGAGTGAAGGATTGCGTGAATCGATGCGGACAAGCGCCTGGGTCAGCGCTACCGGATCAGCGCGCGGGTGGCCGGACGCACCTGCGCCCCGCCCGGCGGACACCCGCGCCTACCTCCGCTTGGCCTTGCCGCCCGCGGGCTTCTTTGCCGGTTTCTTTGGCGCGGATTTTTTCGGGGCGGGTTTTTTCGGAGCGGATTTTTTAGAAGCGGCTTTTTTGGGGGCGCCTTTTTTCGGGGTGGCTTTTTTCGGGGCGGCTTTTTTCGGAGCGGGCTTTGCGGCCGCCTTTTTGGGAGCCGGCTTTGGATGCGCTTTCGTCGCCGGAGTTTTTGCCGGATGCTTCGCTGCGACTGGCTTCTTTACTGCCGCCGCCGAATGCGGTGCGGCGTGCGCGGCGTGAGCCGGCTTGGCTGGAGCGTGCGGGGGAGCCGGCTTCCGTTTCGGCACGGCCGCCTCAACTTCGCGAATGAGCTTGTCGGCTTCCTCCTGCGTCATCTGTCCCCGGCGTACCATATACTGGACAAGGTCGCGGGCGCTCTCGATCACGAATCCGGTCAGTCCGGCCGCGGCATTGATGACATCCTTCATTGCGGCTGCCATCTTGCTTCCGGCCTCGAGGCTGATTTCATGCGCCTTTGCCGCCATTTCGGCGACAGTGTCCTTGACGTCGGCGCCGCGGTGACCCGGGCTACGCCTTGGAGGGATCGGAGTGCCAGGCGTTCCCGGTACTCCGGGTGTTCCTGAAAGTGCTGGGGTGGTTGGCTCGGACGGTTTGTCGTTCTCAGCCATTACACGCTCCTAAAGGTATGCGATCGACAAATGTCAGCCGAAAATTGAAACCCCGATCGCGTTTCGGGGGGTCGCGGAGAGGCGACCAGGGGTCCGAACGGCGCTAAGTATATGATTTTCCGCCACTAAAGCAAGTAAGGATAAGGTAGGCCGCGAGGTATTCGCCGACGCTTAAAATAATCGAAATTGGTGGCGTATTACGCCATTATCAACACACTATCATGATATCCAGGCGACATAAGTGCTAAACGGAACCAAGGTGCTCGATCTCTCCCGCGTGCTTGCCGGCCCGCTCTGCACCATGACACTCGGCGATCTTGGCGCTGATGTAATAAAGGTAGAGAGGCCAGGAAGTGGCGATGAGACGCGAGGCTGGGGGCCGCCTTTCGACCCACGGGGCGAAAGCGCCTACTATCTATCCGTCAATCGAAACAAGAAAAGTGTCGCCGCCGACCTGAATCGCGAGACCGATCGGAGGTTGATACTCCAGCTTGCCGGTGAGGCGGACGTGGTCGTGGACAACTTCCGCCGGGGAACTCTCGAGCGCCGGGGCATTGTGCCCGAACATCTGCTAGACGAGCATCCCGATCTCATCTGGTGCACCATCACCGGCTTCGGTGCCGCGAGTGACCGTGCCGGCTACGATCTGGTGGTTCAGGCAGAGAGCGGATGGATGGCGATCACTGGCGAGCCAAAGAGCGAGCCGATGCGCGTTGGGGTGGCCCTCGCCGACATCATCGCCGGAAAGGACGCCGCCATCGCGGTTCTCGCCGCCCTCACCTCGCGATCCATGCGCGGCCGAGGCGCGATGTCTGCGACCGAGCGGCGAATTCACATCTCGCTGGCCCACAGTGCCACAGCGGCGTTGATCAATGTCGCGCAGAACTCGCTCGTCACTGGCCAGGAGGCGAAGCGCTGGGGAAACCAGCACCCGAATCTCGTTCCCTATCAGCTCTTTCACACTGCCGACCGGCCGATGATAATCGCCGTCGGGACGGACGCCCAATGGGCGGCGTGCGCCGATGCGCTCGATCTTCCCGATCTTGCCGGAGACCCGACGCTCCTCACCAACGCCGGGCGGCTTGGCGCGAGAAAAAGAATCATCGACGCGATTGCGGTGCGGCTTCTCGAGCGCGACGCGCACGAATGGGTTTCGCTGCTCGAGTCGAGAGGGGTTCCATGCGGCGTAGTCAAGTCGGTGATCGACGCGCTGTCGTCCGTATCTGCGTCGCCTCTCACCGGCATTGCGCCCAGCATTCCCGGTTCCGTGCGCTTCCCTCCGCCCACGCTCGACGAGCACGGCCAGCTCATCAGGCGTGACGGCTGGGGCGCTTTCGATCGGGCAAAAGGTTGACTTGAGGTCTATCCCGCGGCCCCCGAACGCATTACACTAGCGTCGTGACCACGATGGAACCGGGGAATCTTCCCGTCGATGAAGTCGATGCGGATCAGGAAGTCATCACTCGGGTGCTCGCCGGCTCCAAGGATGCTTTTGGCATCCTGATCTCGCGCTACAGCGACCCTCTCTACCGGCACGCCCTCGGAATGACGGGAAGTCCGGACGTCGCCGAGGATATTCTTCAGGCGTCGTTCATCAAGGCGTACCAGCATCTGGGAGAGGTGCGCGGGCGGTTCGACGCGTGGGTGTTCCGCATCGTCGCGAACTCGTGCAAGGACTGGCTGAAGAACATCAGGCGCACGCACCTGAGCTACGACGAGGACGATCAGCCCTCCGCGTACTCGACGCCTGAAGAAGAGATGGATCGCAACGAGCTGCGGATGGATCTCGACCGCGCTCTCTACCGCCTTCCCGCGTCACTTCGCGAGGCATTTGTGATGAAGCACGTCGAGGGCCGGTCGTACGAAGAGATGGCGATTCTGCTGGAGACAACCGTTGGCGCGCTCAAGATGCGTGTCCACCGGGCGCGCGAAGCTCTTCAGGCACTGCTCGAGGAGAAGTACGCATGACTGCAGACAATCCGGGCCCGGACCAGCCCGAAAAAAAGCCCCACCGCAAGACGCCTCCGGCGACGCCGGCCGTTCAGGCGTGGCTCGACGGTGAGCAGGAAAAGGACCGGCTCCTCAATCCTGACGAACAGGAGACGGCGGAGCTGTGGACCCGCATCAACAGCGAAACCGAGCGGCTGCGACGCCGCTCGACTCCGATTCACGTCCAGCAGAAGATTCTGAGCTCCCTGCCGGACGAGCCGCCCAGCTCCGGAGTCGCTGGATTCGCGATGCCCGACAAGTCAGGATCCCTCAAATTGAGGGTTTCGACGGCGATTCTTGTCGGAGCAGCCCTGCTGGCCGTTGGCGCGCTTTTCGGCGCGATGTTCTTTGGGCGGTAGGCAACCGGCCGTTCGCGCTTTGCGCTGCCCCCGTGCAACTTTTGTTTGCCGCTGACGGCCTGTTGTTTGCACTGATCACTCATTCTGTTGAGACTGTCGGCTCACCTTGAGGAGGAAACAATGAAGCTCAGGATTCTCGTTGTTGCGGCCGGTTTCGTAATGCTCCCGGCGATCGCACACGCGCAGGGAAAGGACACTACAGCCGCTCCTACAACCGCTCCAAAAGCCGCTCCTAAAGCCGCTCGCAAGACCACCTCACTCACCACGGATTGCCCGCGAGGGTGCCCCACGTCCAAAGGCGCCGCCGGCCTTACCGGCGTACAGTTCCTGGCTCTCCAGCAGGAGTTGAGAGACCGGAGCTGCGGGAACGCCAGCGTTACGGGAGTATTCGACGGCGCCACACGCCGTGCGGTGGCCACCTGCGCCAAGCAGCTTAAAGTCGCCGCCAAAGCGCCGGCAGTCCTTGTTGCAATGGACATTGGGTACAGCGCTGCCGATGTCGGGGTAGCCAGCCCGCCGCCTGGCACCACGGACTAAGACCCGTCCCGTGGTCCACATGCCGGAGGGGGCGCGTCCATATCGGGCGCGTCCCTTCCGTCGTTCCTGGGCTCCTATCATTTCAGTGTACCGACGCACACATTCCATGCTTTCTTACCGATGTACCGTACCAGATCACCAAGGAGACAGGGGAACCATGATCAGAAAAACAATTGCCTTCGCTGCGGGCATGCTCGTGTTGCCGGTGTTTGCACTCAGCGCCCAGACTCGTGGTGGTCTGACGAAGGTGGAGCTGCTGGCCCTGCAACAGGAGATGCGTGACCAGGGGTGCGGCAATCAGCGCGCGGCGGGCGAGTGGGATGCCGCAACGAAGAAAGCAATCCGCACCTGCGCCAAGAAATACAACACAAGCACCAACGCCAAGGAGCTGCTCGCTGCGATGAACATCGGCTTCAGCGCCGGCGACACTCCACCCGCGGCCCCTGCAGCGAAGGGCGATGACATGGGCGGCATGAAAATGGAAGGCATGAAGATGTCAGAAGAGGGCAAGGAGAGCCCCGGTGCCGAGAAGGCTGAAATGAAGGGCGCCCCGATGAAAATGACGGGCGAGATGAAGATGAAACACGACTCGATGATGAAGGCTGGCATAAAGATGAAGCCCGGCATGAAGATGACGGGCGCGATGAAGATGAAGCACGACTCGATGATGAAGAGCGACTCGACGAAGAAGAACTAGAGCGGCAGCCACAACTGCTCTGAGGGGGCGGGGCGCATGTCGTGCGCCTCGTCCCCTTCGTCGTCTTCGACCCTCGACCGGGTCGGTAACCCGTACTTCGCGCAGAGCTTGTCGAAGAATGCTGCCAGTCCTGCTCGGTACTTGTCCCCCGCCTGATAGCCGTTGGCGTACGTGTTACGGTATCGCTCCGCGAGGTGAGGAAACTGCTCCTCGATGAATGGCAGGTAGCGTTTTCTTGCCGCCGGCTGGAGTCTCAGAGCGCACGCGCCGACGTGCGTCGCTCCGGCTTCGGAAACCCGCTTTACGAGCGCCTCCAGGTCGGATGGATTGTCGGTGATGCCGGGAAGCACCGGCATGCAGTTGATGCCTGTGTCGATGCCGGCCTCGCGCAGTCGAGCCAGCGCGCGCAGTCGCGCGTCGGGAGTGGGAGAGCGGGGCTCCAGCCGGCGCGCAAGCTCGCGATTGAGAGTGATCAGCGAGATGTGCACGCTCAGCTCCGATATTCTCGCGATTCTCGACAGCACATCAGTGTCGCGGGTGATGAGCGGGCTCTTCGTGATAATCACCACCCTCAGCCCCGGGTGCTCGGCGAGGACTTCCAGAATCCGCCGCGTGACGCGGAATCTCCTTTCCGCGGGTTGATACGGATCGGTGGCGGTGCTGATGACGATTGCCTCTCCCTTGAGGAGAGCGAGGTGCTTGTCGCTCCCATAGCGTAGCGTGCGGCTCAGCACTTCGGGAGCGTTGTGCTTGATGAAAATGTTTCGTTCGAACGCGAGCCAGGGCGGGAGATTCTGAAATGCCTGACCCAGTGCCGTGCCCATTCTGTCATCGGTGGCGGCCCGCTCCATCACGAACCGGTGGGCGTAGCGGGCGTAGCAGTAGGCGCATCCGAAAGCGCAGCCGACATAGGGATTGACTGACCAGTAGCCCATTCCCGTGGTGTCGGGCCCATTGAGGACGCTCTTTGCCGGAGCCCCGTAATAGCTGATGTCTTTCTGGGTTCCTACGACTGGGAGAAGTCGCTGTTCGCGCTCGAACGCTTCACCGAATAGCGCCGTCTGGTCGAATCGCCGTCGTGGCGACCGTTTTCGCTTCCTACCCATGCCCGAATATAACCCGAAGCATTCACGCGGCGCGAGCGATGCAGGTATGTTGTGGCCGAGGCGCGGCGGGCAGGCGAATCACCTTCATTAGAGGGACACGAGAGATGACCGAGGTCCTGTCGGACATCGCCATTCAGCGCGAGCTGGGTAGTCTCAGCGGGTGGACGCGGCGGGGCACTGCAATTGTGAAGACCTATCAGTTCAAGACGTTCCCCGAAGGAATTGGCTTCGTCGGCAGGGTGGCGGAGGCAGCGGAAGCCGCCAATCACCACCCCGACATCGACATTCGCTACACCAAGATCATCTGCTCATTGAGCACTCATGATTCCGGTGGAATCACGCAGAAGGATCTCGACCTGGCGCGGGCGATGGACGCGGTGCTGGAGAAACCGTAGGACCGATCAGCTGCGGCGTCCGCCGAGCACTCGCAGGAGTCCCAGGAAAAGATTGAGGAGGTCGAGGTAGATCCGCACCGCGGCGGCGACGTACTCGTCCGGCCCATAGACGTTGCGTATGCGCCAGGTGTCGAACACCAGAAGTCCGCTGAAAACGAGCACGGTGATTCCGGCAAGCCAGAGATCCATTGCCGGGTTGCGGAAGTAGAGATTGAGCAGCATGGTGCCGATGAGCACCCAGAGCCCCACCATGAAAAAGCTTCCCCAGGCGCTGAAATCGCGGCGGGAGACGAACGCGTACGCGGTGAGAATGCCGAAAGCGCCGATGGTGAGCGTGGCCGCCTGAGTGATCAGGCCGGGCTGAGAGCGGCCGTAGTAATAGAGAATGGGCGAGATGTATACGCCGGCGACGACGGTGAAGAGCAGAACGAAGCCAATATTCGCCGGAAAGACTTTTCGTGCCCGCTGAGCGAAAATGAGCGGCGCAAAGAAACAGGCGACGGATATCCATGGATGCACGGCAACGGCCTGCATGAGCGCGGGCTGCGAAAGGGCGAATGTCGCGCTGGCGATTGTCGCGAGAACGCCGGCAAAGACGAGTGAATATGTCCGCCGGACGAGCGTTGCCCGCTCGGCGCCGGTGCGCACGATGGCGCCGGCGGGAAATGAGACTCCCATCTGAGTTTGGCTCCGAATTGGTCGTTAGGGCGCGGGGGTGATTGCCGCGGGGTGATACTACACCAGAGACCGCCGGTTGGGTCTGGCCGAGGGTGAGTCAGAGTTCAGCCGTCGGTCGACTCTGTCCTTCGTGGTTTCTTCAGCGAGGCTGTTCCATGTCGCGGTGTTCTGCCCACGATGGCGCCGGCCTGAAGCCGTTCGACCATTGCCGGGAGCTCGGTGATCGTGTCCAGGTAGAGCGTCGGCCTGTAAGGGGCCAGTTGATTCCGCGTGAACGGACCCCACAGCGCGGCAATCGTCGTCACTCCGGCAGCGTTCCCGGCCGCGATGTCGTGCGGAGAATCTCCGACGAACACGGCCTCGTGGGGGTCGTACCCGAGCTCCTCCAGCGCCAGCCGCACCGGAAATGGGTCGGGCTTGTGCAGCGAGGACGAGTCACACCCGATCATCGTCTTCATGTAGACGTCGATCCCCGTGTGCTTGAGACCGCGCTCCATCATCTCGTTGCTCTTGCTGGTTACCACACCCATCGGGTGGCCCCAGTTGTAGAGCTGCTCGAGCGTATCGAGGACGCCGTCATAAGGCGTCGTCAGCCTGTCGTGATGCGTCCGCTGATACGTGCGGTAACGGGTGACCAGCTCCTCGGCGTCTTCGTCCGATTCAACGAAGGGACGGAGCTGTTCGGCCAGCGGAGTCCCGATTCCGGCAATCCATTCCTCCTCGGTCGGAGCCCGATCCTCGCGACCCTCGAAGGTGTGCCTGACGGATCGCAGCAGGAGGCCGATGGAATCAATGAGAGTCCCATCGAGGTCGAAAAGCACGGCGTAATGACGTTCAGCTTCCATTCGGCAACCTGATCGTTACGGGGCGCGGTGAAGAGCAGTAGCGACGGCTACCACCCACCACGATATTAGAAACACGATGTCAACGTCTCAACGTTCCGCGTTCAAGCGGCTGCTCGACGAAACCGGCTCTGTGGATCAGGTCGGCATAGACGAGCGCGTGGCGAAGTTTACCACCCGCAGCATCAAAAAGCAGTCCAAGCTTTGGGGTCTCACCACCGCAGTGTCAATGGTGGATTTGACGACGCTCGAAGGCAAGGACACTCCTGGCAAGGTACGCTCGCTGTGCCAGAAGGCGCGGCACCCCAGCGACGACCCTGATGTCCCGCACGTTGCGGCGGTGTGCATTTACCCGTTCCTGGTGAAGTACGCGCGCAAGTGGCTGGCCGACACGCCCATCAAGGTTGCGTCGGTGGCGACGGGATTTCCCTCGGGGCAGAGTCCGCTGCGGCTCAAGCTCGCGGAAGTGAGGCAGGCGGTGGCGGACGGCGCCGACGAAGTAGACATGGTGATCAATCGCGGTCTTTTCCTCTCCGGTGACTTCGACGGCGTGCAGGACGAGATCGCGTCCGTTGTCGAAGCGGCCGGCGATGCGACGCTCAAGGTGATTCTCGAGGTGAGCGAGCTGGAGAGCTTCGACAACATCCGTGCGGCGTCGTTCATTGCGATGCGTGTCATCCGCGAGGGCGACTTCATCAAGACCAGCACCGGCAAGGCCTCCGGCTCGGCGACACTCGCCAACACGCAGGTGATGCTGGAGGCAATTCGCGATCACTATCTGGCGACGGGCATGGCGATTGGAATGAAGCCGGCGGGTGGAATCAAGACCGCCAAGCAGGCGCTGCACTATCTCGTTGCGGTAAAGGAGACGCTGGGCGATGCATGGCTCAACTCGAGCCGCTATCGTTTTGGCGCGAGCTCGCTGCTCAACGATCTCCTGCGGCAGATCGAGAAGCAGAAGACCGGGGCCTACCAGGCGCCGTATTATTTCACCGAGGCGGCGGAGAGCTACTGACGATGGCCATAACAAAAACCAAAGCGCGCTCTCAGCCAGCCGCTAATGCATCGGGGCGCGGCAGCTCAATTCCGCAGCTCATCTTCGGCGATCTTTGGGAATACGATCCCGCTCCCGAGACGGCGGATCCGAAGATAAAGCCGCGGTACGA
Source organism: Gemmatimonadaceae bacterium (assembly GCA_036513055.1). Taxonomy (GTDB): domain Bacteria; phylum Gemmatimonadota; class Gemmatimonadetes; order Gemmatimonadales; family Gemmatimonadaceae; genus UBA4720. Next base: position 2,699 of record DATBZT010000279.1, on the reverse strand, counting down.
GCTGTTCATCGGCGGAAAGTTCGTCGCACCGCGGTCGGGCAAGTATTTCAATTCGATCAATCCCGCGACGGAGAAGGTTCTTTCGAGCATCGCGATTGCAAACGCCGAGGACGTCGATGCGGCCTACCAGGCGGCGCAGCGCGCGTTCGACTCGGTGTGGCGGAAGATGCCGGGCCAGGAGCGCGGGAAGTACATCTATCGAATTGCGCGTCTCATTCAGGATCGCGCCCGCGAGTTTGCAGTGGCGGAGACGATGGATGGCGGAAAGCCAATCAAGGAGTCGCGGGACTTCGACCTTCCGATGGCGGCGGCGCATTTCTTTTATCACGCCGGCTGGGCGGACAAACTCGAGTATGGAATTCCCGGGCGGCAGGCGCTGCCCCTGGGCGTCGTTGGCCAGGTGATCCCGTGGAATTTTCCGCTGCTGATGCTCGCGTGGAAGATTGCACCGGCCCTGGCGACGGGGAATTGCGTGGTGTTGAAGCCGGCCGAAACGACGTCGGTGACGGCGTTCAAGTTTGCCGAGCTGCTGCAGGAGGCGGATCTCCCGCCGGGAGTGGTGAACATCGTGAGCGGCGCGGGGGAGACTGGCGCGTTGGTGATGGGTCATCCCATCGCGTCGAAGGTGGCGTTCACCGGATCCACCGAAGTTGGCAAGCGCATCATGCGTCAGGTGGCGGGCACCGACAAGAAGATGACGATGGAGCTGGGCGGGAAGGCGGCAAATATCGTGTTCGGCGATTCGCCACTTGACCAGGCGGTTGAAGGAGTGGTGAACGGGATCTTCTTCAACCAGGGCCATGTGTGTTGCGCGGGGAGCCGGCTGCTTGTGCAGGAGTCCATTTACGAAGTGTTCGTGCGCAAGCTCAAGGACCGCATCGGCGTTTTGCGCGTTGGTAATCCCCTCGACAAGAACTCGGACATCGGCGCGATCAATTCGCTGGCGCAGCTCGAAAAGATCACGGAGCTTGTCGAGTCGGGTGTGGCCCAGGGGGCGGAGATGTATCAGTCGTCGTCGTGCCGTCTGCCGGCCGCGGGCTACTGGTTCAAGCCGACCGTGTTCACCGGGGTGACACAAAGCCATCGCATTGCGCAGGAGGAGATCTTCGGGCCGGTGCTTTCGGTGCTGACCTTCCGCACGCTCGGGGAGGCGGTGGAGAAGGCGAACAACACCATGTATGGATTGTCGGCGGGAGTGTGGACCGACAAGGGCTCGCGAATTCTCAAGATGAGCACCGAACTCAAGGCGGGCGTGGTGTGGGCGAACACGTTCAACAAGTTCGATCCGTCGTCGCCATTTGGCGGATACAAGGAGAGCGGGTTCGGGCGCGAGGGTGGTCGGCAGGGGCTGCTCGACTATGTGAGGCTCGTATGAATGCCCTGAATCGGCCACAGAAACACAGAAACACAGAAAACGGCTGGAAGTTTTGGGAACAGCACTCGATTCCTCAAGGAGTCGGCGCATGAATCGACTCCCGATTATCAAAACGCCCAAGGTTTATGTGGGTGGCGCGTTCATAAGGTCGGAGAGCGGGCGGACGTTTCCGATTTACGAGGGGAAGAAGCAGGAGAAAATCCTGGCGAACATTCCGCAGTGTACGCGGAAGGATGTGCGGAACGCGGTAGAGGCGGCGGCCAAGGCGGGTCCCGGCTGGGCCAAGCGCACTCCGTACAATCGCGGGCAGATTTTGTATCGGCTTGGTGAGATGCTGGAGAGCCGGAGCGATGAGATGGCGGAAGCCATCGCGCGTTCTGGGGGAACCTCGAAGGGCGATGCGGAGAAGGAAGTCCTGGCGAGCGTAGACCGGTTGATCTACTACGCGGGTTGGGCGGACAAGTATGCGCAGGTGTTGGGAAACACGAATCCCGTGGCCGGTCCGTTTTTCAATTTCACTGTCGCTGAGCCGATGGGAATTGTCGGGATCATTGCCGGCGATCGCGATCCGTTGCTTGGATTGATGAGCCAGCTCGTGCCGGTGATCGTGAGTGGGAACGTCGTGGTGGCGCTGGCGTCGGAGACGCAGCCCTATCCGGCGATTGTGCTGGGCGAGATGCTGGCGACGTCGGATTTGCCGGGCGGAGTTGTGAATCTGCTGACGGGATTCCATAAGGAGCTGGTGCCGACGTTCGCGTCGCACACGCATCTGCGTGGGGTGAGCGCCGTGGTGGGCGCGAATGAGAGGAAGGAGCTGGCGCTTGGCGCGGCGGACAGCGTGAAGCGGGTGAAGACGCGGAAGGCGGAGGAGGATGTGGACTGGTACTCCGAGCGGAGCCAAGGCGTGTATGAGATCCGCGACTTCATCGAGTTCAAGACCACCTGGCACCCGATTGGAGTTTAGTAGCGGCTGAGCGGTGTGAAGACAGTCCGCGCACGTCTCCCCGGTGGACCTCGACCGTGATGTTGTTCGTGAGCAGGCTTCAGGTCTCCATGCGCCATTTCGCAGATTACGCAGCGAGTTATTCGCAGCATAATTCCTGCAGGATCCCCGGACCAGCAGCGCAAGCCCGTGTTGCCATTGGGGTTCTGTGCGTCGGCGCTTCTTGGAGACTGCGGAATTGTTGCAATTGCCTGCAGTTTTGTTGACGCCCGCGCAGTATAACTTGGCTGTACAATTAGTAGTTATGCCGCAACATTGATCTGTGTTGGCCGCCAAATGTTGGGCAGTGTGCGCCGCTCCCGTCAGAGTTTTTTTGACTCA
>DATBZT010000278.1:0-9567 GCA_036513055.1 Gemmatimonadaceae bacterium | reverse complement strand
AAGCCGCGTACAAGCCGTTATTCATATTGGCACCCATACTCACCTTCATTCCGGCGCTGACTACCTGGGCGGTGATTCCCTTCGGGGCGCCGCTCCCGACGCGGTGGGGCAGGATCGACATGGTACTTGCCGATCTGCCGGTTGGGTTCCTTTTCATTCTTGCCATCTCGTCGCTCGGCGTCTACGGCATCGTCCTCGCCGGATGGGCCTCAAACAACAAGTACGCCCTGCTCGGCGGACTCAGGTCGAGCGCGCAGATGATCTCTTATGAGATCTCACTGGGAATGTCCACAATCCCGGTGCTCCTGCTGGCCGGGAACGTGACGCTTGGGTCGATCGTGACTCAGCAGGCATATGGTGGGTGGAACGTCGTCAATCTCACTATCGCTTTCTTCATCTTCCTCGTCGCGTCGTTCGCGGAAACGAACCGGCTGCCGTTCGATCTTCCAGAAGCCGAGTCCGAGCTGATCGCCGGCTATCACACCGAGTACAGCGCGATGAAGTTCGCGCTGTTCTTCATCGCCGAATACGCAAACATGGTGACGGCGAGCGCGCTGATGGTGACGCTGTTTTTCGGGGGATGGGACGTGCCGTTCACCGGCCACGACAATATCGGTCCGTTCAGCGGCTGGCTGACGCTTCTCTCGGTGCTGATCTTCCTCGCCAAAGTGTTGTTCTTCCTGTTCTTCTTCATGTGGGTCCGCTGGACGCTGCCGCGCTTCCGTTATGACCAGCTCATGTCGCTGGGCTGGAAGTTCATGCTTCCGCTGGCGCTCGGCTACATCATCGTGATCGCGGCGGTAATACTGATCCTCGACACAGCGGGCATCACTCGCGGGGCGATGTACAGCTCCATCCTTGGAGTGGTGAACATCGCGCTGGTGATGATCGTCTTCTCCATTCTGGATCGCGGTCGCATAATCAGCCCGGCTTATAGCCGGATGGATGAGGTGCGCATCGCGCGCCTGCGCGCCCTTGCATCGCGCTCGCCACTCGCTTCCGGAGCCGGCAGGTAATGGCCATCAACGTCAAGGTTCTCGACCGCCCGATCGAGGACGTCAGTTACGTGAGGGCGACGCTGAAAGGAATGGCCCTCACCTTCAAGCATCTCGTGAACCCGCACAAAGTCACGGTGCAGTATCCTGAGGAAAAGTGGCAGATCTCGCCGAGGTGGCGGGGCACGCACCGGATGCTGACCACCGAGACGGGAAAGGCCAAGTGTGTCGCATGCGGTCTCTGTCCCACCGTCTGTCCGGCCAACTGCATCAAGCTCGTTCCCGGCGAAGACGAGGAAGGGAACCGCTATCCGCTCATTTTCGAGATCGACGAGTTCCGCTGCATTTTCTGCGGCTACTGCCAGGAAGTCTGTCCCGAGGAAGCGATTCACGTCGGCCGTCACTACGAAAATGCGGAGTACAGCCGCGAAGGATTCGTTTACGATCTCGAGCGACTCACTGCCCAGACGCATCCCGTCTGCGAGATGTGGGATCCCGACGATCCGAAGGGGGAATAATGAGTCTCCCTTATCCGCTCCTTTACTTGTTTGTTTTTTATTTCTTCGGTGTCGTGGCGATTGCGTCGGCGCTGACGTTCGTCACACGCAAGAGTCCCGTTGCAGCCGCTCTGTGGCTCGTCAACACGATGTTCGCTCTCTCCGCTGAATACGTGCTCCTCGACGCGCAGTTCATCGGCGTGATGCAGGTGCTGGTCTACGCCGGAGCGATCATGGTCGTGTTCCTGTTCGTGATCATGCTTCTCAACCTTGGTCATCCCTCGGAGATCGCCGACCAGCGGGGCCTCTGGCCGAGACTGGCAGCTGGTGCCATTGGGCTCATCCTCATCGCGGAAATCATGGTCATCGGCGGCGGCAAGGTGGCTGGGAAGTACCAGGTGCCGCTTGGCTTTGCGGCCGACCAGATGCAGAAGTACGGAGCCGTCGGCACGGTGGCGCGACCGCTGTTCAACGAGTATCTGCTCGCCTTCGAGCTGACGAGTGTGCTGCTCCTCGTCGCGATCGCCGGCGCTGTTGTCCTTGGCCGCAGGAGGGACGGACGTGCTGGCTGAATCCCTCGCGCTGTCCGCGGTGCTTTTCGTGATTGGCGTCGTCGGCGTTCTCACCCGCCGCAACGCCATCATCATTTTCATGTGCGTCGAGCTGATGCTCAACGCCGTCAACCTCACGTTCGTGGCCTTCTCCCGGGTGTACGGGGCTGCAGGGCAGGTGTTCGTTGTGTTCGTCATGACAGTGGCTGCCGCTGAGGCCGCCGTTGGCCTGGCCATCATCATCGCGATCTTCCGCCACCGCCAGACGGTGAATCTGCAGAACATCAATCTCATGAAGGGTTGATGCCCATACAGGACGTGGCATCGGCTGTTCACCCGCTGGCGGGAACTGTGGCCCGCTGGGTCTGGCTGCTCCCGATTCTCCCGCTGCTCGGCTTCGTGATCAACGGTCTCATCTCGCTTGTCAGCGCGGCGCACCCGGGGCCGGCCGATCCGGACATTCTCGGCCATGGCGGCGCTGCAACGCACGATACCGCTGCTGAGGACCACGGCGCGGCAGGTGACGATCATCACGCGGTGGCACCGCATCCGTACGCTGCCATAGTGAGCTTCATCGGGCCAGCCGTGCTCGTGCTGTCGTTCATTCTGGCTCTGGCAATCTTCTTCGCCATGAAGGGCGTTCCAATGGAGACGCCGTTCATTCAGCGCTACTTCAGCTGGATGCCGGTGGGAAAGCTGCAGATCGACGCTGCTCTTCAGCTCGACCAGCTGTCAATGATGATGGTTCTGGTGGTCACCGGCGTCGGCGCACTGATTCACATCTTCAGCGTCGGCTACATGCGCGAGGACCCGGGCTATCCGAGGTACTTCGCCTATCTGAATCTGTTCGTGTTCTTCATGCTGGTGCTGGTGCTCGGCGCGAACTATCCGGTTCTCTTCGTCGGCTGGGAGGGAGTCGGGTTATGCTCTTATCTGCTGATCGGATTCTGGTTCTCGGACAAGGCGAACGCGGACGCCGGAAAAAAGGCGTTCATCGTCAACCGCATTGGCGACTTCGGTTTTCTGGTGGCGATGTTCATGTTGTTCGCCACGCTTGGAACGCTCGGCTTTCAGGACGTGTTCGCTGGGGCCAGCCGGCTGCCGTACGGCGGCGCCGTGCTTACCACCATATGTCTTTTCATGTTCCTCGGTTGCGTCGGCAAGAGTGCCCAGATTCCCCTCTATATCTGGTTGCCGGATGCGATGGCGGGACCGACTCCGGTTTCTGCCCTCATCCATGCCGCCACGATGGTGACGGCAGGCGTCTACCTCGTCGCGCGCAGCTCGCCACTCTTTTCGCTGGCTCCCGTTGCGAGCCTCGTCGTCGCTCTTACCGGTGCGGTGACCGCCATCTTCGCGGCTACCATCGGCCTGAAGCAGTGGGACATCAAGAAGGTTCTCGCCTATTCCACCGTGTCGCAGCTCGGCTACATGTTCATCGGTGTCGGAGTGGGCGCGTACAGCGCCGGGTTGTTCCATCTCGTGACGCACTCCTTCTTCAAGGCGCTCCTTTTCCTCGGGTCGGGCTCCGTGATTTACGCGATGCATGCCGCGTATCACAGCACGCACAGCCAGGAGGACGCGCAGGACATGCGCAACATGGGCGGACTCCGGCAATACATGCCCGTCACGTGGGTGCTGATGTGGATTGCGACGCTGGCAATTGCCGGTATTCCGCCGCTCTCCGGATTTTTTTCGAAGGATGCGATTCTCGGCGCAGCGTTCTCGAGGGCCGGCGGATCATCGCTGGCAGAGTCGTCTCTCTTCGGGATTTCCGGAAGCATATGGCTCTACCTGATCTACGTGCTTGGTCTGGCAGCCGCGTTCCTGACGGCCATCTACATGACGCGGATGATGCTGTACACCTTCCACGGCCCCAACCGGACGGGCGAGAAGGAGCGCAGTCAGCTCCGTGAAGCGCCGTGGGTGATGACTGGGCCGCTGGTGGTTCTCGGACTGCTCAGCGCTTTCGGCGGATGGCTCAATCTTCCCGAGCTGATTCCAATCGGGAAGGCAGGAGTGCTGGACACATGGCTCGAGCCGGTGCTTGGCGGTCCAACTGCCCGGGTGGCGGCATCGACCGGGCAGCGCGCTGCCGAGTCGGTCGGCACGGAGCTCCTGTTGATCGGATTGGCTGTATTGGTGGGCATATCGGGTATCGCCTTCGCGTACGTGCGGCTCAAGCCTCAGTCGCTCGTGCCAAAGAGTGAATCGCCGCCGGAGCACGGGTTCGATCTCGTGCTGGCCAACAAGTACTACGTCGACGAAGGGTACGATCGGGCGATCGTCAACCCGACCTACCAGCTCTCGCGCAACGTGCTGTGGCGGGCAGTGGACAACGGACTGATAGACGGGTTTTTCGTGAACGGGAGTGCGGCCGTCGCAAGGGCCTTCGGATGGGTGGGATCGCGCGTGCAGAGCGGCGCCGTGGGCACATACGCCTGGGTGCTGGTCATTGGTGTCCTCGCGGTGCTCGGCGCCGTCACCCTTCGCTGAGACCGACGAATGACATCCTTCCTTCAATCGATCGGCTACAACAGCTGGGTGCTGCCGGCGCTGCTCATCATCCCGGTAGTCGGCGCGGCGATTCTTGTCGCTCTGTCGCCACGGAACGCCGACGCGGCGAGCCTCGAGTCGGCGAATCGCACGGCCCGGCTGATCGCTCTCTGGTTCTGCATCATCGAATTCGTCGTCTCGGCAGGGCTGTGGTGGTCGTTCGATCCGGCACAGACTGCATGGCAGGCGGTGGTCGACATTCCGTGGATTCCGGCGTGGGGAATCCGGTTCACGCTCGGGCTCGACGGCATCGCTCTGATGATGGTTCTACTGACGACGTTCATCATGCCGCTGACTGTCCTTGGGAGCTGGACGAGCGTGAAGGTGAAGGTGCACGCGTTCTTTGCCCTGATGCTGATTCTGACCAGCGGGATGCTCGGCGCCTTTCTTGCCCGCGATCTCTTTCTGTTTTACGTGATGTGGGAAGTGATGCTCATTCCGATGTATTTCATCATCGGCGTGTGGGGCGGCGAGCGGCGGCTTTATGCAAGCATCAAGTTCTTCATTTACACGATGCTTCCGTCGCTCTTTATGCTCGTTGCAATTCTTTACCTTGGCGTTCACGCAAGTGATCCGAAAACGGGAATCCCCAATTTCAGCTACGACAACCTCGTCTCCCACCTGACGCTCGCGCCGCGCACGGCGCTGTGGCTCTTCTCGGCATTCTTCCTCGCGTTCGCCGTGAAGGTTCCCATGTTCCCGTTCCACACCTGGCTGCCCGACGCTCACGTCGAAGCGCCCACCGGCGGCTCGGTGATACTGGCGGCGATAATGCTCAAGATGGGCACGTTCGGCTTCCTGCGGTTTGCGCTGCCGCTCTTTCCCGGAGCGGCCATGAATCCGACAGTGCGCACGATCGTCGTCGTGCTCGCGGTGATCGGGATCGTCTACGGTGCTCTTGTCGCAATGGTACAGCCCGATTTCAAAAAGCTCGTCGCGTATTCGTCGGTGAGCCACCTCGGGTTCGTCATGCTCGGCATTTTCGCTCTCACGCTGCAGAGCGTGCAGGGAGCGCTGATGGTAATGATCAGCCACGGGATCTCGACGGGTGCCCTGTTCCTTCTCGTCGGCATGATCTACGAGAGGCGGCATACAAGGGAAATCAACGCGTACGGAGGAATCGCCCGCGTCGTGCCGGTGTTCGCTGCCGCACTCACAATCGTCTCGCTCAGCAGCATTGGACTGCCGGGGACGAACGGCTTTATTGGCGAATTCCTCGTGCTGGTGGGCTCCTTCAAGCCGTATCCCTGGTTGACGATCGTCGCGACAACGGGGGTGATCTTCGCCGCCGCGTATCTGTTGTGGGCGATTCAGAGGATCCTCTTCAATCCCCTCGACAAGAAAGAGAACTCGCGCATTCCCGATCTCAACTGGCGGGAGATCGCGATCGTGGCTCCCCTCATTGCCGCCATCATCTGGATTGGCGTCTATCCGGCGCCGATTCTCCGGCGTATGGAGCCGGCGGCGGCAAAGTTCGTTGCCCAGGTGCATGATGGCGCCCTTCCGGGAACAGTCTCCGGAACGGTAGTGGCGATGAAGGTCGAGGTTCCCCGATGACACTCGATCTTTCGGTACCGTCGCAGCTAATGTCGGCCCTCGGGCCGGATCTTCTCCTCATTGGCGGAGCGATGGCGCTGCTGCTGTGGTCGGCGTGGCGCCCGGAAAGCGAGGCCAACCAACGACAGATTGGTGTTACCAGCATCATTCTCTGCGTCTCGGTCGTGGTGGCCATCGGGTACTACATGGCAAAAGGCGACTTGGTCTCGCCGGGTATCATCGCGATGGACAATTTCCGCTGGAGTGCGGACATCGTCTTCCTCATCGCGACCATCGGCACGATCGCCTTGTCGATGGACTACAACGCGCGGCAGGGAATTACCGCCGGCGAATCGCACGTGCTGCTGCTTTTCGCCACGTCGGGCATGATGACGCTGGCTTCCGCCCGCGACCTGATCATCGTTTTCCTCGGCATCGAGATCATGTCGATCGCCGTCTACGTTCTGGCGGGGATGAACCGGCGGAGCGAACGGTCTGCAGAAGGCGCGATCAAGTACTTCCTTCTCGGGGCATTTTCGACCGCCTTCCTGTTATACGGCATCGCGCTCATCTATGGCGCTACCGGCACCACGAATCTGTCGGCAATCGGATCCCGGATTCACGTTCTCGCGCTGGGGAACAGTGCCCTGGTGGTGATTGGCGCGGCGCTCCTTCTCGTCGGATTCGGGTTCAAGGTCGCGGCGGCTCCGTTTCACATGTGGGCGCCCGATGTGTACGAGGGCGCGCCGACGCCGGTAACGGCCTACATGGCTGCCGCGGTCAAGGCCGCAGCCTTTGTGGGATTTCTGCGAGTGTGGCTGGAAGCCTTTCCCGATGTCTCCGCGAGCTGGCATGGACCGGTATGGTGGCTGGCGGCGGCGACGATGGTTGTCGGAAACGTGGTGGCTCTGGCGCAAAAGAACATCAAGCGGATGCTTGCGTACTCGAGCATTGCTCACGCCGGCTACATAATGGTTGCGGTGGCCATAGGCACTACCGCCGCTGCCTCCGCGTTGATGTTTTACCTGCTCGCCTACACGCTCGCCACACTCGGTGCATTCGGGGTGATCGTCGCCCAGGGCGAGCCCGGAGAGTCGCATCTGAACATCGACGATTATTCGGGCCTCTGGCAGGTGAGGCCAAAGCTCGCCGTCGCGATGGCGATCTTCATGCTGGCGCTCCTCGGGTTTCCGATTTTCGGTGGTATCGGGTTCCTCGCGAAATACTGGATCATCCAGTCGGCACTCCAGGCACCGGCGCCCCAAACGCGGCTTGCCGTGGTGCTGGTCGTCACGAGTGTCGTGTCAGCCGGCTACTACCTCTATGTGGTGATGGTGATGTTCATGCGGCCGAGGAATGCCGACGCCCCGTCGATCCCGAGGGCAGGCGGGTGGACGCGGTTCGTCATCGCCGCGGCGGCGATTCTGATTATCGCCTTTGGCATTCTGCCCAATGCTGCATTGCGGCTGACCCAGGCCAGCAGGCCGGTCATCGCTGGTTACGACACCACGTCGGTCGTCACGCCCCACGCGACTCCGGTGGCGGCCAACTCTCCATGACCGTTGCTCTCTCTCGCGACATCTTTCGCGAGTATGACATTCGCGGCGTCGCTGGAAAGGATCTCACTCCCGACGTCGCCCGACTCGTGGCACGCGCGTACGCTGCGTTTCTCAGCGCAAGGAATGTCACCGGCGCGATCGCTGTCGGGCGTGACAACCGCCCGAGCGGCGTCGCCTTGCACAGCGAGATAGTTGCTGGGCTGCTCGAGAGCGGACTCGACGTCGTCGACATCGGCGTGGTTCCGACTCCGCTCGCCTACTGGGCTCAGCACAATCTCAACGTCGCCGGCGGGATTCAGATCACCGGCTCCCACAACCCCCCGGAGTTCAACGGGTTCAAGCTTGGTCTCGGCACACGCTCCATTTACGGCGACGACATCCAGAAGATCTACGAGCTCGCTCTTGGCGGGAATTTTCCGACAGGCGAGGGTTCCAGTTGCGACGAAACAATAATCGAGCGGTACGTCGATGACGTTGTCTCTCGCATCGGACCGCTCTCACGTCCCCTCAAAGTGGTCGCCGACGCCGGCAATGGCGTCGGTGCACTCGTCGCGCCAATGCTCTTCAGGAAGCTCGGGCAGCCCGTGCGCTGTCTGTTCTGCGAAAGCGATGGAACCTTTCCAAACCACCATCCTGATCCCACGATCCCGGAGAACCTCGCCGACCTCATCGCCGCGGTGAAATCGGATCACGCAGATATCGGCATCGCCTTCGATGGCGACGCGGACCGTATTGGCATCATCGACGACACCGGTGAGATCATCTGGGGCGATCAGCTTCTCATCATCTACGCGCGCGACGTCATCGCCCGCAAAGGCGGCGGCCAGCCGATAATCTTCGACGTGAAATGTTCTCAGGCGCTTCCCGAATCCATCGAGAAGGCGGGAGGCAAGCCGCTCATGTGGAAGACGGGCCATTCTCTGATCGAAGAGAAGATGCACGAGACAGGGGCGCCGATTGCCGGCGAGATGTCGGGCCACATGTTCTTCGCCGAGGGGTACTACGGCTTCGATGACGCGCTCTATGGCGCGGCCCGACTGCTCCGCATCGTCGCTGATTCAGGGAAGAGCGTTCACGAGATGCTGGCCGATGTACCGCGTTTTGTCTCCACGCCCGAGCTGCGTGTGGCCTGCCCCGACGACCGCAAGTTCGCCCTCGTCGAAGAAGCGAAGAAACATTTCGCGGCGATTCATCAGGTAATCGACGTGGACGGTGTGAGGGTTCTGTTCGGAGACGGCTGGGGACTCATTCGGGCATCGAACACCCAGCCCGTGCTCGTGATGCGCTTTGAGGCGAGAACGCAGCAGCATCTCGATGCGATCAAGTCCGAGATGGAAGGGTGGCTTCGGGAACACGGAGTAGAGGTTTGAAATGACTTCGGGGCGGCGGCTCCTCGCCGGGCTCGTCGCTGCCGCGGCAATTCTGCTTCTCGGGCGCGCGCTCGCGCTCGTTTATTCGGACTACGCCTGGTACAGTGCCCTCGGCGCGACGTCCGTCTGGGAAGAAAAGGCGAGAGACATCGCCGTTGTCCACACCGTTTCGGCGGTATTCGCCGGGCTTTTCGCACTGCTCAACCTGTTCTCGATTCGACGCAGCATAATGTCGCTGGCTTTCCCACGGCGACTGGGAAACGTCGAATTTGGCGAAGCAGTTCCCACCCGCTATCTCGACCGCGCCGTGATGGCGTTCTCGGTCGGTATCGCGCTGCTCATGTCGCTGATGGTTCCGCGATGGCAACAGCTTGCCATGGTGAGGTCGGGAGTCCGCTTCGGCGAAAGCGATCCATTCTTCCAGACAGACCTGAGCTTCTATGTGGCGTGGCTTCCCCTGGAGAACGAGACCTACACGTGGGCTCTGGCGCTTCTCGTCAGCG
>DATBZT010000277.1:0-6326 GCA_036513055.1 Gemmatimonadaceae bacterium | reverse complement strand
TCATCGAGAGTCTGCGCGCCAACGCCGACGCGCTGAAAGAGACCGCATCGGTTCTGGTTAGCCCAGTCCTTGAGCATGATCCAAGTGTTGACGAACCCGATCTGACTTGTCTCCGAGCCATCGTAAGTCAGGCATGCAAGCGCGCGCCCGACTGTCGCCGCGACGGAAGCCGATTGGGAGAGATACCCGGCCCGCAGCGAGTCGAGCTGCGAGTGAATCTCCTTCAGCATTCCGCGGTTCAGATCCCGCTCTGACTCCGGGCCCGGAGCATCCTCGAACAGAATCAGCCGTCCCCCGGGGCGCAGCGACTCGGCGCACAGTCGCATCAGTGCGGGTTGAAGGTCGCGCGCTGGATCGTCTGAGCGTCTGAGCTCGTGTAGCGCCTTCTTGGCGACGATGACATGCGCTGGGAGCGAAGAGGAGGTAAATGGTGATTATCTCACCGGGACGCTGACTGAGCGACCCATCGGCCGAGCAGCGCCCGTTCTGCATCAGTAATGTTTGTCTTGTTCCCCGGTGGCATCGTCCGGGTCACAACTGCCCGTTCGCGAATCCGTGCTGCTCGCGCGACTATCTGATCGGGTGTATCGAACATCACTCCAACCGGTGCTCCACCGAACGTCATGTCGCTCGGATGCTCGGAGTGACATGCCGCGCAGCGGCGGTCGATGACATGACGCGCTTCCTCGAATGTCACCGGCGCCGATGAAGCCGACGAGTTCTCGACCGCGTTAGAACCCGTCGCCGCGCCGAAGCTCATTACCGCATACAGCGCCATCACGCTCACCGCAATCGTCGCTGCCAGTGCCGCCTTCCATTGCTGGAACTTCCACCGCACGTTCAGCACATGCCGCACGGCGACGCCCGCGGCAACGAGCAACAGCAGCAGCAGCCAGCTCAGGCGGTGTCCGTATATCCCGGAGAAGTGATTGCTCACCATCAGCACGATCACCGGGAACGTGAAGTAGTTGTTGTGGATCGACACCCGCTTGGCGCGCGCCGAGAGGGCAGCACCACCCGGAGTTCCTGCCGCCACCGATGCGACGAGCGCGCGCTGCGACGGCACGATGGTGTGGGCCACGTTGGCCGCCATGATTGTCCCGAGCATCGCGCCGACGTGAAGAAAAGCCGCGCGTCCACTCAGAAGCCGCGTGAGCTCGATGGAAATTGCCGTCAGCCCGGCGACCCAGACAATGGCAGCGGCGCGCGGCGCGCGTGGCGCGACGAATCGCTGCATGGATTCGTACAGCGCCACTCCACCCGCAATCGCCGCCACGCCCACCAGGACCGCCAGCTTGTGACTCAGAGGCGCGACGGTTGCATCTCCGAGTACGGCGCGGCCGCCGAGGTAGTACACGACCACCAGTAGCGCCATGCCGCTCAGCCATGTTGTGTACGCCTGCCACTTGAACCAATGGAGCGGCTGCGGCAGGTGCGTTCCGGCGAGCAGCGTCTTCTCGACATAGTAGAAGCCGCCGCTGTGCAGCAGCCAGATGGTGCCGAGGGGCTCGGGTGTCTGTCCCTGCCCACGAGGGGAATCGAGACTTCGGTCCAGCCAGTTGAACAGCAGTGAGTTCCCCACCCACATGATTCCCGCGATCACGTGGATCCAGCGGGCAACCAGGTCGAGCAGCTCGAATACGCCTCCGCTCACGTTCTGCCGCGCAAGATCTTCACGAATGACCGTCCGCGGAATTCTTCGGCAGTGAGACCTGTCATCGTCAGCGCTTCTTCCTCGGTGATCGCGCCGGAATTAATTCCGCGCAGAAAGAAGTTGAGCAGGCCCTGCCCGGTGGCCGCGTCGTCGAAAACATCACCGACGAGCGTCGCCTGCGCAGCTTTTCCGACGAAGTTCCTGAGACGCACCCCCGCAGCGTCGATGCCGTCGAGAAAGAAGCTGTACAGTGCGGCGTAGCGTGTCACGAGCTGAGCCGGGTGCAGGTCCCATCCCTGATAGAATCCGCCGGCGAGTGAATGGCGCACGTCGTCGAAGTGCAGCCGCCATGCGTTGTGCACGCTCGCCGCATTGTCGGTGCGCTGCCCGTCGGTGAGTGGCGCGCCGTCCTTTGCCTGGCGGTGAACCGGAACCGGCATCACTGTCGTCGACCCATCCGAGAGCCAGACCTCGGTGCCGGCAAACGCCACCTGCATGAAATGCTTGGCGAAGTCGCACGCCGGATGCTGCATCCGCTGGTAGGCGGCAGTGATGTTGCAGCTCGCCGTGTAGTCGTAAGTGCCGAAATGGGCGCCACGGCATCGCCCGTCCGAAGCGCTGAGTATTCGCGGCAGGAGCGACCCTCCGCTCTCATCGAGAATTATCTGGGGCGTCTCGACCATCACCTCGAAGCGAAGCATCCCGTCGGCAATGCCAAGGGTGTGCTCGAGCCGCCGCAGCACGGCCACCGTGTAGTCAATCTGCTGGATGATCGTGACCTTGGGGATCGTCACGACCCATCCCGGAATGCCGCCGGCTTCGACGATTCCGGTCAGCACGAGATCGAGCGTCCGGACAGCCCGCACGCGCATCTCTTCGTTGAGCGGCTTGACGCGGATGCCGATGAAAGGCGACAGCGTGCCGTCATGCATGCCTTTCGCCAGCGCGCTCGCGACGAGCTGCGCATGCTCGTCTTCTTCCGCATCGGGCCGGTTGCCGTACCCGTCCTCGAAGTCGATCCGGAAATCCTCGATCGGCTCACGGGCAAGCTTGTCGCGCACTCGTTGATCGATTGTGCCGAGGGCGGGATGATCGGAGATCCCGAGGGCGCGGCCGAGCGTGGAAGGGTCTCCAGCGTAAGCGTCCATCGCCCGGAGAGCGATTGTGCCGAGCTTGGGAACTGAATCCGAGGAGAAAAGCTGCGCCCCGCCATAAACCGTGTGCACCGGCTGGCGTCCCGGACCTTCGCCCGGGTGCGCGGCGGCGAATGCGACGTTGGCTTCGCGTAGTGCCGCCGACGCTTCGGCGAGCATTGTCGGATCCAGGCTGGTGGTCATCCGTTGTAAATCCTTCCGCTCTTCGCGCGGTACAGCTCGAGCACCGCGCGGGCTTCGTCGCGAAGCACGTTGCGGACGATCCTGATGCCACGGTCTTCCAGATACTGATACGATTCCGGAAACACGGGCCCTTCTTCAAAGTTGAGACGCGAAGCGTCCTCGCGGCCGGCGCCGTACACCACGCGCTGTACGCCGCTCCATAGACTGCCGCCGAGGCACATCGCGCACGGCTCGCATGAAGTGAACAGCTCGTGAGCCGGCAACCCCGGCCCATTGAGTGAGTATGAGCCAAGGCGTTGCTGCGCCATCATGAAAGCCATCATCTCGCCGTGCAGCGTGCAGTTGTTGAGGCGCACCACGCTGTTCATGCCCACCGCCACCACCCGGCCGGACTGCGACTCGAAGATCGCAGAGCCAAACGGGCCGCCGGTGGAATGCTCGACGTTGGCGCGCGACACGTCGATGGCGAGACGCATCCGGTCATGATCGGAGGAATAAATGCGGTTCCACTGGACCACGGAGTCGACCCAGTCCGGGTACTCGACGTGGACCACCGGATGCAGATCATCGTGGCTCATCCCGGAAAGTTGGTCCCCCGGCGTCTGTCGGCGGAAGATGGGAAAGGGAGCCGGCCCCGAGGCCTCGGGGGATCGATGCGTGTCTTGACAATAGGTGTGATAACACATATAATATGGGTGACACCACTCCAACAGGGATTCGCCATGTCACTCTTTCGCCCCGCCACCGACCGCCAGATCAACATCGGACTCACAATTCTCCGTGCTGTTGTCGGCGTTATCTTCCTTGTCCACGGCAGCCAGAAACTGTTCGTGTTCGGTTTTGCCGGCGTAACCGGCGCTTTCGCCCAGATGGGCGTCCCGGCTCCCGGGCTCCTCGGTCCGTTCGTCGCGTTCGTTGAGTTCTTCGGCGGGATGGCACTTATTACAGGCCTGCTCACACGGCTCGCTTCACTCGGCCTCATGTCCACGATGATCGTTGCCATCAGTCTTGTTCACCTGAAGGGCGGCTTCTTCAGCCCGACCGGAGTGGAGCTTCCGCTCTCGCTGCTCGGCTCGACGCTTCTCCTCGCCGTCACCGGCGCCGGAGCGTGGTCTCTCGACGGCGTTATCGGCCGTCGCGGCACGACGGTGAGGAAGGATACGAAAGCGGTCAGACTTTCCCGGGCAGCCTGACCCCCGGAATGGAAATCGGCGTATACTCGTTCGCTGAAATAGCACCAGACCCGCGCACCGGCGCGCCAGCAATTGCGGCGCAACGCCTCCGGGACCTGATCGAAGAAGTCGAGCTCGCCGACCAGGTCGGGCTCGACGTCTTTGGCATTGGCGAGCATCACCGCCCGGATTACACCGTATCGGCGCCAGCCGTGGTGCTCGCGGCAGCAGCCGCCAGAACGAAGAAAATCCGACTCACGAGTGCCGTCACTGTGCTGAGCTCCGACGACCCCGTGCGCGTGTTCCAGAATTTCGCCACCCTCGACCTCCTGTCCGGAGGCCGAGCCGAGATCATGGCCGGACGCGGCTCATTCATCGAGTCGTTTCCATTGTTCGGCTACGACCTTGACGACTACGACGAGCTGTTCGCCGAGAAGCTCGATCTTTTGCTGAAGCTGCGGGACAGCGTGCGGGTCAACTGGTCCGGCGATCACCGCGCTCCGCTGGAGAACCTCGCGGTCTTCCCGCGACCTCTCCAGCAGCCGCTGCCAATCTGGATTGCCGTGGGCGGCACTCCGCAGTCGGTCATACGGGCGGCCAAACTCGGGCTTCCCCTGGCACTTGCGATCATCGGTGGGACACCGGAACGATTCGCGCCCCTGATCGATCTTTATCGTGAAACAGCGGCAAAGGCGGGTCACGATCCGGCGACGCTTCCGGTGAGCATCAACTCACACGCATTCGTTGCGAAAACATCCCAGGAAGCGGTCGATACTTTCTTTCCGCCCTACGCCGAAGCGATGACGCGAATCGGGCAGGAGCGCGGATGGCCGCCCACATCGAGACAGCAGTTCGATGCGTCGCGATCTCCTCGCGGCGCGCTGGCGGTAGGAAGCCCGCAGGAAGTAATCGACAAGATTCTTCGCCAGCATGAGATCTTCCGGCACCAGCGCTACCTCGCCCAGCTTACCGTTGGACCGACGCCTCACGCGAAGGTAATGCGCGCAATCGAGCTCCTTGGCACCGAAGTGGCGCCCGTCGTGCGACGGGAAACTGCACAGGAGTAAGTGATTGCGTAGGTTACGAGACGACCCCTGTAATCCATGACCGCACCCACGCCACAAGCTCCAACTCCCACGCCAGTCGAGGAATCGCGCCGGCGAATTCGCGAGGCGCTTCTCGCCGCAAAGCGAGTCGCCGTGGGCACGCACGCCGGAGACGAAGTCCGGGTGCGAATGATGCACCCCGGCGCGTGGATTCCCGATGACAACGCGGCACGACCGCTGATCTATCTCGCCTCCATGAAAACCGATCCAAAGATTCGAGAGATGACCACACGGCCCGAGGTGGCGCTGCTTCTGCACGAATCTCCCACCGGCGAGGAAAACACCAGCTGGGAGATGGAGGTCACGGGTCGCGCCGAAGTGGTTCGCGATCCGGCCGAGCGGGAGCGCGCGAAGCAGGCGACGATGCGCACGTCGTCGATCGTGAGCTACCTCGATTCCGTTGGACAAACGGACTTGCTCGCATTCGTACGCGTGACACCGCGTTTCATGAAGCATCGGGTGTTTGGCGAGATCGTGGCGGGCAGGCCACCTTCCATTCTCGACTTTGGCGACGGAGCAGGTGACAGGGCGAGTGACCGGTCGCTGATAAGCCGCAGGCTTGGCGTGTGGAAGGAGATAGTGCGGTGGCCCACACTCACCGCGAGCGCAGCATCGGTTGCTGTGGGCGTCGCTGCGTCGTTCGACGTAGCCGGGCGCGTGACATGGGGATGGGCGCTTCTCACTCTCATCGCCACAGTGTCGCTTCAGGCGTGCACCAACATCAGGAACGACCTCGACGATCAGCTCTCCGGCGCCGACGACCGGAATCGCACCCCGGTACTCGGTTTTACCGGCGGATCACGCGTTCTACAGAGGGGACTGGCAACGCGAGCGGAGTTGCTCGTCGCAATGCTCGGCTTCGGCGCGCTGAGCGCGGCTATCGGCGCCTATTTCACCCTCGCCGGACGCCCGGGTGTGCTGCTGTTCGGGCTCGCCGGCCTCATGATTGGTTTCGTGTACACCGGCCCTCCATTCCGTCTCGCCAATCGTGGACTCGGCGAGCTTGCCGTCGCGCTGGCGTTTGGCGTTGGTGTGGTGTGCGGCACCGCGTACGTTC
>DATBZT010000276.1:0-4081 GCA_036513055.1 Gemmatimonadaceae bacterium | reverse complement strand
GGGCACTTGCGCGGAGAAGACGAAGGGAAGCTGAACGAGCTGCCTCACCGGATTGCCGTTCAGCACCGCTGGTCTGAACACGGCGCCGTCCAGCGCGGAGCGGACGGCCGAAGCGAAATATGGGTGCGTCGCCGAGGCGATGGTGAGCGTGCCAGCCTCAATACTACCGTTCTGCCCCACAATGAATTCGGCTACCACCCGCCCGGGAATCCGTGCCGTCCAAAGCGAGTCCGGGTAGACGGGCAGGCCTGAGCCACCGCCGATCCATGCTGCCGGCTCGTTTACCTGATCGGCTGTAAACACCGTATGCTCTGCGACCAGACGCTCCAGCTCGGCCCGCGAAACCGACTCCTGGGTTCGTGGTTTGGGTCGGAAGGGACGCGACCACACCGCAATGACACCGCAGTTTTCGCTTCCCGAAACTACCATGAACTCCGCCGGAATTGACATTCCGGAATACACTTCAATCCCCTCGACTCCGGAGAGATCGATCATGCCGAGGTCCATCGTGCCGGATGTAGCTGGAAATCCATCCATGAAAAACAGGGGCGCGCAGTGTGCTCCTCGCAGCGATACCGTGATCACCCCTCCCCGGAGGGTTCGAACCGACACCCCAGGCATTTCGCGCAGTGCGTCCACGAAGCGCGCGGAGTTCATCCGGTCAAGCCTCTCGCGAGTTACGAAATATCCCTCGTGCTTCGACTTCCGCTCCATAAATCCGGCCAGTCGCGAGTCATACGCTTCGGCTCTCCGGTGGATTTGCACCGGCGCGAGCTGTTCAGGAACGGGAGCGAGCGCTGGGTCCACCTGAAGCTCTCTGCCGGCTGCAATTGTCACAGCGGTCGAAACGGGACGATAGCCC
Source organism: Gemmatimonadaceae bacterium (assembly GCA_036513055.1). Taxonomy (GTDB): domain Bacteria; phylum Gemmatimonadota; class Gemmatimonadetes; order Gemmatimonadales; family Gemmatimonadaceae; genus UBA4720. The sequence continues at coordinate 3,219 of DATBZT010000276.1, read as the reverse complement.
AGGCGCCGTACCTCGAGAACGGCGTCACCCGGTGGGATCCCGACGAGGCGAAACATTCCGGCTTCATCGCTCATTGTTCGAAGGGCTGATCCCTTGATGCCGACGTGAGCGTCACTCACGACGCCGGCCGAGGAATCGTGCACCACGCCTCGCACACTTCCGACCGCTTGAGCCGCGCCAACCCCGGGGACGAAGGCTACGAGCAGGATCAGCTTCACGCCTCGAAGGATCCTAGCCACCGTAACTGAATCGTTGGTTCGAGCTCGCAGTCCGTCGCGCATCAGAGTCTCCCAGGGAGTTGCCGGGCTCCCTGTGGTACGATGAGCGGGGGGGATGGTTTCGTCAAGAAAGAAACTCGCAAGGAAGAAACGCGTGGGAACCCGAGCTGCGCAAAAAAACGAAAGCCCCCGCGAACGCGGGGGCTTTCTTGCTCAACAGCTGAGTTACGAGGCTTACGGGGTCGCCGTCGCCGTAAGTGTCGCGCCGGCGTAGGGATCCCAGACCGCGACGAAGATGTACCAGGTTCCAGCGGCGGGATTTGCCACCGTGCAGGATTCCGCGTTTCCAGAGTTCCCAGAGGCGCACCCTCCAGGCGGCGGATACTGGGAGTCGTCGGGAGGGGTGCCCTTCTGGACATAGATGTCGCCGTCGCCCGTGCCACCGGTAAACGTCACAGTTAGCGCGGTAGCTCCTGCGGGTACAGCAATGTGGTAGACCAGACCCTGGGAACGCACCATACTGCCGCTACTGACACCAGTTACAGGAACGCCGCTAGTAAGCCCGATCCCAACCACGGCGGCCACGGTGATGCTGGCCGAGCGCACCTGTGTAGGATCGTCAGTCTTTGTGGCGGTCACAGACGCCCGCCCCGCAGCGACGCCTGTGACTACGCCAGTGGCCGAGACCGTGGCGACGGCTGCATCGCTGCTCGCCCACGTGACCGGCACCTCAAGCCCGTTCAGGGATGCGAACAGCCCAATTGTTGTCCCTTGGTCAATTCCTGCGAAGGGTGGGTCCACCAGAAGAAGTTCGGTGGGTGGGCCAACGTTAGGGACGTTGTCACCGCAACCATAGACCAGAGCCGCGAGCAACGCACCAGAGAAAAAACGGACGACGTTACGAGGGGTCATGGGATGTGCGCTCCACGTGTTTTTCCTCAGCACGCGCAGCCGGCTGCCGGCCGTATGCAAGATGAGGGTCTTGTATTTCCGCTAAGGTACGCTTCGGGCTGGTATTGGTCAACCAGCCATTCCGGCTCGCAAGCTTAGGGTCAAATAGAGGTGTCACACTCGTCGGCACCGCACCGCTTCGGCCAGTTCGAGGACGCGACGAAGGCGGCCACCGTCCTCCACGAGGTGGGATCGGAACCGATCGCGGGCGCGATCATCATCATGGCGCACTGGCGAAAAGCTGGCTGGGAAGCGCGTCCCGGCTGCGGACCCCGTCCGCGAAGGGACCCAGCAGGTGAGCGACACTGTTGGCGTAGTAGCTCACGAGCGGGCGCTGGCCCGGCGGAACCGCGTAGCCGGCGCCGACTTCGACCAGCATCCTCCGCATGTGGAGCATTCGCCAGGCACGATCGAAAACCTCCTCGATGCTTCCCTCTCGATGGATGACGCGCGCGTTCAGTTCTCTGAGCACGTCACGCATGTCACTCATGCGCTCGAGGAGCTGATCGCGGGGGATGAAATCGCGGTCGAAGCTTTGCACCGCCGCGCACGCCAGAGCGACGGGCGTGACGGGAATGATTGCCGCGATTTGCTCGAGCACTGAATCCGACAGCGCCTGAACACGCGCGAGACGTTGTGTGCGGTCGAGGCTGAAGAACGCCTTCGTCTCTCGATCCTGCTGTTCGAGCCACGGCGCCAGAGGCAACGGCTCTCCGATGACGACGGCCGCGCGGCCGTAGCGTTTCCACCGGCCCCCCGCGAGACGTATCGCGTTCCACCAGACGTAGCGCAGCACCTCGCCGAGCTGCACGAGGCGCGGCAGCCGTCGCCCTCCCTCGCGGGCGTCGAGCTCGCGCAACAGCGAGCGATCCTCGAGCACGCGGTCGTAGGCGATCGCAACCGGAACGACATAAAGTCGCCGCCGCATAGCGGGATCGCGCGCGACGCCGAGGACGTAGTCGAGCAAGCCGATTTTCGCTTTGCCGAGCCTGCCATCACGACTTAGTCCACCCTCGAGAAAAATGCCCTGCGTCACTCCGTTCCGGGTGATGAGCTGAACGTACCGTTCGAGCACGCTGTGATAGAGCTTTTCGCGGTACTTCCGGCGGATGAAGTAAGCGCCGAAGGATTTGAAGATGTACTCTAGCGGAAAAGTGCGCGCCCATTCGCCGACGGCGTAAGAAATCGCCACTTGCCCGAAGAGCACGTAGCCTACGAGCACGTAATCCGCGTTGGACTTGTGGTTCATCAGGTAGATCACGATGGCATCAGCCGGCAGCTGTTGTGGGGGGTTTCCGGAAGCGAATTCGGCGGAAACCTTGTAGAAAAAGTTGAGCAGCAGGCGGCTCACTGTGAGACCGATCTTGTAGTAGGTGAGGATATTGAAGAAGGGGACGATCTCGTCGATGTAGGCCTCGACAAGGCGCCATGTGGCGGCCTCGTCCAGACGAGTCTCGCTGGCGTGCTCCTTCACGGCGGCAGCGATGGCTTCGTCCGCGAGCAGCGTCTGCCTGATGAACTCCTTCTTGGTGAGCTTGAACCGGTCCAGACGTCCGTGCGAGCGGCGGAACGCGCGGAGGGCAATCCGATTGATGCGTAAACGGAAAGACGTTCCCGCAATCAGCAAAACGAGCCCCAAGACGACCCAGATCAGCTCATTTCCTCCTCGGAAATAATGGTCCTAAAGTAAGGCATTCGCCGCACTTCTCCGAGGAGTGACAAAAAGGAGGAGCAGACGCAAGCCTGCTCCTCCCTGGTACCGCGGTGCCGAGCGCACCAGGTCCGCGACCGGACCGGCTTCGCGGGGGAGCCTACCGGAACCCTGTTTTGGCCGGCGGAGAGGGGGGCGACGAGGGTGGCAACTTCGCTGCCGGTGCGGAATCCCTCCCGTTTTCCCGCGCCGGATCCATTTTGTCCCGACTGCTTTCGGGCGGCTGCAGGATCCCGCTCCCCGCCACGAGCTGCGCCGCAAGCACCGTCTGAATCACGCTCGTGATGTTGCTCGTCGCTGACTGCGCGGCACCTCCCGCCGTTGAATCCCCCGAGATTG
>DATBZT010000275.1:0-2957 GCA_036513055.1 Gemmatimonadaceae bacterium | reverse complement strand
CCGCATGACGTGTCCCGCGTCATTGCCCGTCCGTTCCTCGGTGCTCCGGGATCCTTTGCGCGGACCGGCAACCGCCGCGACTTCTCGATCGATCCGCCGGCGGAAACGCTGCTCGACGCGCTCGCATCGGCGGGTGTGGAGAGAACCGGCGTTGGCAAGGTGGATGATCTGTTCGCATCGCGGGCAATTCGGTCGAGACACACCGCATCGAACGCCGAAGGAATCGACGCGATACACACCTGGTTGAAGGACGCCACCAGTGGGCTCCTCTTTGCCAACCTAGTAGATTTCGACCAGTTGTACGGGCACCGAAACGATGCTCCGGGGTTTTATCAGGCACTCCGTGAATTCGATCGTGCTTTGCCCTCACTCATCTCCCCGCTAAAAGAGGACGACCTGCTTTTCATTACCGCCGACCACGGCAACGATCCAACGACCCCATCAACCGATCACGCGCGCGAAAAAGTCCCCATTCTGGCGCTGGGCCCCGCCGTGACTCCTGGCGATCTCGGCGTACGTCCGACTTTTTCGGATCTGGGCGCAACTGTCGGGGAGTGGCTTGGTGTCTCATATCGCGGCGCGGGAAACTCCTTTCTTTCCACGCTGACAGCAAAGTGAGCGAAGACACGACGAGCGGCGGAGCGCTGCGGGATGCAGCGTTTGCCGCAATGGAGAACGCCTATGCGCCGTATTCGCGTTTTCGCGTGGGAGCGGCGGTACGGGCGTCGAGTGGCGAGATCGTCAGTGGCTGCAACGTCGAGAACGCCGCCTACGGCGAAGCGCTGTGCGCCGAGCGTGTGGCGATTGCAGCGGCTGTTGCGCGTGGACTCAAGACCTTCGAGGAGATCGCGATTGCAAGTGAATCAGATGAGCCGGCACCGCCGTGTGGCTCTTGCAGACAGACGATGAGCGAGTTCGCTCCCGATTTGATGGTGACGAGCTACGCGCGCAACGGCAAGCAGGCTGTGTGGCGGCTGAGCGAGCTGCTCCCCGAGGCGTTCGCGCTGAACCATTTACGTGGAAGGCCGTAGTGCGATTTTTATCTGCCGGCGTACGTGCCGCCGGTGTGCTGTCCATAGTTGCCGTTGTTGCCGCATGCACTGAGACGCTCGACGCGAGCGCGGGCTGTCCGGATCTGTGCGCCGATCAGAACGGCCTGATTCAGACGGTAACGATCGATCCGGTGGTACTCGATACCACCGTTTCCGCACTTACCGGCCAGGGAACCGAGGCGACGCTCTTTGTCGCGAACAGGGGCGACACCGTCGATTCGCGCGCCGTCATCCGCTTCGATTCAATCCCCGCGCGTTACGCGCCGGGGGTGGGCGACACGACCACCGTTCCGATTGCCACCGTCGACAGTGCGCGGCTGCTGTTTCGCATCGACACGGCCGGCGCCAAGCTGCCCGGCCCCGTGACGGTTGATGCCTATGACGTCAACACCGACGCGCCTGACAGCGTTACCAGCGCTGTGGCCGCGCTGTTCACGCCCGACCGGCTGATTGCGTCGCAGACTTACGCGGTTGCCGATCTCAAGGACACTGTGCTCCTTCCGATTCCCGGCTCGGTGATCATTGCTCACGGTGGCCAGCGGCTCCGCATCGGTCTTCGGGCTCGAGCCCAGGGCTCGGTGCAGTTTCGCATCTTTTCGGTGGAGTCCGGACTTCCCGAGCAGCTCTACTTTCGCGTTTCGCCTGACACATCGATCAAGGCAGTTGTCCTGGCGCCATTCTCCCAGACGCCGGCCGAGCAGACTCAGATAGCATCCAGCCTGTCGGACTATACGGTGCTCGTCAAGGGTCCGCCCCCGGCACCCGGCAACGCGCTTGCGATTGGCGGACTTCCAGCGCAGCGGGTGTACATGCGCTTCAATGTTCCGACGTTCATCTCCGATACAGCGCAGATTGTGCGCGCGACGCTGCTGTTGACCCAGATTCCCAATCGTTCCGTGGATCCCGGCGACACCATACGCATAGTTACCAACGTCTCCCTTGCCGCGAAGACGGTGGTCGACGTCACCCGCGCCAGTCAGATAACAACGATTGGAAGCGCCGATACCGTCCGCATCATGCCGGGCGACAGCGGAGTGAAGCAACTCGAGATTGCCCAGGTGATTTCCCTGTGGCGCTCGCAGAAAGTAGATCAGACTCCCCGCGCGCTCGTACTCGTGAGCACCACCGAAGGGCAGGCACCCCTCGAGGCCCGCTTCTTCTCGATCGAGGCAGCTCCGGAATTGCGGCCACGGCTTCGCATCAGCTATTCGACAAGAAAATCCAGAGGCCTCCCGTGATCCGCATGCGCTCGCTCGTCATCGTGATGTTCGCAACGGCGTCCGCCGCTGGAGCGCAGGGCACGCTCAGCACACAAGGCTTTGGGTATCCGCAGGGCGAGTTCAGCACGCGGGCGCTTGGAACCGGCGGCGCGCTGGCACAATTCGATCCGCAGTCGGGCGTCAATCCGGCGGCCATTGCGAGCTCCGGCGATCCGCTCCTTTTTCTGCAGTATGAACCGGAGTTCCGCCGGGTGACGTCGGGAAGCCTGTCGTCGCACAGCACCACCGCGCGGTTTCCAATGATCGTCGCGTCGGTGCCGATCGGCTCGGCGTCGACTCTGGGCATTTCCATTGGGACACTGCTCGATCGCGCGTGGTCCACGTCCACCACGGCCGAGCAGGACGTCGCCGGCGAAAAAGCCACAGTCACCGAAAATGTGAAGAGCATCGGGGCGATAAACGACATCCGCTTTGTCGGCGGCTGGGTCCCGAACAGCTTCATTCAGATTGGTGTGGCCGGTCATGTATTCACCGGACTGAATCGTCTCTTTTTTCAGCAGACCTTCCCCGACAGTCTTCACTTCGTGCCGGTGGAACAGGTATCGAACATCGACTACACGGGATTCGCGGTGTCGGCGGGAGCGATCATCCACGCGTCCAGCGTCCTGTCGCTTGCAGTGTCCGG
>DATBZT010000274.1:0-9376 GCA_036513055.1 Gemmatimonadaceae bacterium | reverse complement strand
CAGGTGAATCACAATCCAGAGATCGTTGTCGAAGCCAATCGCGATGCGTTTTCCGACGCGGCCAACAGACGTGACTCGCCGGCCTTCGACATCGATGAGCGGCGGGTCGACTGATCGCAGAACGAACGGGCTCACGACACGGACATGCTCGAGAGTGTGGCCGATGACGCGACGCCCGATTGCCTCGATGTAGACGGTGATGTCTGGCAGCTCGGGCACGCGCTCTATCGATGGGCCATGGCCGCGAACAGGTACGTGAGGTTCGCCGTGCCGTCCATTATCGGCTCGTCCGTCGAATAATCTCCAATGTCGTCGTGATAAACGATGAACCCGGTGTTGAACGGCGCATACTCATCGGGGTCGTGCAGGCTGATGAAAAGGAGATTCTTGTAGATCGAGCGATACACCGGCCCGTCAATGAGCCCGCCGGTCAGCTGGAGCTTGAGGGTTTTTGCAATCACGGAGTGGGGATCACGCGCGTAGACTCCCGATTGTGGAAGGCCGATGACCATGGACACTCCCCAGGGATTTGCGCCGAGGAGCCAGTCAAGCGCGGCTGATTCGTATTCCCTGAAGCGCTTGTCGCCAGTCATTCGGCGGTAGAGATATGCCTGTGTAGCGAAGCTCGCCATGAGGTTGTTCGAGCACCAGATGAATGGAATTCCGACGCGGAACCCGTTATTCGCTCGGGCAGCCACAGCGGCCAGGCCCCGCCGGTAAAAACTTGCGAGTTGAGCACGCTCGGCCGGTGATCCATGTCGCCATGCTTCGTAATGCCCGTTGTTGTGCCACGGGTACCATTGGTAGTGTCGCGCTGTGTCCGCTCCCATCCATGGAGTCACCGGCTCAGCGCGCGCGTAGGCGAGCGCGTCACCGAGATAGCGCTGTTGTCCGGTGGCGTCGAGCAGTGATGCCGCACCGAGCTCCATGTCGTCCTTCCAGTTGTCTTCCTCATAGAAGTAGGGTTGTCCTCCCGGTGCGGTCTGGCAGACACCGGGATGCTTTTGTCCGAGACGATATGCGGCGAGAGCCCGCTCCCGGAGTGTTGCGGCGAACCCCGGCTCCCGCCTGGCGAAAACCGATGCACCGAGTGCGAACGCGGCTGCGTACTTGCCTGCAGTAGAGGCATAGCCGGTGGATCTGTTCTTCGCCTTGATCAATCCCTGCGGCTTGCCGGTGCACGGATAGACCGGGCGCTCCTTCCCATGACCCCAGCCATAATCGGAAGAATCCTTCCAGGGAAGGTCGAAGTAGCGGTGATCACGGTCGTCGGCGATTTGATTGAACATGTCCTCGCCACCGGGATACATCTTCAGCAGCCAGTCGAGACCGTGGCGGGCTTCGTCGAGTATGTCGGGTACACCGTTTGAGCCGGGAAGTCCGTCGGCAGTGAAGTTGTCGGCGAAGGCGTGGGGATTATCGCGGTATGCCATCAACATGACGAATGTGGCATTCGCGGAAGTCGTTACGTACTGGAGGTAATCCGAGGCGTCGGCCCATCCTCCGGAGACGTTGATGAACTCTCCCGTTCTCGTGGGATGATCGACGATGATTCCATCGTGCGTGTGGACCGAATCCCTGATGATCGGATTGAAGCCTGATCGCTGCTGCCGCATGTAGTAGAGCAGCGTGTCGCCTGCGCCGGCGTATGCATTCGGGTCAATGCGGATGAGGGGCGAAGCGACCCCCCCGGCGACGATGGTGTAGCGTCCCGATTTCCGCAACGCCGAGAAATCGAGACGGTGAGTGGATGCACATGGCCCGAACGAGCCCGAGCTTTTCGCGGCACGCGGACCAAACACTACGCTGCCCGACGCATCCTGCACGGTGAAGGACTTGATCGGGACGGAATCGAGCGAGCAGACGATGGCCGTCTTGGGCGCGTCAGGCAGATAGCCGAGCTGGTTGATGCGGATAAAGCTGCGCGAGGCCGGCGGCTGCGCGTGGATCGAGGGCGATGCTGCGCAAAGAAGGACAAGCCAGCGGATTCGCATCACGTCACGGCAGCCAGTCGAGGACGCGTCGCTTGCCGAAGCTGTCGATGTCGAAGGTCACCGCACGCTGCTTGCCGGCAATTGCTCCCCGCACGATCGAGAGGGCATCATAGTAGTCCAGGTAGCGGAAGGATGAGATGCCTCCGCGGACGAACTCGTAGTGGGTGACCGCATCGCGCCATTGCTGCATGTCGTCGCTGACGTCGACATACATGTATGGCTTGAAATCTTCTGCGTCTTCCCAGTTGTCCGTGTAGTAAATGCCGCGAATCCCGCGATGTGCGGGGTGCCCGGTCTGTACTCCGTCGAGTGAGGCGAGCAGAACCGCGTCCTGGACAATCGCGCTGGTGTTGGAGTGATCCTTGTGGATGCTCTTTTGCCAGTGGGTGACGATATACGTTGGTTTGACCTGGCGGATGATGTCGGCAACATAGCGACGGGCGTCGTCGTCGTTGGGGATCTCGCCGTCCTTGTAAGGAGCGAAGATCGTCTCGGCGCCAATGACCGAATCCGCTGTGAGAGCTTCCCGGCGTTTCTGAGTTCCGTAGGCCATCGGCGACATCCGGGGATTGCCGCCTTCGCCGAGCGTCATCTGGAGAATCACGACGCGGTCACCGCGCTTGTGCTGATGGATGAGAAGCGGGCCCGCGGTGAGCTCCATGTCGCCAGCATGGGCGCCGATGGCGAGAATGATTCGGGGCACGGGCGGCGCTTGCAGCGGCGGTGTCTGTGCCGGGGCATTGGTCGCCGCCAGGCCGATTCCCGAAGCCGCGAGAAAATGGACAAAAGCTCTCATTGCGGCTCAAAATATGGCCTGCGTGCCGAGGCCGCTATGCGATGAAGGTGCTTGCGGGGACGTTCAGTAACCGGATAGCATCCTGTCATATGCAATACACACAACTAGGCCGCAGCGGTCTCACCGTTTCACGTATTTGCCTCGGATGCATGAGCTACGGCAGCTCAAAGTGGCGTCCGTGGGTTCTCGATGAGCCGGACGCCCGGCCTTTCTTCAAGAAAGCGCTCGAGCTGGGAATCAATTTCTTCGACACGGCCGACATGTATTCCATGGGCGTGAGCGAAGAAATCACCGGACGTGCACTGCGGGAAATGGCGAAGATGGAGGAAATTGTCCTCGCGACGAAGGCTCATTTCCCGATGGGTGATGGCCCGAACATGGGAGGGCTGTCACGAAAGCACATTGTGCAGGGATGTGAGGCGAGTCTGAAGCGCCTTGGCGTGGAAACAATCGATCTCTATCAAATCCACCGATTCAAGGGAACAGTTCCAATCGAGGAGACTCTGGGTGCGCTCAATCAACTCGTCGAGCAGGGAAAGGTCCGCTATATCGGAGCTAGTTCGGGCTATGCCTGGCAGATGGCAAAGGCACTCACCGTATCGGAGAGAATGGGGTGGGCGCGATTCGTCTCCATGCAGAACCACTACAACCTCGTCTATCGTGAAGAAGAACGGGAGATGATTCCGTTGTGCGTTGAGGTAGGGATCGGGGTGATTCCATGGTCGCCACTTGCTCGCGGACGGCTGGCACGGACTACGCCTTCTCCCATTGAAGGAACAACACGTGCGGTCAATGACCAGTACGCGGTGGACCTGTACGATTCCCCGGGTGATCCGGAGGTGATTGGCGCCGTGCGCCAGGTTGCGGCCGAAGCGGGAGTATCGCCGGCGGAGATTGCACTCGCGTGGCTGCTGTCGAGGCCCGGGGTTGCGGCGCCAATCGTTGGCGCTACAAAGATGGGGCACCTGGAAACTGCAGTAAAAGCGCTCGATGTGACGTTGAGCGAGGAGCAGGTGAAGAAGGTGGAGGCACCTTACAGGCCGCACGCTGTGAAGGGAATGTGAACAACCGGGGAGGAGTGGTGTGGAAGGCGCTTGTAGTTATTTCGGCATTGGTCCTGGCAGCTTGCAGCAAGGAAAGTCCAAGACCAAGCGACACGGTGAGCGTCGCGACAACCGCGCAGCCGGCGGGCAATGGCGAGGCGGGGCGAGCGGCAATCCTGAAGGTTCGCAATGCGTGGCTTGCCGCCGAGAAAAGGGATGACGCAGCAGGGGTGGCTGTACTTTATGCTGATGACGCTGTGTTCGTCGGCACGGGAACGCCGCCGGCCCACGGCAGAGCGGCCATTCAGGAGGCATTTGCCAAGTCGTTCCCGATTACCAGCGTGACCAGCTTCGACTCCAAACAGCTGGTTGCGAACGAGAAGGTTGGCTATGACTTCGGCGAATTCACACAGGAGCTGACGCCTCCGAATGCGAAGCCACAGACCATTCATGGGCAGTATCTGGTTGCGTTTGCTCGTCAGCCGGACGGATCATGGAAAATCACCAAGCACGTCGCGACAACGCCGCCGGCCTCCAAGTGAGCTACCTGCAGTAAGGAGCAGCACCAGTGTCGAGAGCTTTCGTCAACGAGGACGCAGGACCCTGGGGTGATCCGTCTCGTCGCTATGTCCTCCCGGACCGCGACGACCCTGAATTTGACGCCGCCGCCGCTGAAGCACTTCTTGACGCGGCGCGCGATGGTCTAACGGGGAGCGCCGAAATGGCGACTGGCTATTACTGGGGAGAGACGCGTCTCCGGCCACACGTGCAGCGGATCCTCGACCGCGCGATTCAGAGTGGCGACGAGCGGCTGGCTCAGCTCGCGGAGCGATTTCTGAAGTAGGGACAGGCGAAGGAACGCGCCGGGCGCTCTGTCTCGCTCCGGGTCGACTACTGCGTGCCTTGAAACGTTTCCAACAATGGGAGCGTCACGGCGTCGATGGCATTCAACGTCTCCTCGCTGAGCTTTACGCCCGATGCTGCGGCGTTTTCATCCAGCTGGGCGGGGCGACTGGCGCCGACGATTGCTGAAGAGACATTTGGCTCGCGCAGGACCCAGGCCAGCGAGAGCTGAGCGAGAGTGAGGCCGACACTTTCGGCAACTGGTCGAAGCTGCTGCACGGTGGAGAGAGTGCGGTCAGCTCTCAAATCGGGACCAAAGAAAGTGTTCATTTTCGGACTTCCCGCTCGGGAATCCGGCGGTGGTGGCTGCCCGGGAAGGTACTTGCCGGTGAGCACGCCCTGTGCGAGAGGCGACCAGACGATCTGGCCCATACCGTTTGCTGCACAGAGCGGAATGACTTCCTCCTCGGGCGCCCGCCAGAGGATGGAGTATTGTGGCTGACTCGAGACGAATCTCTCGACGCCAGGAATCGCCAGCGCCGCACCGATCTGTTCCGCCGTCCATTCGCTGAACCCGATGTAGCGCGTCTTTCCCTGACGAACCACTTCGGTGAGTGCGTGCATTGTCTCCTCGAGGGGGGTCGTCCGGTCATAGCGGTGGCACTGGTACAGGTCCACGTGATCGGTGCGAAGGCGTGCAAGCGAAGCGTCGATCTGCTTGTAGACCTGCGCCGCCGACAGCCCTCGGTCAGTATCGGTCATCGGGAAGTAGAGCTTCGTTGCGAGTACATAGCTCGAGCGCTCTCGCCCGCTCAGCGCTTTTCCGAGGAACGTTTCGGCAGCACCCCGGCCGTAGATGTTTGAGGTGTCGATGAAATTGATACCGAGGTCAAAGGCACGGTCGAGACAGGCCTGCGCATTCGAGTCGTCAACTCCGAGGCCGTAGGTGAGCCACGATCCGAGCGAGATCTCGGACACTTTAAGGTCGCTGCTGCCGAGCTGGCGGTATTGCATCTGGAGGTTGGTGAGGAGAAATGGACGAAGTCGTTTCGCATCGGCAGCGCATAAACCGGGCTAGACCTGTATTCGGGCTTCTTTTATGTTTTTCTGCCGCTGTGGCAAACAAACGCAAGGCAACGGGAAGCATGATGAGAAGCCTGATCAAATGGATTGGTTACATAGTCGGTGGCGTCGTGACGATCGTCATAGTGTGCCTCGCGGTTGTATATGCCGTGACATCTACCCGTATGGCCCGGACATATCCCACGGATGTGGAAGCGGTCGTGATACCCACGGATTCGGCGGCGATCGAATGGGGCCATCATCTCGTCCTGGCGGTCGGCAAGTGCGTCGCCTGCCATGGCGACAATCTTGGAGGCAAGTTCGTGGTGGGAAAGTCAATGGAGTTCCGGCGGCAAACCTGACTCCAACCGGAATCGGAAAGTGGAGTGAAGCTGATTTCGCCAAAGCTCTCAGAATGGGCATCAGGCCCGACGGAAGAATTCTGAGCGCAGTGATGCCCTGGCCTTACACCAGAAACCTGACGGACGACGAAATCCGCGCGATGTGGATGTACGTGCAGACAGTGCGGCCGAGGCCAACCGGGGGTTAATCCCGGTGTTGTGCGGCGCCCGCGACAAGGTCGTCAATCCCACCATCGCCCGGCCGCTCCGAGATATCGGCGTGGTGTTGCTCTGACCGAACCATCAGTGCCAGGAAAGGCGGCGTCACGAACGTGGTGACGAGGACCATCAAGGCAATCGCACTGTAGAGCTCAGAGGTCAGCGAAGCCGTGGCGAGGCCCATCTGGGCGAAAATCAGTCCCACCTCACCGCGGGGGATCATCGCCACTCCGATGAGCAGCTTGCGCCCCTTGAACCAGAAGGGACCAAATCCCGCGATGACTTTTCCAGCAATGCCAACGCCAACGAGCGCGCCCCCAATTGCCAGGGCATGCAGGTTGGCCAGTGTGCCGAGCTCCACGGCTGCTCCCACCACTGCAAAAAAAATCGGCACAAAAAAATGTCCGAGCGATGTTGTTGCGCTGTCGATGCGTGAACGCTGTGGTGTGTTATGCAGCACCAAGCCCGCAGCGAATGCGCCGATGATGGTGGCGGACCCCGCCATCGCCGCCAGCGCTGCCATCAGGAAAGCGAACGCCAGGGCGGCAATGCCGAGCGTGCCCGATGCCTCAACCCGGTCCACGAAGCGAAAGAATGGAGGCACGAACAGGTTCCCAAGCACGAGTGCTACGACGATGAATCCCACGGCAATCGCGCTCGTCAGGGCAACCCCGCCAACGCTCACGGCTCGACCACTGACAAGCCCTGCGACAACGGAGAGAATCACCAGTCCGATGATGTCATCCAGGACTGCTGCTCCGAGCACGATCTGACCTTCGGTGGTGCGAAGCTGGCCAAGATCGGACAGCGTGCGCGCGGAAATGCCGATCGACGTTGCGGTGAGGGCCGCGCCGGTGACTACCGCCGGTATCGCGGCAAGTCCCAGTGCGATGCACACCCCATAGCCAAGGCCGAACGGAATCACCACTCCAACTATCGCAACGACCATTGCTGCAGGGCCCGCCTTGAAAAGCGAGCGGACATCGGTGTGGAGTCCGATCTCGAACAGCAGCACGATCACTCCGAGCTGGGCGAGATCGTGAATTACAGGATCAGCGGGGTCGAGGATTCCGAGAAGCGATTTGCCAAGGAAGACGCCCGCCAGGAGCTCGCCCACAACTGACGGCTGTCCCAGTCGTTGTGCGAGAACCCCAAAGACTTTCGTCGCTACGAGGAGCGCGAAAAGAACGGCGAGCAGATGTGAGAGGTCGTTGAGGCCCATAAACGTTAGTATGACCAGTGCGCTCCCATATGAATCACTGCTCTATTGACCAGTGATTCGGGCGAGTAGCTTTGAAGTCCCGATATTGCTGCGCTAGGGAGGCGCTCGTAACCTTTCTCGTAACGCCAATGTTCAACCCGGAAGAACGCAACATCAAGATCGCGGCGCTTCGCGACTTCCCAGCAGTTATCCGCGATGCCGTGAACGGACTGGACGACCGCCAGCTGGATACCCCTTACCGTGACGGAGCATGGACAGCGAGACAGGTGGTGCACCACCTTGCTGATTCGCACCTCAACGCGTACCTCCGTTTCAAATGGCTCCTGACAGAAGATCACCCGACGATAAAAACCTACGACCAGGATGTGTGGGCTGCGCTGCCTGATTCACGTCGGCCGGTGGAAAGCTCGCTGCGGCTGCTGGACGGGCTGCATACCAGATGGTCAGAACTTCTTGAATCGGTGCCGGCTGAAGCCTGGTCGCGAACGGGTATGCATCCTGAGCAGGGTGAGGTGACAATGGACGATCTGCTGGAAACTTACGCGGGGCACGGCGAGCATCATGCCGGGCAGATTACCGATCTGAGGGCGAGACAGGGCTGGTGAGGTAAGAGCAGGATGTCGGTATCTGAAGGTCCCACCGTTCCCGCGGAACGCCACAGGTTCATCAGGTTCTTTGAGGAGTTGCCTCGCGGCGCGGGCGCAATAAGCGTCGTCACCGGCGTCGCCGTGCTCGTCGGGTGGAGCTTTGGCTTCCCTCCGCTGCGTGTCGCGGAAGGCTCGCTGCAGATGGCTCCAATTACGGCCGTGACATTCATCCTCACGGGCCTCTCTCTCTTTCTCGCGCATCCCGCCACTGCGCCGCGGTGGGCTTCCGAGCTATCCCGCGTGCTCGCCATTCTCGTCATTGCGATTGTCATCATCACCGGTGCCGAGTATGTGCTGAAGACGAATCTCGGCCTCGATCTGATCGTGTACCCGCGTGGCAGGGCGGCGCCGACAATCACCAACGGCACATCCGCAATCCGAATGGCGGTCAATTCGGCAGCGGCGTTTCTCTGTCTTGGGATCGGCTTGCTTCTTCTACGGCGTGACCGGCGCAATGACGGTGTCAGCTCGCAGATCGCGGCCTTTGGCGCAATCGTGATTGCATTCGTCGCTCTTGTTGGATACGCGTTCGGCGTGCGGGATTTTTACAGCATGCAGGAATTGCTGGGCATGGCCCTCGTATCTGCCGTGGCATTCGTAGTACTCGGCATTGGCCTGATGTTCTCTCAGCTTCATCGTGGTCTTCCAGGCCTGGTTACGGACACCGGGGCGGCGGGTGTCGTTGCGCGCCGGCTTCTGCCGGGAACGATCATTCTTCCCTTTCTCTTCGGAATGTTTCGTCTTGCCGGAGAGGAAGCAGGTCTCCTCAGCAGCGAGGTGGCTACTTCACTTTTTGCGGTAGCCGATATCGTGACATTTCTGCTGCTCGTTGCCTGGAGCGCGCGGGTTCTGCGTGTGACCGACAGGAAACGCGCGGAGCTGTTCGTACGCGAGCGTGAAGCGCGAATGAGTTCCGAAAAGGCGCGGCGCGACGCAGAGACGGCGAGGGCCGAAGCCGAGGAAGCACGTGCGGAAGCAGAGAGCGCAAACGGAGCAAAGGGTGACTTCCTCGCTGTCATGTCGCACGAGCTGCGCACTCCTCTGTCTGCAATCATGGGATACCAGGAGCTTCTCGCCGATGGAATCACGGGACCGATCAACGAGCAGCAGTCCCAGCAGCTTGGAAGAATCAAGGCGAGCGCGCGTCATCTTCTTTCACTGATCGATGAAATTCTGACCTTTACACGCATTGATGCCGGGCGCGAGGAA
>DATBZT010000273.1:0-8372 GCA_036513055.1 Gemmatimonadaceae bacterium | reverse complement strand
GCTCGCCCGTAGAATACTCGATAGCCCCGACCGGGCGTGACCCGTATTCGGAGCGACGTCCTCCATACTCCGAGGACGCCGAGCAGGCGGTGCTTTCCGCCATGCTCATGGACCAGGACGCAATCCTGCGCGCCACGGAGTTCCTCGACGACACGATGTTCTACCGCGAGGGCAATCGGCGGATCTTTCGCGCGATGCTCTCGCTCAATGGGCGTGGCGATGTAATCGACCCGCTGACGCTGACGGAGGAGTTGAGTCGCACCGGCGAGCTCGACGCGAGCGGAGGCCGGGAGTACGTCAGCTTCCTTGTGGATGCGGTCCCCACTTCGGCGAACATCGAGTATCACGCGAAGATCGTTCGTGAGAAGGCATTGCGACGCCGCCTCATCGAAGTCTCGACGGCAATCGTCACCGAGGCGTTCGAGTCGGCTGCCCCCGCCACGGAGTTGCTGGACGCGGCCGAGCACAAGATCTTTGAGGTCAACCAGAGCCGGGGCGCTGAGGGCTTCACGCGGATCAAGGAGCTGCTCTGGCCGACGATGGAGCGAATCGAGCTGCTCCAGCGCGGCGGCGAATCGATTACCGGTGTCGCCAGCGGATTCAAGGACCTGGACGAGATCACTGCAGGTTTCCAGCCTTCGGACCTTGTCATCGTCGCCGGCAGACCGTCCATGGGAAAAACCGCCTTCATCCTGAACATCGCCCAGAACGCTGCACTCGACACCGAAGTGCCCGTCGCCTTCTTCTCGCTCGAGATGAGCAAGGAGCAGCTGGTGCAGCGTCTGCTCACCTCGGAAGGTCGCGTTGACGCGCAGCGGCTCCGCAAAGGCAAGCTTCACGACGATGAGTTCGTTCGACTCGGGCGCGCCGCTGGAATCCTGAGTCACGCGCCCATCTGGATCGACGATAGTCCAGGGATGGGTCTCCTCGAGATGCGCTCAAAGGCGCGGCGCCTGAAGATTGACAACAACATCGGAATGATCGTCATCGATTACCTCCAGCTCATGCAGGGCCCGACGAACACCGAGAGCCGCCAGCAGGAGATCAGCTACATATCGCGGTCGCTCAAGTCGCTGGCGCGCGAGCTCAAGGTTCCGGTCGTAGCGCTGTCGCAGCTCTCCCGCGCGCCCGAGCAGCGCACCGGAGAGAACAAGCGCCCCCAGCTTTCGGATCTCCGCGAATCGGGCGCAATCGAGCAGGACGCCGATCTGGTGATGTTCATTTACCGGCAGGAGGTCTACGATGGGCCCCTTGACAAGGACGGCAACTCGCTCGAAGGTCGCGCCGAGATAATTGTCGGTAAACAGCGCAACGGTCCCACGGGCCTGGTGAACCTCTACTTCAACAAGACTTTCACCCGCTTCGAGAACTACACGGCTCGTCCAACTCTGGTGTGACCCCAAAGGCCAGATCGCTTTACCGCTGCACCGGCTGCGGCGCTGATCATCCAAGATGGGCCGGGCGCTGCGATGTCTGCGGTGAATGGAATACGCTCGTCGAAGAGTCGATTCCGAGATCTGCATCGGCAGCGTCTGCGGGGCGGGGCGCCGCCAGGCGCATCGCTGGTGCCGCGTCGCTTGGCGAGGGAGGCCGCGTCGCCATACCACACCGGCTCGGCGACGTCGTCGGCGCCGCCGAGCCAAGGTGGAAGACCGGACTCGATGAATTCGACTTCGTCCTTGGCGGCGGAATCGTGGCCGGATCAATGGTGCTCGTCGGCGGCGAGCCTGGCATCGGTAAGTCGACCATTCTCCTTCAGGTCGCCGCGCGTCTACAGACAGGTGGCCATAAAACGCTGTATGTCTCGGGTGAGGAATCAGCGCTCCAGGTGAAGCTTCGCGCCGAGAGACTCTCCGACAACGCCGAGGACGTGCTCATCCTCGGGGAGACCCTTCTCGAGACGATCATTGCCACAGCCACGAGGCTCGCTCCGGCAGTGCTCATCGTCGACTCCATCCAGACGGTTTTCACCGGCGACCTGGAGAGTGCGCCGGGCAGCGTCGGTCAGGTGCGGGAATGCGCTGCGCGACTGATGCGATTCGCCAAGGAAACAGGAACGACGGTGTTCGTCGTCGGGCACGTGACGCGCGAAGGTGGCATTGCCGGTCCCAAGACGCTCGAACACATCGTCGATACCGTGCTGTACTTCGAGGGCGAAGGCACGCTCGATCACCGGATTCTCCGTGCGATCAAGAATCGCTTTGGGAGCGTGGATGAGATCGGCGTATTCCGGATGACCGCCAACGGGCTCGATCCGGTTGCCAATCCATCGGAGCTCTTTCTGGGCGATCGGCTAAACCACGCTTCAGGCAGCGCGGTCACCGCGCTTCTCGAGGGAAGCCGGCCCGTGCTCATCGAGGTACAGGGGCTCGCCGCAAAGTCGGGCTTTGGAACTCCGCAGCGGGTTGCCACGGGATACGACAGCCGGCGATTGGCCCTCCTGCTTGCCGTGCTCGACAAGCGCGCCGGCCTTTCGTTCGCACAGCTCGATGTCTTTCTGAACGTCGTTGGCGGAGTGCGTCTTCAGGAGCCGGCCGGCGACCTCGCCGTCGCCACCGCACTGGCCTCGAGTGTGCACGACCGACCCGTCCCTTCCAGCTCGATCTTTCTTGGCGAGGTGGGTCTCGGCGGAGAAATTCGTCCGGTGTCGCAGTCGGAGCGGCGGCTCGCCGAAGCGGCAAAGATGGGGATGACCACCGCCTGGATGGCAGAGCGTGGCATTCCCGCCCGGCTGCCAAAGGGAATCCGTCCAGTGGGAGTGCGCACGGTAAGCGATCTCTTCGCGCACCTCTTCCGGTGAGCGAACGCGACGTCGGTGTGGTCATCGTCGCCGGCGGATCGAGCAGCCGCACCGAGGGTGACGAGCTGAAGCAATTCCGCTGGATCGCGGGAAAGCCGATGCTGCTTCACAGCGTTCAGCAATTTCAACGGAGGGAAGACGTGGCAATGGTCGTCGTCGTCCTCCCGAAGAAATTCGCGGGAGATCCTCCGCCGTGGCTGTTTCAATGCGACCTCGAGCGCATGCTCGTTTCTGTCGGCGGACGTGCGCGAAGCGACTCCGTGAGAAACGGGCTCGAAGACCTCGGGAGTGCCGTACGCATCGTTGCTGTCCACGACGCAGCGCGGCCATTTGCGACGGAAGCCATGATCGATCGCGTCATCGGCGAAGCACGGAAAGGTCATGGAGCAGCCCCCGGAATACCTGTTGTCGACACACTCAAGCGGGCCGATGATCACAACAGAATCACGGAGACGGTGAGTCGGGCCGGACTCTGGAGAATACAGACTCCGCAGGCATTTCCACGCGATCTCATCGAGCGCGCGCATGCCGATGCCCAGGCTGCGGGAATCGATGCCACCGATGACGCATCGCTTTGCGAACGACTTGGAATACCGGTTGTAATCGTTCCCGGCAGCGAGCGCGCGATGAAAATCACGAGCGAAGCGGATTTCGCCACCGCCGAGGCGCTGAGTATCTTGCCGGAATGACATCGGATGCGCGCGCTGTGCCGTTCTGGTCGGACGAAGAGATCGAGTCAGCGTTGGGTGGGGCCATAGCTTTTATCCGGAAGCATCGGGTTCTCGCTTATCCAACCGAGACCGTGTACGGTTTTGGAGGTGCTGTGGACAGCGAATCGGTGCAGCAGCTGATCGCGCTCAAGGGACGTCCGCCGAATAAACCGTTTCTCCTGATCGTTGCCTCGAGTGATATGATCGGTCGCCTCGGACTTCATCTCACGAGCTACGCGTCGCAGCTTGCGGCGAGGTTCTGGCCGGGACCGCTTACACTCGTTCTTCCCGGTGGCGAGAAGCGTGTTCCCGATCAGCTTCGCGGGCCGGAAGGAGGAGTTGCTGTTCGGTGGACGCCGCATCGCGGCCTGAGCCGCCTGGTTCAGGCTTACGGCGAGCCGATTACTTCCACCAGCGCGAACCGCCCGGGAGTGCCTGCAGCGACCAACGCCGGGCTGATCGTCGACCAATGGAGCGACGCAATCGGCCGCGGAATGCTGCACGTGCTGGATGGCGGCCAGCTTTCCCCGTCGCCTCCGTCCACGGTGGTCGATTGCACCGGTCGCCGCCCGCGCGTCATCCGGCCCGGAGCAATCACCGCCGCCGCCCTGCGCGAAAGCGTGCCCGACCTCGTGGGCGACAACTGACCATGCGAATTCTTTTTGTCTGCACCGGCAACACCTGCCGCAGCCCGATGGCCGAGGCAATCGCCAGGCGGATTGCATCAGACTCGGGGCAGGGGAAATTTGTATTCGAAAGCGCCGGCACGCAGGCGTGGGAAGGGTCTCCCGCCTCGGATGCTGCGCTGCTCGTAGGAGTCGAGCGGAATCTCGACCTGTCGGGCCACCGCTCGCGACAGCTTACACCAGCGATCGCTCGAGCCAGCGATCTCGTTCTCGCGATGTCGCCGGCGCATGTCGCGCAGGTGCGCGAACTGCATCCGGACGCAAACGTTCATCTGCTCGGCGGCTATGGTGAAGCAGGCCGTGGCCGCCCGATTGCCGATCCCTTCGGCGGTGACCTGAACGATTACCGCGCGACGGCGGATGAGCTCGAGAAAGAGCTGGCGGGGATTCTGGCACGAATCTCGGCCGCGTGAGGGTCCCAAGCCGCCTGGTCCTCCTCGGACATCCAGTCGCTCACTCTTTTTCGCCGGCGATGCAGAACGCCGCGCTCGCATCCGCCGGAATTCCGGCGAGCTACTCGGCGGAGGATGTCGAGCCCGGGCGGCTGCAGGCGACCCTGGCAGCGCTGGCACTCGAAGGAGCTGCCGGGAACATCACGATTCCCCATAAAGAAAGGGCAAATCGCTTGATGGGGCGCCTGTCGCCGATAGCGAGCAGGGTTGGAGCGACCAACACTTTCTTCACGGCGGAAGAGGGGGAGCTGGTTGGCCACAACACAGATGTCGCGGGCTTCGCCGAGCTCGTCCAGTCCACAACCGGCAGCACACCGTCGGCGGCGCGCTTCGCAGTGATTGGCGCTGGTGGATCAGCGGCAGCGGTTCTCGCCGCGATTGAAATGTGGGACGGGTGCAGTGCGATCGTTTACGCCCGGAATGCGGCGCGCGCGGCGAGCCTCGCCTCGCGGTTCGCCGCTGTCACGCGCACCCAATCGATGACGGACGGCCAGTGGCTGGACGGTGACATTGTCGTAAATGCGACTCCTGTGGGTCTCAATAACGACGAATTCCCGGCGCCATTGTCCAGCATTTCCATCGACGCGATCGTTCTCGACCTGGTTTGCCGGTCCGGCGATACGCCCTGGGTTCGCGCCGCGCGCGACAGCGGACGGGTTGCCAGCGGTGGCTTTCCCATGCTCGTCGGCCAGGGAGCTGCTGCCTTCGAGGCGTGGTTCGGCGTCCAGCCGGACCGCGAGGCAATGTGGCGGGGGCTGAAGCTGGCGATGGATATCGCGTAGAGAGACATTGGTCCGCTGGAGTCGCCCTCGCGTCGGCAGGACGTGCGCTCACTGACCTTTTTCTCCCTGTCTGCTGCGTATCGTGCGAGCGCCTTCTGCCAACCGGTGAGAGCGGGATCGTCTGCGGTCATTGCTGGTCGCGCGTGCGGGAGCTGCCTCACCCCCGGTGTGAGCGGTGCGGTCATATGCTTGGGGCCGGCGGGTGCCAGTGGTGCGCCTGTCTTCCGCCGTATGTTCGTGCCGCGAGGTCGTATTGCTGGGTGTCGCCGGGCGTCGGCGGAAAAATCGTCCACGCGCTCAAGTATGCCGGCTGGCGAGACGTGTCGGCGGCGATGGCCGACCGCATCGCCAGGCTTCAGTGGCCGGCGGATGTCGTCGAGGAGAGGACAGCTCTCGTTCCAGTTCCCCTGGCGACGACCCGCGAGCGGGAGCGGGGCTACAATCAGAGTGAACTGATCGCGTCGGCCCTTGCGCGGCGTTGGCTCATTCCTGTCTGGAGCGGGGTGATCGAGCGCACCCGACAAACGCGAACTCAGACGGAGTTGACTCCAGGGGAGCGACTAGGCAATGTTGCCGGAGCGTTTCGCGTCCGCAACTCCGCGCGGGCGACGCTTCGCGGAGCGCATGTCGTCCTGGTGGATGACGTCGTGACAACCGGCGCGACTCTCGGCGCCTGTGCCTTCGCGCTATTCGAAGCAGGTTCGCGCATCATCAGCTACGTGACATTCGGCCGGGCTGCCGCCGCGGGCGACCGGCTGCAACAATAGGAAAGGTGAGAATGGCAACAAGAGTCGGCATCAACGGCTTCGGGCGGATCGGGCGACAGGTTCTTCGCGCCGCCAAGGAACAGGGCATCAACGATCTCGATTTTGTCGCGATCAACGACCTCACTGATACGCGCACGCTCGCGCACCTGTTCAAGTACGACTCGGTGCACGGAACATATGCCGGCGACGTGGCGATCAGCGGAGACTGTCTGTCCGTCGATGGCGACGACATCCAGGTGCTGACTCACAAGGATCCGACAGCGCTGCCATGGAAGGACCTCGGCGTCCAGATCGTCCTGGAAGCAACCGGGCGGTTCACGAGTGCCGCCGAAGCAGGGAAGCATATCGCCGCGGGCGCGCGGAAGGTTCTCATCTCGGCTCCGGCGAAAGGCGAGGACATCACCATCGTCATGGGCGTCAACAGCGACCGGTATAATCCGGCAGAGCATCATATCGTGTCGAACGCGTCGTGCACGACCAATTGCCTCGCGCCCATGGTTCAGGTCATCCGGAACAAGTTTGGCTTTCGTCACGCCGCAATGCTCACGGTTCACAGCTATACGAACGACCAGCAGATTCTCGATCTCCCGCACAAGGACCTGCGGCGGGCGCGTGCCGCTGCGCTGTCGATGATTCCAACAACCACCGGGGCGGCGAAGGCCACGGGCCTGGTCATACCGGAAGTGAAGGGGAAGATCGACGGACTCGCCATTCGTGTTCCGACGCCTGATGTGTCGTTCACCGATCTCACGGTCGAAGTCGAGCGCGCAACAACTGTGGCCGAAGTCAACGCGGCATTCCGGGAAGCTGCGGCGGGCCCTCTCGAGGGAATTCTGCAGTACACGGAAGAAGAGCTCGTGTCGTCCGACTATATCGGAAATCCGTATTCGTGCATCCTCGACTCCAAGACGACCATCGTTGTCGATGGAACCCTGGTGAAGGTTTCGGGATGGTATGACAATGAGTGGGGCTACGCGTCACGCTGCGTCGACATGCTGCGCTTCATGGGCGCCCGTCTCTAAGGCAGAAGCGTGAGAAAGAAGACCGTTCGCGACCTGAGCGACGAGCAGCTCCGCGGCAAGCGCGCTCTTGTGCGCACAGATTTCAATGTGCCGCTGGACGAAAATTGCGACATCACTGATGACACGAGGATCCGTGCGGCGCTGCCGACCCTCAATTTCCTGCTCGAGCATGGCGCGCGACCCGTGGTGCTGTCCCACCTTGGGCGGCCGAAGGGAAAGGCCACTCTCAAGTATTCGCTCCAGCCGGTGGCAAAGCGTCTCGCTGATCTCGTCAAGGCGAAGGTGCTGTTCGTCGAATCGACTGATACCGACGAGGCGATGAAGGCGTCCGCCGAGCTGGGTGAAAACGAAATTCTTCTGCTCGAAAACACGCGCTTTCTTGGCGGGGAGGAGACGAACGACCCGCGTCTCGCGCGAGCCCTCGCGGAGCTGGGCGATTTCTTCGTCAATGATGCGTTCGGCGCAGCGCACCGGGCTCACGCCTCGACAGCAGGCGTCGCCGGGCATCTTCACCCGGCCGTTGCCGGACTCCTGATGGAGCGCGAGCTCGATTTCCTCGGAAATGCTCTCGCCAATCCCAAACGGCCGTTCGTGTCGATCCTCGGAGGGGCCAAGATTTCGGGAAAGATCGATGTCATACAGCAGCTCATCGAGAAGGTCGATGCGCTGCTCATCGGCGGGGCAATGGCATGCACCTTCTTTCGCGCGATGGGTCTCGAGACCGGCCGTTCTCTGGTGGAGGAAGACAAGGTCGAGATGGCGCGCGGGCTGCTCGACCGCGCCGGCACGAGAATCATCCTTCCCCACGATGCGACGGTCGCTCCTTCGCTTGAGGACGCGGCCAAGGCACACGCAGTTTCCCGGAACGGCATTCCGGCCGATGAAGCAATGTTCGACGTCGGGCCACAGACCGCGGAGTCGTATGGCCGCGCAGTCGCGTCCGCGAAAACCGTGCTGTGGAACGGCCCCATGGGAGTCTTCGAGACGCCGCCCTTCGACAAGGGAACGCTGGCCATAGCCAAGGCGATGGCCGAAGCGACAGGGCGGGGTGCCACCACCATCGTCGGCGGCGGCGACTCGGCGGCAGCGGTCACGCAAGCCGGCCTCGCGGACAAGATGAGCCACGTGTCCACCGGCGGCGGTGCCTCGCTTG
>DATBZT010000272.1:0-7985 GCA_036513055.1 Gemmatimonadaceae bacterium | reverse complement strand
CGCCGGCTTCACTCCGTATTTCGTTTTGACGGCGGAAAGGTCTTCCATGTCCACCGTCTCAACCTTGAATCCATTGTCGCGCAGGTGCTGCACCCACCCCTTGCAGCAATCGCAGCTCGGGCTCTTGTAAACCTTGATCGATACCGGCTTCGCCGCGGCAGGCCGGCTCATCCGGCGAGAACTCGCCGCATCGCCGGCGTGCGCCGAGGCGAGTGACAGGAGCAGTCCAGCGAGCGTCAAGCCCGCGACATTCCGCATGATTTTCATCAGTTCGATCCCTCAATAGGTACGCCAGCTTCCTTCAACGCTCTCCATTCGCCCGCCATGGAAGATATGGTCGGCGCGATTCCCGGTCTACTTCGATACTGCGGCCTTCGGCGCGGGCCCGTCCAGCTCCTCGATCGTCTTAGTGGAAGGCGCCCGCCTCTTCTGAAGCCGCGCCGCCACCTGTTCGGCCTGCGCGAGCGCTCGCAACACGTTTTCGCCGGCGAGTTTTGCCATGTCCTCGTCCGACCAGCCGCGATGAGCGAGCTCAGCGAACAAGGCCGGGTATTTCGAAACGTCCTCCAGGCCGACGACCACAGTTGTGATGCCGTCGAAATCGCCGCCGATCCCGACATGGTCCGGTCCGACAATTTTCCGTACGTATTCGATTTGGTCCGCAACCTGTGACAACGTTGCGTGCGGAATCGGGTGCGATGCGCGCCACGCGGCAATCTCGTTGTGAGCAGCCGTCGTGTCGCCACCGGCTCTTTTTCGGGCGTCGATGGAGTAGATCTGCTCGTCGTGCTCATAAGCCGCCACTTCCCGCGACACGAACGCAGTCACAAAGGGCACCATCACAACGCCACCGTTCGCAGGAACACGCCGGAGAATCGAATCCGGAACGTTGCGGGGATGGTCGACCATCGCCCGCGCTCCCGAGTGCGAGAAGATCACGGGTGCCTCCGTCACGTCGAGGGCATCGCTCATCGTGGCGGGCGAGACGTGTGCGAGATCCACCAGCATCCCCATGCGATTCATCTCGCGCACGACTTCCTTGCCGAATGGAGTCAGTCCTCCGTGCTTTGCCGAGTCGAGCGCAGCGTCAGCCCAGGCAGTCGTGACATTGTGGGTGAGCGTCATGTACCGCGCGCCGAGATCGTAGTATGCGCGCAGAGTGCCCAGGGAGTTCTCGATTGCGTGACCGCCCTCGAGGCCGAGGAGCGAGCCGATCTTGCCTTCTTTGTGCGCACGCCGGAAGTCGGCGGACGTCAGCGCCCACTCGAATGTCTCCGGATATTTCTCCACCATCCGACGGGCAATGTCTATCTGCTCCATCTGCACGCGGGCGAATCCGGAATCAGCGATGTCGCCAGGGATGTAGAGCGACCAGAACTGACCGCCGAGCATTCCCTCGCGCAGCCGCGCGATGTCTGTGTGGCCGGCCGTATGCTGGCGAAGATCGTAGGCGTCTACATCGCGTGGCGCCGTCTTGCTCTCGCGGATGGCCCACGCGAGATCGTTGTGGCCGTCGATGAGCGGTGTGGACGCAAGCACACGACGCGCGCGGTCGAGGTCCGACTCGGACGATTTAGACATCATCGGCATGCAGGAGGTCAGCAGAATGAGCGAAAGTGTCCATCTCATCTACGAATAATCCTTCGAGAACGTGGGAACGGAAAACATAACGTGCTGGACGCACCTGCTCCATCGCGCTAGAATCCGCGGATGAAACAAGACGAGGCGGGCAAGCTCGATTTCGGCGACCAGAGCTCGCTCGACTCGGCCCTTTCGGTAACCGCTCGCGGACTGCAGGAGTCAGGAATCCTGAAGATCACGCGCGGTGTGAGGGCGATGATCGCACGCGGCGAGAAGGTAATCAATCTCACCGTCGGCGATTTCGATCCACGCTATTTCCCGATTCCGAAAAAGCTGGCCGAGGAGATTCAGGCAGCGGTGGGCCGTGGTGAAACGAACTACCCCACACCGGAAGGAATGCTGCCGCTCAGGCAGGCGATCTCCGACTACGTTTTCCGCACCGCCAAGGTCCGCTATCCGCTCGAAGCGATTGTTGTCTGCAGCGGCGGGCGCCCCGTGCTGTACGGTGCATATCGGGCAATCGTCAATCGCGGCGACAAGGTGCTCTACTCGGTTCCGTCGTGGCAGAACGACGCGTATTCGTGGCTGACGGGTGCCGAATCGATCGAGATTCTGGCCACCCGGGAAACAGGATTCCAGCCCACGCTCGAGCAGCTCGCGCCGCATCTGCCGAACGCCGCAATGCTCTGCCTGTGCTCGCCGGGAAATCCCACCGGCACCGTGATGACAGCGGAGCAGCTCACCGCGATTCTCCAGGCGGTCGTCGCTGAAAACCGGAAGCGTGAGTCAGCCGGCAAGCGGCCGTTGTTCGTGCTCCACGACCAGATGTACGGTGCGCTCGTCTCGCAAGGGCAAAAGCACACGTATCCGGCAGCGGTCGTTCCAGAATCAGCGCGGTATGTGATATCCGCCGACGGCGTATCGAAGGCCTATGCGGGCACTGGTCTTCGCCTTGGATGGATGCTCGTCGCGCCGGCGGTTGGGTTGCGGATCCGCGACATTTTGTCGCACGCCGGCGCCTGGGCACCTCGAGCCGAGCAGATGGCGGTGGCTGCTTTCCTGAACGACTCGCAGGCGATTGTGGAATTCCGCAAGGAGATGGACGCTCGCCTGGCGGAACGGCTCGACGCGATGTTCGAGGGATTCACGCGCCTTCAGTCGGACGGCTATGCGGTGGACTCGATCAATCCTCAGGGCGCCATTTATTTCTCGGCATGCTTCCGCGTCCACGGCCGCAGCTTCGGCGGGAAAAGAATTGAAACCGACGAGGATATCAGAGCGCTGCTTCTAGCGCAGGCCGGAGTGGCGGTGGTGCCGTTCCAGGCATTTGGAATTCGCGAAGACACTGGCTGGTTCCGGCTATCGGCCGGCGCGGTCTCGATGGCGGAAATTCAGGACATGTTCCCGCGGCTCAGGGCGCTGCTCGATCAGATTCAGTAGCCGCGCAGTCTATTTATTTTCCAGCTTATTCAAGATTTCCAGGATTCCTTTATTCTGATTCTCCAAATGGAGGAGGATTGTTTCTATTTCCCGCTCCGCTTTTGTATTGACTTCAAAGTCAGCTTCGGCCCTCGCTTCGGCATGCCTGCCCTGTAGGTTTTGGCCTATCATAATAAGGGGCATAAGGAAGATTTGAATCATGTTGGAAATGAACAGCCAGAGGACAAAGGCTGGAAAGGGGTCAAAGCGTAAGGCTTTCGGAGCAAACATGTTCCAAGACAGCCACAAAATAGTCCAACCGAAAATAATTAAAAAGAAGCCCATGGTTCCAACATGGCCGGTAATCCATACAGCCAGTCTTTCAAGGCGGCTTAAATGCTGGCGATGCTCAATATTAGGATTCCTAACAGGCTTACGAAGTTTTTTGAGTTCCTTTACGGGAAGGGGTGTCTTATTCATACCAGCCATTATACACTCTTTTTACACCACCTT
This sequence comes from Gemmatimonadaceae bacterium, assembly GCA_036513055.1. Lineage (GTDB taxonomy): Bacteria > Gemmatimonadota > Gemmatimonadetes > Gemmatimonadales > Gemmatimonadaceae > UBA4720. The sequence goes on along the minus strand of DATBZT010000272.1, from coordinate 4,472 downwards.
GCCATTCACTATTCTCAGGTTCGACCGGATTCATCCTTAGCAGCATCGCGGTACGTCGGCCCTGCCATCTTGCGAAGCACCTCGTGCTTCTCAGGCGGACAGTCTTCCCCGCGGCTCCAAGCCGCGATGTGGTCGGGCTGAGCACCTGCACGCTGCGCGATCTGTTCCTGTGTGAGCCCCTGATTGCGACTGATGTGACTGATGAGAAATGCAGCGTTCATTTTGAGCTCGGGTATGGGAAGACCGCGTCACTTGGCTGCTCGGGGCCGCATGCTGCGCATACCAACAGCGCGCCAAAGAGCCCTCGGAATGTTGGCACGACTAGAGCCATGTCTCGAATCGTCTGATGTACCAGCCCTTCACAACCTGCGTGAGCGCCGAATAGCTGAGCAGAATGGCCGCTAACCAAACGAAGTAGCTCGCGTGCAACGGTTCCAGTCCGAGTTTCGGCCCAAACACGGAGAATGGCAAGAGCAAGCCGCAACACATGATGACTGACGTGAGCGCCAGCACCGGCCAGGTCGCGCGACTCTGAATGAACGGCACCTTTGCAGTGCGGATCATGTGGACGATGAGCGTCTGCGTGAGCAGGGACTCGATGAACCAGCCGGACTGAAAGAGTCCCTGGTGCGTCGGTGCGTTCGCGCCGAAGACGTACCACATCACGGCGAAGGTGATGATGTCGAAGATCGAGCTGATGGGACCAATGAAAATCATGAATCGGCCGATGTCGTCGGCGCGCCATTTCCGCGGCACCCTGAGATACTCGGCGTCCATGTCATCCCACGGAATCGTCGTCTGCGAGACATCGTAGAGCAGATTCAGCGTGAGAATCTGAATCGGGAGCATCGGCAGGAACGGGAGGAAGGCGCTCGCGATGAGCACACTGAACATGTTCCCGAAATTCGAGCTCGCCGTCATCTTGATGTACTTGATCGTATTGCCGAAGGTCTTTCGTCCTTCGGTCACTCCCTCCTCGAGCACCATCAGACTCTTCTCGAGCAGGATGATGTCGGCCGACTCCTTGGCGATGTCGACCGCCGAGTCGACCGAGATGCCGACGTCCGCCTCGCGGAGCGCCCCGGCGTCGTTGATCCCGTCACCCATGAAGCCGACGGTGTGCCCACGCACTCGCAGTGCTCGAACGATGCGTACCTTGTCGTTGGGCGTGAGCTTCGCGAACACCACGCCCTGGTCGGCGATCTCGCCGAGCTGCGCGTCGTCGAGCCCGGCGATATCGCTGCCGAGCACGATGTGATCGATCGCGAGTCCCACATCTCGGCACACCTTCCGGGTGACGACGTCGTTGTCTCCGGTGAGAATCTTCACCCGCACGCCGTGGTCGGCGAGCGCCTTGAGCGCCGGCGCGGCGGTTTCCTTTGGCGGATCGAGGAATCCGATGAAGCCAGCCAGTATCAAGTCTGACTCGTCAGCCACCGAGTAGGGGCCGTGCGTCATTTCAAATTCGCGATACGCGACGCCGACGACACGGAAGCCGTCCTCGTTCATCTCGGCGACCAGCTCTGACGCATCCGCGCGGCGCTCGGCGGTGAATTCGATCACACGTGCACGCCGATCGAGATGTGGTTCGTCGTCGCGGACCCATCGGCAGATGGCGAGAGTCTCCTCGGCCGCTCCCTTGCAGATCAATTGATGATCCCGATGCTCGTGATCGACGACCACGGACATGCGGCGGCGCGTGAAGTCAAAGGGAATCTCGTCGATCTTGCCGTACGCATTGTCGATCGCCAGCTCCTTCTTGAGCTCGGCGTGTTCGAGTACCGCGACGTCGAGCAGGTTCTTGAGGCCCGTCTGATAGAAGCTGTTCAGGTACGCAAGCGCGAGCACCAAGTCGTCTTCCTCGCCCACCACGTTCACGTGCCGCTCGAGGACGACCTTGTCTTGCGTGAGCGTGCCGGTCTTGTCGGTGCACAGGACGTCCATCGCTCCGAAGTTCTGAATCGACTGAAGCCGCTTGACGATGGTCTTGCGCCGCGCCATCGCCACCGCGCCTTTGGCGAGGTTCGTGGTGACGATCATCGGCAGCATTTCCGGCGTGAGCCCCACCGCGACAGCGAGCGCGAACAAGAACGCTTCGAGCCAGTTGTGTTTGCTGAATCCGTTCAGCAGGAACACGATCGGCACCATCACCAGAATGAACCGGATGAATAGCCAGCTCACCTTGTTAATGCCCAGATCGAACGCGGTGACCACGCGCTGACCCACCAGCCCCTTGGCCATCGCGCCGAAGGACGTACTCTCGCCTGTCATCGCCACGACCGCGGTGGCCGTTCCGCTCACGACGTTGGTGCCCATGAAGCAGATGGTGGGCAGCTCCGTCAAGCCGACGGCCGCTGCGGGCTGTGGAGCGCGATCCACCTTCTCGACGGGCATGGCTTCGCCGGTCAGCGATGACTGGCTGACGAACAGGTCCTTTGCAGCGATGATGCGCACGTCAGCGGGCACCATGTCGCCCGCCGAGAGATAGACGATATCGCCGGGTACGAGTTCGTCCATCGCGAGCTCTCGCCGGCGAGTCACGGGCGTACTCCCCGGAGTAAACGTATCGCCTTCACGCTCGACGGCCGTGCTGGTGCGGACGAGCGCCCGCAGTGCGGCGGCCGACTTGCTCGAACGAAACTCCTGCGCGAAGCGAAGCATCGTACTCAGCGTGACCATCAGGCCGATAACGACAACGGCCTCCTGGTTGCCCGTCAGCCAGGAAACGACGGCGAGCGTTGTGAGGAGAATGTTGAACGGATTCCCGAAGGCGTGGCCGAGTTGGATGTACCACGCCGGCGGTTTTTCGTGCGCGACTTCGTTCCGGCCAAAGCGCTCGCGCCGACGCTCGACTTCGTCTTCCTCGAGACCGGTGCGTCGCGCGTCGAGTTGGGCAAGCGCGGCGTCGGCGTCGAGCCAGGCGAGATGCTGGAGGACGTCGGCGGAGGGTGTGCGGGAATCGCGCACCGTGAGAGAAGGCATGGCGCGAACGGTCACATCGTCTCAGCTCTCACGCTTTACCAACGTCAGAATCGTGTACACGGCCACCGGCTCCTGATTCTGATTCGTCACCTCGACATCCCACGCCACTACGCCCTGCGGGATCTGGTCCGGCTGCGTGTCTTTGGCCGTCTTCAGCTTGCATGTCAGCTTCACCTGGATCGTGTCGCCAATGTAGACCGGCTTCACGAATCTGAGATTGTCGAGCCCGTAGTTGGCGAGCACCGGGCCCGGGGCGGGATCGACGAACAGACCCGCTGCGGCCGAGAGCACGAAGTAGCCGTGAGCCACACGCTTCTCGAATAGCGATTCCTTCGCCGCGATATCGTCCATGTGAGCGTAGAAGTGGTCGCCGCTGATACCGGCAAAATTCACGATGTCGGCTTCGGTCACCGTGCGGCGATGAGTGGTGAGCGTCTCGCCGATCTGGAGCTCGTCGAAGTACTTCCGGAACGGATGCACGCCGTCGGATGGTTTGGCAGGGGCAGCGCCCTTGATCCATTCGTCGGAAACGCGCGTGAGCGTGGTCGGCGATCCCTGCAGTGCGGTGCGCTGCATGTAGTGCAGGGCGCCACGCACACCGCCCATCTCTTCACCGCCACCAGCCCGGCCCGGCCCGCCGTGCACGAGGCCGGGAAGGGGAGAGCCGTGTCCGGTCGACCCTACGGCGCTTTCGCGATTGACGATCATCAGCCGGCCATGGTGTGACGCGGTGCCGAGCACCACCTCGCGCGCCACACGATCATCAGATGTGAACAGGGAGCCGACAAGACTGCCCTTGCCCATCTTCGCCAGCTCGATTGCTTCGTCCACGCTGGCATACGGCATTACCGTGTTCACCGGGCCGAATGCTTCGATGTTGTGCGGCTCGAGCGTGTCGAGTGGAGAATCGCAGTAGAGAAGAGTCGCTGGAAAAAACGCGCCCTTCGATTTGTCGCCGGACGCGACCTCGAAGTTGTCGGGATTCCCGAACACGAGCTCAGACCCGTGTTTCAGCTCCTCGACACGCTCGCGGACTTCCTTGACCTGCGATTTGCCGACCAATGGGCCCATGCGGACGCCTTCAGTGCGCGGGTCGCCCAGCTTGACGCCGGCGAGGCGCTTCTCGATTGCCTCCACCACGTCATCCGTCATTCCCTCCGGAACCAGTGTCCGGCGAATGGCAGTACACTTCTGGCCTGCCTTCGACGTCATCTCGCGCACGACTTCCTTGACGAAGAGGTCGAATTCCTCGGTGCCCGGCGCTGACTCGGGCCCAAGCATGGAGAAGTTGAGCGAGTCGGCTTCCATGTTGAAGCGTACGGAATTCTCGATGATCCTGGGGCTCGACTTGAGCTTGCGACCCGTCGATGCCGACCCGGTGAAGGTGACGACGTCCTGGCCGGTGACGTGGTCCAGCAGGTCGCCGGTGCTGCCAACGATCAGCTGCAGCGCGCCCTCCGGAAAGATTCCGGATGCGATCATCGCCCGCA
>DATBZT010000271.1:0-3314 GCA_036513055.1 Gemmatimonadaceae bacterium | reverse complement strand
GGTAATGTCCGGAAACCCGACGATCGAGACGTTCAAATACGACTCGCTGTCCACGATCGCCTGACCTTAGCACCCAAGGTCGTGAAAAAAGGAGGGGCCCGATCTGGGCCCCTCCTTTTTTTCGCCCTCCCGAACTCTGCGCCGATCAGTATCATATACGGTGTCTCGTTCAGGCCGAACTTCTCCGGCCTGGCTCCAACCAGCCCGGCAGGGAAAGAAAGGATATGACGCCCTTACAAACGACCCGAATCACTGCGACCCTCCTGGCCGCAATCGCCATGTCCGCGTGCAGCAGCGCAAGTCAGGGAACGATCCACACCTCCACGACCCCGGTCACGGCCAGACAGAGCGATCCACGGTACGTTGCTCAGGCAAGAGTTGACAGCCTCCGCTATCCCTATACTGCGGCTGACGTGAGCTTCATGTCCGGAATGATCGGACATCACGCCCAGGCAATAGTCATGTCCCGCTGGGCGCCGACCCACGGCGCCAGCGGCTCAGTGCTCACGCTGGCGGATCGGATCATCAACGCTCAGCAGGACGAGATCGTAACCATGCAGCGGTGGCTGCGCGATCGCCTCCAGCCCGTGCCCGAGGCGACCGCGACGGGGATGAAGATGATGATGAACGGCATGGAGCACGAAATGCTGATGCCCGGAATGCTCACCGAAGCGCAGATGAAGGAGCTGGACGCAGCGCGGGGGCCGGAGTTCGACCGGAAGTTCCTCGTCTTCATGATGCAGCACCACCGCGGCGCCGTCTCAATGGTGAAGGATTTGTTTGGCTCTTACGGAGCCGGCCAGGACGAGACCGTGTTCAAGTTCGCATCCGACGTCAACGTCGATCAGACTACCGAGATCGCGCGGATGGAGAAAATGCTTGCCGTTCTCACGCTCGGCATACCCATTCAATGATCACCCTGTAGTCGAACACTCCCTGGTCCCACTCCGCCACATTCGAGGAATCAACAATGGCATCCGTGTACCGCCACCGTAACGTGGTTCGATTGAGCGTTGCACCCTTGTTCTCACTGGGCATCGCAATCGCTCTGTTTTCCGCCGCGGCGTGCGCGCCCGCGATCTCCACGACCGCCGGCAGCAACAACATGTCGGTCGGTGAGCCGACCCCCGATCCGCGAGTTGGCCTGCGCGCGGGAAAGTTCGACGCGGCCACGGCAGCGTGGAACCTGAAGCTGTTGTCCTCGACTCAACCCTCTGAAAAGTTCGCCGGGATCACCAACTCCGACTTGGCGTTCACCGGCCCTTACGCCATTCAGGGCAGCTACAACGGTTATCAGGTGTGGGATATCTCGAATCCGAGCGCCCCGACACTCAAAACCGCGTACCTCTGCCCGGCGTCCCAGAGCGACGTTTCGGTCTACAAGAACCTGCTCTTCGTCTCGGGCGAGGGGAACAGCGGCCGCCTCGACTGCGGCACCGAGGGCGTCAAGGACACGGTCAGCCACGACCGGCTGCGCGGCCTCCGCATCTTCGACATCAGCGACATCGCCAATCCGAAGTACGTCGGCAACGTGCAGACCTGTCGCGGCTCGCACACGCACACGGTGCTGTTCGATCCCAAGGACCCGGACAACGTCTACGTCTACATCTCCGGCTCGGCCGGTGTGCGGTCGCCGAGCGAGCTCGCCGGCTGCGTCAAGCTGACGCCCGACAAGGATCCGAACTCGGCCCTCTTCCGCATCGAAGTCATCAAGGTTCCGCTCGCTCATCCCGAGCAGGCAGCGATCGTGAGCTCGCCGCGCATCTTCAACGACTTGACGGCGCCGGTGAGACACGGCGAGTCGCCCGAAGATGTCGCCCAGGCGAAGGCGGCCGCTGCCGCCGCGCGCGCGAAGGGCGGCTACACGGCTGTGATTTTTGGCCAGGAGAGAGTTCTGCCCCGGCAGTTCACCACCCCGATGCTTGACAGCATCGTCAAGGCTCGCAACGGAACCGGTGCGCCGACGGCCGCCGACAGCGCGACGTTGCGCACTGCTCTTCCCGGCATCATCGCGAAGATGATCGGTGAGCAGCCGAGTGGAAACGGCCCGCGTCCCGGACCAACGCAGTGTCACGACATCACCGTCTATCCGGCGATCGGCCTGGCCGGCGGCGCATGCGAAGGCTACGGATTTCTGCTCGACATCCGCGATCCCGCGCACCCTGTTCGTGTCGCCGCGGTATCCGACTCGAACTTCTCCTACTGGCATTCGGCGACGTTCAACAACGACGGAACCAAAGTCCTCTTCTCCGATGAATGGGGCGGCGGCGGACAGCCGAAGTGCCGCATCACCGACAGGCGCGAGTGGGGCGCGGACGCGATCTTCACGCTCACCGACGCGAACGGCACGCCCGTAATGGTTCGCAACAGCGCGACGGATCCGGCGGGCGACAAGATGCAGTTCCAGAACTACTACAAGCTGCCGGCCGCGCAGACGAAGGAGGAGAACTGCGTTGCCCACAACGGCTCGCTGATCCCGATTCCTGGCCGCGACGTGATGGTGCAGGCGTGGTATCAGGGCGGCATCTCTGTCTTCGACTGGACCGACCCAAGACACCCGCAGGAGATCGCATTCTTCGATCGTGGTCCGGTGGATTCGACCAGAATGGCGATGGGTGGATCGTGGTCCGCCTACTGGTACAACGGCAACATCGTGAGCTCCGAGATCGCGCGTGGCCTCGACATCTTTGCGCTCGTTCCAAGCTCGTATATTTCACAGAACGAAATCGACGCCGCGAAGACCGTGCACTTCGACTACTTCAATACGCAGGGCCAGCCGAAGCTGGTGTGGCCGGCGAGTTTCGCATTGGCACGCGCCTTTGCCGATCAGCTCGAGCGGTCGAAGGGTCTCAGTGCGGAAAGATTGTCCGCCGTCCGGCAGGCGCTTGCAAGCGCGGAGGGCGTATCGGGGGCGCAGCGCCGGAATGCTCTGACGCAGCTCGCGGCGCAGTTGGATGCTGATGCGCGCACATCAAGTAACGCGGGCAAGGTGCAGAGCCTGGCGAAAGCAGTGAGGGATCTGGCCGCGGCTTTCTGAACAGATTCACAATTGGACGCCAATGAGGTCCGGAAACTCACCTCATGGCGTCTGCAGTTATAACGCGCGTTGTGTTTGCTATTGAGTGACGTCCCTAAGTTGTGAAGCTCGTTCTGTTGTCTTTCCCCTTTTAACATACAGAGGTCTCTATGCGTCGCAGATATGCGTCCCTCTTGCCGGTCGCCGCACTCGTTTCACTCGCCTGCACCAGCAAGGCTCAAAATGAGGGTTCACGTCAAGTCGCTGGTGGAGGAATTTCCGTCCAGGGGTGGTCAGG
>DATBZT010000270.1:0-5485 GCA_036513055.1 Gemmatimonadaceae bacterium | reverse complement strand
GAGCTGCGCCAGCCCGACAGCGGCCTGAAGATTTGTCATCCGGAAATTCCAGCCGAGCTCCTCGTGAATGAACCGCCGCGCAGGGGGAGGCTCAAAGCCGAGATTGCGCAGCGAACGACATCGCTCGGCCAACGCATCGTCGTCGGTGACGACCATTCCGCCCTCGCCTGTGGTGACGTGCTTGTTTGGATAGAAGCTGAACGTCGAGAGCGCGCCAAACGATCCGCACGGCTTGCCACGGTATGTCTGTCCAATCATCTCTGCCGCGTCCTCGATGATCTCGAGACCGTGCCGCTCGGCAACCTCGATCACGGGATCCATGTCAACCGGAAGCCCGTAAAGATGGACAACCATGATTGCCCTGGTTCTGGGCGTGACACGCCCTTCGACCGACGCTGCGTTCATGTTCCAGGTGGCGGCGTCGCAGTCAACGAGAACCGGCGTGGCACCAAGCCGGGTGATTGCAGAAGCGCACGAGATGATGGTGAACGTCGGCATGATCACTTCGTCGCCCGGGCCGAGGCGAAGGCAGGCCGCGGCTGCATCCAGCGCGGCAGAACCGTTACAGACGGCGATGCCGTGCTTTCTCCCAACCCGAGCGGCGAATCGGGTTTCGAACTCGCGGACGAACGGCCCTTCTGACGAGATCCACCCGGTGTCGATGCACTGCGCCAGATATTTCTTTTCGTTGCCGTCCACAACGGGCTCGTTGACGGGAATGAATCCTGTCACCCGCTACTCCCTGATCATCACGCGCTCTGCCGCCACTCCCTCAAAGCGCGTCTTGTCCTGGTCGCCGGCATAAGGCCCCTGCTTTACCTCGATCATCTCGATCTCCTCGAGAACCTCGAAGCCGTGTCCGCCGGTCGCGAGGAGAATCACGTCGCCGGCCTGGAGAATCCGGCTCTCGATGTAGTTCTGGTCGTTGTCGTAGAAATCCACGCGCAGGCGCCCGCGCTTGATGAACAGCACTTCCTGCGTGTACTGGACGCGTCGGTCCACCGGGTTGTGGACGTGGGGATCGATGACCTTTCCGGCAGGATGGCGCATGTACGCCAGCTGCTGGGAAAGGTCGTCTGGGGTGAAGAAATGGATCCCAGGTTTGTCGAAGTCGCGGGAGACGATGACGGCAAGGAGCTGGTCGCCCACTTTGAGGGTCTCGATCATGGGCTACAAGATACAATGATAAAGGGGAGGCGCGCCCGGCTGGAGCGAGTCTATCTCACGGCCGAACATTCGATGGGATGGGCTAGGACGCCAGAAGAGTCCGAGCCATCGAGCACGATGACGCGCGAGAAGCCTTTCGTTTTGGCCTTGGCGCACAGTGTCGCGGGCGTCAGGTCTGCCGGGAGCTGTGGCTTCGTACGACGCTGGTATGTCGTCATCCCATACTGCCGTGTCAGGTCGCAATCCACAGGCGGCATCCCGTCGAGAAGAGCCAGACCGGACGTCGCCGGGACGATCAGTGGGATGTAGGAACATCGCTCGGGCTCGGTCCACACGCGCCAGAAGTGACCGTAGGATTGCGGGATGAAAACCAGAGTCTTGTGCTTGACGAGCGGAGACAGGCGGTCGAGGCTCCGGAGTGTCGCGATGAGGGCATAGTCCGGCGACCGGTGCAGGCCGTTAGCGAGTGTGGTGCGATCGGCGAGGGCCCTCGTTGAAACCGCGCCCGCTATTCCCGCTTCCGAGTAGAACGCCCTGCGGAGCGTAATGTTCGCGCGCAGCGCCGTTGCCGGTGCCCGGACCGCATTCAGCATTATGGTGACAGCAATCGGAACGGCGAGTGCAGCCACCCATAATTGCGAGAGGCGAACGCTCCCGATGACGCCCCCCTCCGGAGCGGCGTCTTCTTTTCGCTTGCGCCGCAGCGTGAGCCACCGCCAGCCGGATGCCGTGAGCAGCGAGAGCGCGAGCCAGCGCTGGACGTCCGAGAAATACACGGCAGAGCCACCGTGCACGTCGATCACCTCACCGGGAAGCCAGCCGGCGATCGCCACGATCGCCACGACCACCACGTCCGTGATTCTCCCTTCGAGCGCTGCACCCCGAATTGCGCCAATGGATTCCAGCCCTTCTTCACGGAATCGGAGGTAGATGTAGAGCCAGCTCCAGAAGAGATGGACCAGAATGAAGTACGGCCACCACGCTGCGTCCACCCCGGAAAAACGCATGAAAGCGAACGGGACGATTCCCTGATTCTGCGCCGTCACAGAGACAAGCTTGTACGTGATTCCAGCGGCAACGAGACAGAGGACCGTCGAGGCTGCGACGAGGCGGTCGCGAAGGAGCCGCCCTAGAAGCGCTACTCCGATGCCGGAACAAAGCAGCAACAGCATCAGTGACACTTTGAGAAATCCGAGCGCACTCAGAATCAACGGCGCAAAGATCAGCAGAAAGACGATGTCACCCGAGCTCGATGACGTGCGTTTTCTCCGCCACCAGGCGATTGCCGTCGCAATCGTCAGAAGAAACACCGGAACGGCAATGACGTACGATTCCGATATCATTGCGTGCCGGTTCCAGATTCCCATCGCGTCCAGGCCCGAGGCGGGGATGACACCGATCGATACGGCAACGAAGAACAGCCAGGCGGCGTAATCGGTACGGAGCGGTCGCTCGGCCATGTCAGGCCAGACAGTCCAGCTTTTCTTCACTTCCACGCCGAGCAGGAGAACGGCGACAAAGAAAAGCGGGATGACAATCACCGATGGTCCGAGACTGTAGAACGACAGCACGTCGGTGCCGGCGAGCCAGGCCCACTGCGAGTTCAGCCACGCCGAACCATAGTGATACGCAGTGTACGGAACGCCATCCAGTCCGGTGCTCGGGACGCCATAGCTTCGCATGTTGTTCGCCATGCTCACGTAGTACAACGGGTCGTGGTGGACGTCGGCTTTGTACTCGAGCGTTTCCCAGAAAACAGGAGTCTTGTAGCGCGTGCTCCAGGCCACGCCACAGGCCCACAGCGCGAACGCCGCGCTGCCGGCAAGAAATATCAGGTTAGTCAGCAGCTGGCCCTGTCGAATCCACATGACGAGTGCCACGGTCGCGGAGACGAAGCCGATTGCCGTAAGAACCGGCGCGATGCTCAGTCCAGTCGCCGGAACCAGCATCCCGGCGAGGGCTGTGACGGCAATTGCTGCGATCGTGAGTGCAGCCTGGCTTCGCCACCACGGTTGAGGCTCGTGATAATGTTCGCGCGCGAAGAATCCGCAGAGGAGGAACGGGGTGACGGTGATAAAGAGTGACAGCCCCAGTGTAATTGCCACTGGGCGTACCGGATTGTCGAATCCAACTCGCCCGGCGTAATAGAGCGCGGCGATAATGGTTGCGAGAACGGTTGCGAACGCCGCAATCGTTGCCCGATCGTCGGGGTCGTGGTCAAGCGGCTGTGGCCGGCGCGAAGTTATCCCTTCGGCGGGCATGGAATCATCGTCTCGTTCGCCTTGTGCGAGCTGTCGAATGTCAGGATCAGCACCTGCTTCATTCGCGTCGCGGCCGCGCGACGGCACAGCGAGGCGGGCTCAGCGTCTGCCGGGGTCTGTGGTCGGGTTCGCGGCGTAAACGATCCCATTCCGGAGTAGCGGAACACCGTACATCCCAAGGCGGGCATTCCGTCCACCATCGCGAGTGAAGCGAGCGCGGGTACAACGAACGACTGAAATGTGCATGCTCCCGGCCTCGTGAGGCTGTGCCAGAAAAGGCCCTGGTCCTGTGGAATGTAGACCGCGGTCTGCCGGCGCACGGAGTCCGGAAGCCCTGACAGGCGCCGAAGCGCCTCTGCGACAGGAAAGTTCTGCGCACGCCTGAGACCCGCGTCGAGAATCGCGGGATCACGAAGATGCGGCAGCCCGTGGAGTCCCTGAGGAATGCGCGCCGCCACGGCCGGTGGATAGAGAGCGTATCGCGTGTCCGCGTTCGCTCGCGCCATCCTGATTGGCCAGACGAGACTGTTGGACACCATCGAGCCGACGATGGGCAGAAGCAGGAACCCAATCAGGATGCTGCGCACACTCACCGCGTCGAGCCGGGAGGAGAGCCGGCGACTGCGACGTTCAGCGGCAGGCGGTGTCGCTCCTAGCAGGGCCGATGCGAATATTGGAAGGCGCGACAGGATGAGACCGACGGCGAGCCACCGCTGGATATCGGAGAAGTAAAACGCCGACCCGCCGTCGATATGCGTAACGAGACCCGGGCCGATGCCGAGGATGGCGACGAGTGCAACCACTTCGACGTCGAATATGCGCTTCTCCGACGCGGCTTCCCTGAGATCAGCGAGCGTCCCGATGCCCTCAACCCTCAAGCGGACGAGAATGTATACCCAGGACCAGAACAAGTGAACAAGCAGAAAGAAGGGCCACCAAGCCGGCCGAACGAATGACCATAGGAAGTCAAATGCGGCGAAGCCTTCACGGTGCGCAGGCAGCGAAACCTGCATGAACGCGAGATACGTGGCCACGGTGGTCACGCCCGCCGAAACGAGATAAAGCGGTCGCCGATATAGGCGAAAGCGTATCAGTGCGTATATGGCCAGTGCAAAGCCCAGCACCATCATCGAGATTTTCAGGTAACCGAGAAGCACGAGGCCGAGGGGAATGCCGACGAGGACGAAGAGCGAATCGCCAACCGCCCGCACCCGGCTTGCTCTGTCCTGCTGGGCAAGGCCGTCGTAGAACGTCACTACGGTTGCCATGAACAGCAGCGCGCAGGGCACGCCGATGGTATACGACTCGGAGATCAAGAGGTTGGATGTCCACACTGCCATTGCGTCGAGGCCCGAGATCGGAATGATGCCGATGCATGCCGCGAGGAACACAAACCAGAAGCGGAAATCATCGCGCAGATCTCCCGCCGCTTCGGCGCCCCCTCTCCGGTTCCGCATGGCCACTGCGAACGCCAGAGTTCCTCCGAAAAAGAACGGGACTATCGTTACCGCAAAGCCAAGCTGGTAGAAGTCGAGGACGTGCGCACCGGTGAGATTCGACCATTGCGCGAAAAGCCACGGCGCGCCCCAGTGATAGGGTACGTAGTTGAGACCGTCGATACCGGTTGTAGCGACATGATATGTGCGCAACATGTTGGCGATCGCGGCCAGCATCAGGCTGTCGTGATGGACGACGCCGTTCCGGATGAAGTTCTCGTAGAACAGGGGATTCTTGTAGATCCGCCCCCATACCACTCCCGATGCCCATGCGGAGAACGCGCCCGAGCCGACAATGAGCGCCAACGACCTCCAGAAGGATGCGCCCCGAAGCCATCGGAACAGGACAAGCGCGTACGCAAGCACGCCGACGACGGCGATGAGCGGGAACGCATTGATGCCCGTAACCGGTACGAGTCGTCCCAGAATCCCCGCAGCCGCGAGTCCAGCCAGCCAGAGGAAAGGATAGGACCGCCACCAGTCCGGCGTTCGCGGGCCCGGATTTGAGTCGCGGCGGAACAATGCCCCGCTCGCCACTGCTGGAAAGGTGAACAAGAAAAG
>DATBZT010000269.1:0-15675 GCA_036513055.1 Gemmatimonadaceae bacterium | reverse complement strand
GGGATGGCTCGTACGGGATATCATTAGCCGCACGTCTCCCGCGAAGCATCGCTTGACTCCATTCTTGAAAGTAAGGAAAGGACAGCTCATCTACCCCGCACCCAAAACGTGATTCGCTCTCTATACAAGAAGCCGAAAGCGTGGTCCCGTCCCCAATTCTGGTTCAGTAGTTCTGCAAGTTGTTGAACCGATTTAGGGCTGGGGTGAAGTGCCCACCGGCAACCACTGTCCCTGTCATATGAGATCTGGACTCACGCCACACATTCTCGGAGCCGCCTCCCGCCCGGCGGCTTGGCACTTGCTTGGCAACGCGCTCCATCAGGCCGCTGAGGATCCGGTCTGAAAGACGACCACCGAAACAGATCGCTTCCGGGTCGATTACATATTCTACGGCCAACACCAATCCCGTCAGGTGGTCAGAGGCGTTCTCCATCCACTCGAGTAGTGTCTTGACGGCGGCTGGTCACGGCCACATATCTCCCGACCGATCCTTTGCGGATTGAGAATAACGGCTCGTCCCGGTGTCGCGGGGACGCTCCCCGAGAGCTGAGCCTTTTGGTTACCAAAGTTCACGTAGGTGCCACAGAACATTTACGTCAACGTTATTTAATAAAACGATTTGACGAAAGCCCGCTCGGCGATGGTGGGCTTAACAGATTAGTCCACTTACCTGGTGTAAATGGCTCTGTCGCGCACGTCCCTATCGCTTGCTGTTTCATTTTCTCTCTCACTGGAGGGCTCACCTCATGAGAAATCGCTGTGCACTCGTGTTCACGCTGCTCTCGCTGCTCGCCGTCACGAGCAGAGCGACAGCTCAGGCCACCACCGGCACTATCGCCGGACGCGTGGTCGATTCAGCCAGCAATGCACCAATCCCCAACGTACGGGTGACGGTCGTCGGTACAAATAGCTCCGCCACCACGAACGACGACGGTCGTTTCGTGCTCACCGGTGTGCCCGCGGGGTCGGCGCGCGTGCGTCTGCGCCGGCTCGGTTATGGCGCACGTGAGATCTTCGTCACCGTCAATACCGGCGAGGCGGCGACGGCCAACCTTGCCCTCTCGCGCGCGGCGGTGCAGCTCACCGACGTCGTCTCCATCGGCTATGGCTCGCAACGGCGCATCGATCTCACCGGCTCCGTGAGCTCCGTGAGCTCCGGAGATCTTCAGAAGACCATCATCTCCACCGTGGAGCAGGGCCTTCAGGGCCGAGTGCCGGGCGTGCAGGTCACGCAGGGCGACGCAGCGCCTGGTGGCGGAATGCGCGTCCAGATCCGCGGCGTCAACTCCATGAACTCGGGCAGTTCGCAGCCCCTCTACGTCATCGATGGCATTCCCTTCGAGCAATCGGGGATCTCCAAGCGACAGATCGGCGCGACGAGCGACGAGAACCTGAGCTCGCTGACCGAGACAAATCCGTTGTCATCTATCTCGCCGAACGAGATCGAATCGATCGACATCCTGAAGGACGCGTCGGCCACGGCCATCTACGGAAGCCGCGGCGCCAACGGCGTCGTGCTCATCACGACCCGGCGCGGCCGGGACGGCGCGGGCACGACGACGCTGAACTATTCGCAGGGCATGTCGAGCGTCGCGAAGAGGTACGACCTGCTGAACGCATTCGACTACGCAAACTATGTGAATCAGTCGTACATCAACATCGGGCAGGGCGACTCGCGGGTTTACGGCGGCATCAACCGTCCGGGAAGCATTACGCCCGACAGCATTCAGAAGCTCGTAGGCTCGGGCACCGACTGGCAGGACGCGATCTTCCGGACGTCGCTCGAGCGCGACGCGCAGCTCAGTTTCTCCAATGGTGATGCGTCCGGCAACGGCTACCTGATCTCGGCGAGCCTGCACGACCAGCAGGGCGTCATCGTCGGCTCCCAGTTCCGGCGGGGCGGTCTGCGCAGCAATCTGAACCGCAGTCTGTTCACGGATCGCCTGCAGATCTCGGCCAACGTCGGGATCACCCAGTCGATCAACAACATGGTCCGCAGTTCGACGATCAACGGATACCAGGCAGTCGGAATTGTTCGGCAGGCGCTCACCTACACGCCGTTCCAGCTGCCAGACACCACGCGCAAGGACCCACGCCAGGAAGATCCGCTGTCGCAATCCCTGTTCGGCGCGAATCCGCTGCGCTACACCGACGAGGTGAAGGAGCGCGATCAGATCACTCGCGCGCTCGGCGGCCTCAAGGGGGTTGTGACCCTCGCCACCGGGCTGACGCTCGATCTCAGCGTCGGAGGCAATTACGAGGGCCGCAATTACTCGAACTACTTTCCCCGAACGGTCGGAGAAGGATCCGGCAACAACGGCGATGCGAATCAGGCCCACACCGACTTTGGAAACATCATCAACGAGAACCTACTGCACTTCACGCGAGATCTCGGACACGGCCAGCACGTCGACATGCTCGGCGGATACACCAACCAGTTCGACCGCTCGCAGTATCAATCGCAGGAAGTTCGCGGCTTTCCCGACGACATCCTTGGCCCGAACGTCCTGGCGAACGGCAGCCTCATATCCCCGCCGCAGTCGGGTCTTTACATCGACAGGCTCGAGTCCTGGCTCGGACGCGCCAACTACTCGCTGCTGGACCGCTATCTCTTCACCGGCACGGTGCGGCGCGATGGATCGTCCAAGTTCGCGACGAATAACAAGTGGGCCACCTTCCCCGCTCTGGCAGTCGCGTGGCGGGTGATCGACGAACCTTTCCTCGCGCGCCAGTCGCTCTTCTCGGACTTCAAGATCCGCACGAGCTACGGCGAGTCGGGTAACCAGGCGATCGGCTCGTACCAGTCGCTCGCTGCTGTCTCTGGCGCTGGTTGCCTGATGGCGCTCAACGGTTCGGCTGTTCCATGCTACCGTGTCACCCAGCTGGGCAACCCTGATCTGCGCTGGGAGACCACCACGCAGTTTGATGCCGGCGTCGATTTCGGCCTGCTGCGCAACCGTTTGAGTGGTACGGTCGATGTCTATCGCAAGAACACGAAGGACCTGCTACAGCAGATCCAACTGCCGACGAGCACCGGCTTCGCCAACGCGTGGCTCAACTCCGGTACCGTGACGAACCGCGGCATCGAGATGCAGCTGAACTTCGATGTGCTGCCCGCTACGACGAACGGCCTGCACTGGAACATGAGCGCCAACGCGTCGCGCAACATCAACCGCCTGGAGAGTCTGGGCACGATCCCGCAACAGTTCGCGGGACGACTGGGAGCCGGCGGCAATCTCGAAGTCACACCCTTCATTCAGAAGCCGGGATACTCGATCGGCAGCATGTGGGGCTACGTCGTGCAGGGCATCATCAAGACCGCCGCCGACTCGATCGCCTATGCCGCCGAGACGGGCAGCGCGTCCTGGATCGGCGATTACATGCTGAAGGACATCAATGGCGACGGCAAGATCACGGCGCAGGATCAGACGATCGTCGGCGATGCGAACCCCAAGTGGATCTACGGGTTCAACAACACCTTCACGTTCGGGAAGTTCGATCTCAGCGCTTTCGTAACGGCGGTACGTGGCGGCAGCATCATCAACACTGAGCGGATGACCTTCCTCACGTTGAACGGACAATCGGGCAACGTGCCAAGGGAAATCCTCGCGAACGCGTACGACGCCGCGACCAATCCGAACGGCACCAACCAGATGGTGCGCAACAATCGTGGCGGATTCGGCAACCGATTCCTCGACGTGTTCGTGGAGGACGGCTCCTACGTGCGCCTGAAGAACCTGCAGCTCGGCTACCGCCTTGCAATGCCTCGCGTGCAATCGGCGCGAATCTACATCAACGCGATCAACCTCTTCACGTCGACCAACTACAGCGGGTACGATCCGGAGGTCAGCGCATTCGGAGGCACCGATCGTCCAGGCGTAGATCAGGGGAACTACCCCGGCTCGCGTCTCATCACGTTTGGTGTCAGCACGATTTTCTGAGTGATGCGCGCGCCGGCGCGCCGGCGACGGCGCGCCTTCTCGCGCGGCGCTCTTCATCGATACCTCAACACCAGGAACACCAACATGATTCTTTCAACACTTGGTCGAGCGATGCACCGTTGGACGTGCGGGGTTTTGATTTCCGCCGTGACGCTGACCGCGTGCAACCACGACCTCACAGAGACAGCTACGAATTTCATCTCCCCCGATCAGTTCTATCAGACCGACGCGCAGGCCCAGATCGCGGTGAATGCGGTCTACGCGCCGTTGATGGATTGGAATGGCTGGAAGCAGCCTGCCCAACACAGCATCATGTGCGACGATGACGAAATGAATTGCGAGAGTTGGATGGGGGGCGGCGAGAACGGCCAGATTCAGGGCCAGTGGTTCGCCGACGGCAACTCGGTTTGGTTCGGCGACTATCAGATCATCGAGCGCGCGAACGAAGTGCTGCAATACGTCGGCAACTCCAGCGGCGTCTCGGCCGCCGCGAAGCAGAAAGCAATTGCCCAGGCGAAGTTTGGCAGGGCGTACGCGTATTTCGATCTGGTGCGCCGCTTCGGCCCGGTGCTACTCCGCACCGAGCTGTATCAGCCGGAGGCGACTCTTGGCGCAAAAGCGCGTAGTCCAATCGAAGAGGTGTACGGACAAATCACCAAGGATCTCGTCGAGTCAGCAACGGGACTTCCGACTGATTTGGATCCCTCGACCGGCCAGGGACTTCCACGGGCGGCTGCGGCGTGGGGGCTTCTCGCCAAGGTTTATCTCCACATGGCCGGGGCCGAGGTAGCGGCGTCACCGCTCGCCGCAAAGAAGGCCACCTTCCTCGACTCGGCTGTCATCGCGGCGCAGAAGGTAATGCAGGACGCCTCCGTCGGTCTCGAAGCGAAATACATGGACCTCTTCGACGTCGACAAGCAGGGGGCCAGCCGCGAGATACTCTTCGCAGTCCAGGGCAGTCGCTCGAACGGGTCGAACGTCGTGACCTTTCTCTCCCCCGCCGGTGATTGCACGCTGGTTGGCGGCTGCGGTCCAGCCGGCCCCGGGTTCCTGACGATTCGCAACGACTTCGTGAAGACCTTTTCGGCGACAGACAAGCGAATGGAGCCGGGCATCGCGACGCCGCGGTCCTGGCTTTCCCAGCCCGCGTCGCAGTCCTCGTATCACAGCAAGGATCGCCGGGTGATCCACCGCGATTCCCTGGCGGTGTTGTTCGCGGCGGGATTGGTGGTGGACACGACATTCGTGGCCGGCGACGGTTGGACGCAGGGGTGCGAGGTTAATCGCCTCTTCCCGGGTTTCTACGCGATCCACTACAAACCAACCCCCGCCTCGCCGGTCGTTCTCGACACGATCGCGTTGCCATTCGCGTACTACACGCTCAAGTATATCGATCGCGGCAACAACGGATCGCAATACGGCAACAAGAACAACTTCATAATCCTCCGCTACGCCGACGTGCTGCTCGTGCTCGCCGAAGCTGAGAACGAGAAGAACGGCCCGAGCGCGCTCGCGATGCAGGCAGCCAACATGGTGCGTGCTCGCGCCGGTCTCGCACCCTTCGCGGCTCTGAGCGCGGCGCAATTCCGGGATTCGGTGCGGATGGAGCGTCGTCACGAGCTGTACGCCGAGTTCCAGCGACCCTTCGATCTCCGCCGTTACGGGACGTACATGGCGGAGATGAACAAGCCTGCCAGCGGCCCTCTGTATAGCAATGTCGTGTGCCGGCCGCGTCAGGCGTATCAGGTGCTGCAGCCCATTCCCACGGGGGAGCTTGCCGCGAACCCCCTCATGACGCAGAACGCGGGATATTAATACGGTTGGTCCGGCCTTCGGTTACCGGCGCACGATCCGTCGTGCGCCGGCCCGAAAGGTCCATTCGCTCGTTCTGACGCGCACGCCGCCATGAACCTTCAAGCAATCGATCTCGCCATCATCGGCGGATACATCGTCGCCACGCTGGTGATTGGCTTCTGGATCGCACACCGCGCCTCGAAGAGTCTGCGCAGCTACTTCCTCGGCGGCAACGCGATTCCCTGGTATCTCCTCGGTGTGTCGAACGCGTCAGGGATGTTCGACATCAGTGGGACGATGTGGCTGGTCTACCTGCTGTTCGTCTACGGACTCAAGAGCATCTGGATTCCGTGGCTCTGGCCAGTGTTCAACCAGGTTTTCCTCATGGTCTTCCTCTCCGTCTGGCTCAGACGTTCAGGGGTCATGACGGGCGCGGAGTGGATCAAGTTCCGGTTCGGCGAGAGTCGGGGCGCGCACCTCGCACACATCAGCGTCGTCATCTTCTAGACGCGGTGCTGGTCCGCCCAGCATTGAGTCCGGCGAAGACCTAGCTACCCGGACGACAAGCGGCGTGTAACACTCCGCGTCACTTCACGACAAAGTGCAGAGCGGTGAGGGGTGGTACCGCATAGTCGAAGCTGTTCCCCACGATTGCAGTGACGGCACGACGGGCGGTAATCTTCGCGCTCGCTGCGTCAAACCCCCACACCTGAGCCGAGGAGTAGCTGGCTCCTCCCCTCAGCTCCACGCGCACGGCCACGGTGTCGCGTTGTTCCTTGCTCAGCAGGATGAGATGCACTGTCGAGGGATCCTGTCCGTTGATCGCCGCGTGCACAGACGTGCGCGCCACGTCCGACGTCTGCGCGCGCACGGTGGTGCTGCCGTAAGTGGACCGATTGCCATCGTAATCGCGATAGAGCTTGAAGCCCGCGGAGATGTACGTCTGCGTCGCGTCCATACCCCAGATCGTTGCCAGGTAAACGCCACGCTCGCCGAACACGCCCAGCACGTCGGCCTGAGCGATACCGCCCGAGACCGTCTTGCCGCCACCATAGTTGTACTCGCTGACTCCGAGCTTCGTCGCGGGGTAGTACTGGTCGATCGAGTGCTGGAGCTTGGGCAAAAGTGGAAGGAACGCCGGCAGATTCTGCGTGATCCAGCTCACCTCGCGGTACGTGCTGTCCCAGAGACTCCGCGGCGCCTGCAAGCGCGCCGCTTCGTCATTCGATGTCGTCGCGTTCGCGTCGGTAATTCGGTTGTCGCCACGTGCTTCGGGATACCAGTGAACGTCAAGCACGTCGAGCAGGCGCATTCCCTTCGCCTGCTCTGCCTTGCGCATGCCGTCGAGATAATAGTCTATGAACCATTCGTATCCCTGCTTCACCGCACTCCAGTCGGGAGCGTCCTGGAGCGATACGAACTCCGCCATGCCGTACGCCGCCGATCCAATGATCTCGGCGCCCGGATCCACGGCCTTGGTCGCCGACGCCAAAGCGACCGACCGGTCCAACAGCTCCGCGGCGCCGACCGCCTGCGGGTGGATGCGCGGATGCGTCGAGCTCCAGAGTGCGGGCTCGTTATCGAGGCTATACCAGCGTACCCCCTGCGGCGATGCTGCTCCACCATAGCGCTGGACAAGCGCGTTGACGAATTCGTCCATGTAAACCACGCCGTCGGTGAGGTCGGGCGTTTGCGCGAACGCCGTCGGCTTCTTCGGACTTTCCTGGTCCCAGCGCGCCGATGGTGCGACTTCGGATGGCTGGACCGTGCCTTTGCCGTCCGCCGCGACGTAGCCGGCCATCTGCAGGGTCACGATCGACTTGGCGCCCATGGCGATGGACTGATCGTGAAAGAACGTGACCGCGCGCGCGGGAATCGCTGCATCCGACGCCGGTAAACCTTCACTCGTGATCATGTACAGATCACTCGAGTGGATGTAGTCGTTGCCTGCATTGGAGAAGTTGTTCTCCCAGTTGTAGCCAGTGGTTCGGTTGCCCCCCTCGCGCCGAACCGTCCAGACGTCTGTCCCGTCGTCCTGGTTTGATCCATAGATGTAGGGGCTGATCGGCGTACGCCCCTGATCCACCTGAACCGTTATCGTCGCTCCGGGTTGTGTCGGCTGCGATCCACCGTCCGGCTGGCCTTGATCAGCGATGGAGCTCGAACCGGCCAGCACGGACATCACCAGCACCGCGGACATCACCACCACCGCGGACCTCACCACCACCGCGTGACGACCCGGAGTCTTCACTTCCCCTTCGTGGACAGATCTATCGCCCCGTGACCGTATCCCAATCCCCATCGCGCCGTGGCGGCAATGGGATCGATGAACTCCAGGTAGGCCAGTTGTTCCACGTTTATCTCGCGGAGTGCGCTGACGTCGCCGACTCGCATGCCGTTGACGTGCACCTGGAGCCGCACCGGCGTGCCGGTAACAGTGTCCGGGCCGCGCTCGTTGAGCCACGCGGGGCGCAGTGCGGCTACCAGCTCGTACGCATTCGCCCAGTGCTGCCGCTCGATTTCCTCGAGCGATATCAGGTCGGTCCGACGCGCCGATGCCCGCTCGACCGGCGGGCCCGGGCGAGAGCCGGCGCAAGCCGAGACAAGAAACAGACCCAGCACAACGAGAGATCGAGTAAGCTGTCGCATCATATCAACCTCCGAATCTCGTCTTGAATGTGGTCCCGTAGGTCGTCGGTGTCCCATCATAGTTGGTGATGAGATCGAGCGGCGTGCCCCACACATCCCATGTCCAGGCGAGGTAGCTCCCCTGCATCGCGTCCATCCAATCCATCAGCGAGGTGATGAACGCATTGCCGTGGTCGTCCTGGCCAAGCTCGCCGAGGACGAGTGGTACCTGCTGCGAGACAGGCAGCGCCTGGCCATCCCAACAGGAGCGCGCGTTGCACCAGCTGAAGTTGTACACGTGCCACGACGTCGCGAGGTTGTTGAGCGGATCGGTCGGCTTGTTGGCCAACCACTGCGACAGCCCCGCGGAATATTGGACGCCTCCCAGCATGATCACATTCGTCGCGCCCGTCGTGCGGACCGCGGTGACGAGCTCCTGCATCCCCGCCGCCTGGTACGTCATCCCGCTGCACGTGCCGCCATCACGCCAACAGCGCCAGGCCTCCGGCGTGTCCCGATTGCTGTCGGGAAAGGGCTCGTTGAACAGATCGAAGATGACCGCGTTGTTTCCCTTGAACGCGGTCGCGAGCTGTCGCCAGAACTCCACCGAATGATCCCGATCCGGCATCGGCTGCTGGTTGAGTGGGATCGCTGTCCCCGCCGCGCTCCAGTGCAGCTCGACGATCGCGACGATGCCATAGTGATTGAGTGTGGCGACAAAGTCTGTAACCGCCTGCTGATACGCAGCGCCCGCGTAGCTCGGGTTGACGCCATTAATCGCGAGCCAGCATGCCTCGTTGAGAGGGACGCGAACCACGTTCACTCGCCACTGGGCGATGGCACGCACCGAGCTCGAATCCGATGGCCCATCGAAGATTCCTCGTCCCTGCGCGCACATGAACTCCATGCCGGAGCGATTCACCCCGCGCAACCGGATTGTCGCGCCCGATGCATCCACGAGATGATTGCCTGACACATGCACCGAAGGCGCGGGTCTGATGAGCGGTGGAACCGTGTCGATGGGAGGTTTCCTGGCGGCAGCCGTGATCCCCGATCCGCAGGCCGTGAGGACGAGCGGGATCGCGTGTGTTCGGAGGAAGACGCCGCAGCGATGGAAGACTTTGATCACGTTTGGAGATCCACGGGTGCCTTTGTTATATGGCCATCTTTTCCCGATTTCGTCAAGTCATTTGACAATATCGTCCGGCTGGCGCCTATTCTCGATTCGTGGGTACCCCTTCCGAGCCGATCTCGCCTGCCGTAATTGACGCGGCGATACGTGTGCGCCGCGCCGCGCGCACCATTGGCGCGAGCTTCGTTCTCGCCGGAGCGCTGCTCATGCGTGCGAGCGCCGGTATGGCGCAACCCACGCATCCGGTAAACGCGCACGCCTCGCCCGAAGCGAAGCAGCTGCTTGCGTATCTGTATTCGCAGAGTGGGCATCGCATCCTTACCGGGCAACACAACTACAATCATGAAATGAGCCGCTATCTCGAGAAGGCGCACGAGCTGAGCGGCAAATACCCCGCCGTGTGGGGGACGGACTTCATCTTCAACGGACCGGACGATCCGGGGCCGCGAATAGTCGCCGAGGCGATCAGCAAATACCACGACGGCTACATCGTGACGCTGATGTGGCACGCTGGCCGCCCGACGGACGATCCGCCCTTCGGGTGGAAGGAGAGCATTCAGGCAGAGCTCACCGACGCAGAGTGGAAGGCGCTCGTCACCGACGGCACGGCGCTCAACAAGCGCTGGCAGGTCCAGGTGGACCGGATCGCCGGCTATCTGGCGCAGCTGCGCGACGCTGGCGTGCCCGTGCTGTGGCGTCCCTATCATGAGATGAACGGCGTCTGGTTCTGGTGGGGAGACAAGCGCGGCCCCGCCGGCTACCAGAAGCTGTGGAAGATGATGTTCGACCGGTTCGTGAACGTGCACCACCTCGATAATCTCTTGTGGGTGTGGGACGCGAACGGGCCGAGAGACATTCCCAAAGATCAGGCTTACGCGTACGCCCTCTACTACCCGGGTTCGCGCTACGTGGATGTGCTCGCCACGGACATCTACAATTTCGACTACGAGCAAAAGGACTATGAGGAGCTGCTTCGCCTCGCCAGGGGAAAGCCGATCGCGCTCGGCGAGGTCGGAGAATTACCGAAGGCCGAGATCCTGGACGCGCAGCCCAGGTGGACGTGGTTCATGGTGTGGTCGAACTGGCTGGAGACTCACAACACTCCAGAGCGCGTCAAGGAGATTTACGGTAATCCGCGCGCCCTGACGCACGAACAGGTACGCATCCCCCCAACGCCATAGCACGGAGCCGTCGGCTCGCTTTCATGTAACCGAGCTCGCCGGCTCGATTCCCGATTACTCGTGCTGGTATCGTTTAGTCCACACGAGGATGCTGCCACACTGATTGTGCCCGTATTGCAATGGTGCCGTGCCCGGCTGCAGATACACCTCGATGCCGCGCACGTCGTCCGGTGTCACCATGTCGGCGAGCGCCGTGTCGCCGTTGTACAGCTCGAACCCGTCCAGATAGACCGAAGGAATGCAGCGCCTTGATGACGTCACGCGCGAGCCGAACTCTGTGCCAAGGACCTGCAGTCCCGGGACCGTTGTCAGCACCATCGCGATCGTGGGCACATGCATCGCCTCGATTTGCTTTGCAGTCAGGAAACGTCCGAACCAATTTCGCTGCAACCGCTCCTCGAACCCGGAGAGATCCGGGGGTCGCCGTCGAGCGAACACCCGGAGCGTGTCAAGCCGGGTCGTACGATCGCCGAGCGTCACATCGGCCACGGCAGTATGCGCGCTGGAGAGATCGACCAGGACGCGCGCCGGCTGAAAGCCGAGGGCCCGCGCCTCCAGCGTGGCTGTGCCCGGAGTGAGCCCGTCGATGGCGAACACGCCCGTGGAATCGGCGGTACCGGAGCCTTCGATCCTATCGTCCCCCCAGATCGACACATGCGCGGTCGCAGGTGCGCGACCAGCGAGCGTGAGGACGTGACCCCTGACGCGTGCAGTGCGTGCCCGTGGTTGCGCACTCGAAAGACGCTGCGGCGCTGTCGCCCCGTCGAGTGAAGAAACGCCGGGAAGGAACAGATCGCGCGCGAGCGCGCCGCCCGGCGGGACCCGGACTTCCAGTCCGCCCGTGCGCCTCGAGTCAGACATGACCTCAACGAGCACGGCATCCCCCGTCGGCACACCGCAGATCGAGAAATGTGCGTCAACGTCCGTCGTGACCCGTAGCGACTGATCGTGCACATCAACGCGGTGCGCGTCTACCTTGAGGTCACGCCAGCGCACGGTCACGGCGGCTCCAACTACCGGAATCCCACTGTCCGCGTCAAGGACGCGACCAAGAAGCAGGCCGGAGGAATCCCGGCGCGCGCCGCAGAACGCTCGCTCGAGTCCAGCGCCACTCGGGAGTGCGAGGTCGGTACGCACGAGCGAGTCGCCGCTCCTCACGTCGAGCCTCCAAAACGGCTCGATACCCAACACATCCAGCCGACTATTGAGGAATCCGATCAGGTAGCGATCAGCGGGCACCGCATCGAAGCGGAATATTCCCGCAAAGTCTGTGGTAGTCTCACGAAGGCGCGCGGCCGGGTTGTTGGCTGACACCAACTGAACAGTCGAGCCGGCGACGGGTCCGGCCGATAGGCTGTCCGTCACGGCGCCGGTGATCGCGCTCTGCGCTCCAAGGCGCGCCGCCGACAGGCATAGACCGAGAAGCGTTATTACGAAACCGCGCACGCCATGCAAGAGAATTCTCCTTGCACCTAAGGGCTCGTTCAGTCGTGGCCGGGCGATAGATTGGCCGACTTAACGTATCGCATTGTATACAAAAAAACAATCTGCATCAGGCATCTCCATCGAGTAAACGTCAGCGGCGACACGACTCAAGTTACCGGCTTGCCTCCAGACGCCGCACGACGTTCATCATGGCACGGCTCTCATGGTAGCATGCCTTCCATATCTGTCCCTTGAGCTCCTTGCGCTTATCCGGCTCCTTGTCGAGCCCTCCCGGGTACCAGCCGCCGTACTCGTGATCGATGAGGAAGTGATCGATGTAGGACCACTGTTTGAAGAATCGCTCTTCGTAGTGCAATGGGTCGTTGGGGTAGGTGTCGGCCATCATCAGGAGAGTATTGAGACCCTCAGCCTGCGCCCACCAGTTCTTCGTGTCGTACGTGATCGTGATTCCCGGTTTGTTCTTGACGTAATAGCCCTCGTCGTAAAATCCACCGGCCGCCGAGTCAAAGCCGTTGCGCAGCGCGTGGTCGAGCATCTGCTTCGCGTAGCGCTCGGTGATCGCGTCGTTCCTGATGCCCAGGGCTTCCGACGCCTCGAGCATCAGATAGGCCGTCTCGATGTCGTGCCCGAACGAGACGTGGTCGTAGAAGTGATTCCTCTGACGAACCGAATCCGTAGAATCGCGGTACGAGATGGGCGTCCAGCTCGCCGTGAAGAAGAGTCTCAGGTAGCCCGGGTCGGTGCGCATGGTGTCGCGAATCAGAGTCAGCATCTCGCGCAGCCGGTCGTGCAGAACGGAATCGGGCCACACCCGGTACAGCTCCGTAAACGCCTCGAGCAGATGGATGCTCGAGTTCTGATCCTTCGGCGGATCGTTCCTATAGCCAGAGCGAAGTGGTGTGCCGTCGCGTTCCATGTAGTTGAAGTAGCCGCGATTGACCGGATCGTGTGCATGCTGGTCGAGCCAGCGAAACGCGTCCTGCGCAAGACGCAAGGCGCGCTCGTCGTGGGAGACGTCGTAATAGCCGGCCAGCGCGTAGATGCCGAACGCCGTGCCGTATGCCTGTTTGACGATGCGACCCGGCGCATCCTCCTTCGCCGTTCCTCCGCGCGTGACGAGCCAGTAAAATCCCCCTTTCTCCCTGTCCCACATCTTGTCGCGCAGAAAGAGAAAGCCATGGGCGGCGGCGGGAAGGAACACCGTATCGCCGGGAAAGAATTGCGCGGCGCGCGCCGTGGTCCACACGTGACGCGCCTGCGTCACGATCATCTTCTCCTGGTCGCCGGTTGGCTCGAAGCGCCAGTCGAACTGCGTGAGGAAGCCGCCGGAATCGACGTCCACTGCGCGCGGATACCACACCCTGAGCACATCGTCGTGCAATGAGCGGCGAATGTTGACGGCGAGACCGGCGCGCGCCTCCCGGTCACGCCGCTCCCCGATGCCCGTAGAGGCTCGATAGGGATGGCAGGCCGACTGAAGCAACAGCGCCGGCATCGTCACGCGAAGGAGGAAAGCGAAGAGAGGTCTGGACATTGGCGTAGTTTCTCCACCAATCGCGGCGAGCGACTGGCTCAGTGTGAGCCGTTCAGCAAATGGTCCGCGGCGAGTGCAAGGAACATGTAGTGCGTGGCTCCACCGCCCATCACGTACTCCGCCTGCTGCCAGAGAAAGGGGAAATCTTTGAGCTCCGGAAGATCCGGCCGAATGAGCGCCGTTCCTGAGACGACTCCGCCGGGTATGTACGACCAGTCGGCCCGATTGAAGCCGTACGCTGTCGTCATCGACCTTGCGCCGACACCGGACACGAACGAGGAAGTGTTCCGGCCAGGATGAACACCGAGCACGAAGTTGAGCGCGTTGAGCATGTACTCCGTGCTAACGATATCCGGAAATGCCTCGTGGAGAAAATACTGCTCCACTCCGAAGCGCTGGATTCCCCACCCCGCTCCCCAGATCACCGGCTCGTACGGCACGCCGTATGGATTGCGCTTCTGCGCCTCGCGCACCGTGGAGAAATTCGCCGCAACTGCCTGGCGAACGGCGGCGGTGAACGCAGCGTCGTTGATCAAGGGCAGCGCGCGGCCGATCATCCATCCCACCCTGCCGATGCGCGCAAGAATCTGTGGCTGCATCGCCTTCAGCGCGGTAGCGTACTCGGGCTTTCGAGTCGTGAACAGAAGTTCGACCGCCGCATTCACCCGGTCGTCGAACCCCGCGCCCGGATCGCGATCCATCTTCCAGAGTGCCTCGGCCGCATCCGTACTCTGGCCGGCGAGCGCGGGGTCTGATTTGCGCAGCACGCGGCCCACAATCGCGAGCGCGGCTATTCCCTTGTACTCGTGACCCGCGTTCTGCTCAGTAAAGACGAGCCGGTCGTCGGGAATTCCCGACGTCGTCGCCGTGCGCTCGCCGCGCGACAGCGAAGAATCGTAGAAGAGGTTGTCGCTGCTGTTGGTGATGTCGCCGAGCAATACGTACTGCGCCATCGTCGGGACGATGATCCCGCGGTACAGCCGCCCCATGCTCCGATAGCCACCCAGTATCGACAGGATGCCGTGCTTCGCCTGCTGGAGGAGATCGGGCTTGCCATCGGGCTGGTGAATCCGCACCAGACGCGCGCTTTCGTCGACGCTGGTGTTGTCGTACTCGAGACCAAACTGCTCGTACATCGAGGCGAGGATCCACACCTCGTCCGCCTGCGACTCGATGCGAAGATCGTCGTCCCCCGCATCATGCCAGCCGCCGACGTTGAGTCCCGGAACGATCTCACCCGCTTTGAATCGCGTCAGCGTGCTGGGACCCTGCACATAGCCATCGAAGTGGTTCGAGTTGGGACGCGCCATGCGCGCGTCGTCGAGGTGATCCACCCCGTGCCACACCCGGTACTGTTCCTCGACCCGCATGTGACACATCTGGACCGGCAGGAAATAGTCGATCGTCGGTTGCCAGGCGCGGACGGCGAAAACGTCGTCTCCAATTCTGAACGGGTTCGTGCGATAGTCTCGGTAGCGCACGACGTACATGCCCGGCTGCGTGACATCGCTGAAGTCGAACTGCAGGTAGCGGTAGCGAAGAAAGTTACCCCACGCACGTGGCGCCTTCGTGACTACAGAGCGCAGGCCGCCAGTCTCCTCGATCCGTTCGAGGCTAGCGAGATCCACACCGGGGTCACTCGCGTCCAGCTCGATCACGGCAATCTTCTGTTGCCGCGGATGGTAGCCGAGTTGCGACACCTGTACTACCGGTGCCTCGCGCCATCCGGGAACGACATGAGGCCTCACTATCCACTCGATCGCCGACTTCGTTACTCCGCCCGGGACGAGAGCCCGCACAATGAACCAACCGTTATTGTGCTTGATCCGGCCGTCGAACAGCTCGAGGTCACCGGTGAGGCTCTCGATTGTGAGGCGCTGTGTTTCCGTCTCAGCGGCAATCGTGAGCCGCGAGCCTTTCGCGAATGGTAGTGGCTCTACCTCTCCGTCAGCATCGCGGCGCTGCGGGCCACTGGGCTGGCGGGGGAAGATTCCGCCGCGATTGCCCAGGTACCAGCTC
>DATBZT010000268.1:0-3484 GCA_036513055.1 Gemmatimonadaceae bacterium | reverse complement strand
CGAGCGAATGACGTGGCGTCAGCAGCACGTCATCGAAGGTCAGAACGACATCGTTTCTGACTCGGTGTAGCCCTTGTTCGGCGGCCGCCGAGGCCTTGATGCGCGAAGACCCGCTGCCGGTGGGTGCCGGATTCGCGGGTCTGTTTGTTGGACGAGATACCGTTGCCATAGTCCAATGTACGGAGAGGCGTATGCTCAGTCCAGAGGAAGGGCCCCGCTCACCGCTGCCCGGTACCGGGTACCGGGTGGCGGATAGGGCTTTTAGCCGGACTCAGATATTTTCTCAAAAAAGAGAGTGTCTCGGCCCAGCTCTCCATCGCCTGGCGGGTATCGACTCGATTGAACTCGTGCCCTCCGGGCGGATCGACCCACTCGCGATAGTGGTACAATCCGGCGCGGTCTTTCCCCGCCACCACCATCGAGTCTCGCAGGTTGTGGTTCTCGATGATGAACACGTCCTGATCGTTGCTCGCGGCGTGCACGAGCAGCGGCACCCTCAGCTCACGTACATGCGCTATCGGAGAGCGCTGAACGTACGCCTGCGGATGCTCGGCGAGAGTCCCCCCGAAGCCGGGCTGTGCTGCGAAGATTCTCTGGTAGCTGGACGAATGCGTGCGGATGCGCGTCGGCAGGTCGGCGACCGGAACGTGCGCAACCGCCACGCGAAAAAGCTCGGGCCGGCGGAATATCGCATGAAGCGTGATGAACCCGCCGTGGCTCCAGCCGATGATTCCGAGTCGTGAGAGATCGGCATATGGAACAAGGTCCCGGAGGTACGTGCGCGCCTCGATCACGTCCTCCACTTCCTTGCCGCCGTAGTCGATTGAGTCGTAGAACGCCTTTCCGTACCCGGTGCTCCCCCGGTACTCGGGGGCGACTATCACGTATCCCTCGTGAACCAGGGACCGGATGTGGCGCACGTAAAGGTCGTCGAGATTCCCGTGAACACCGCCGTGCACGAATATCAATGCCGCTCGCTTGCGCGTCGTGTCGTTCGGCGCGAAGAAATACGCCGGAATCGGCAGCTTGTCCGCGCCACTGTAGACGATCTTTCTGACGATCATCTCGGAGCCGAGCTGCGTCATGAACGAAAGATCGGTGAAGCGCTTCAAGATCTGCTGAAGGTCGAACTGATCCAGCGCAGGGGCTGGGGACACTGTGTCACGCGAAGCCCGTGCTCCGATGGGCGCTGCGCCAACCCTCTGCGGAAGCGTTGAAGGCGAAGGCGGGGTAGCGACGCGCGGAGCTGTGGCGCAGCCCGCGATGGCAATGATGCAACCCAGCAGAAGGAGCCTGCGCGATTGTCCCACGCTCATTCTCCGGGCGCCGAGGGCCAGTGGATCAGTACGGTGGAAGCTCGTTGGCTACGGGTTTGCCGGCGCCGCCGAAGGCCAGAATCATTTCCTTCACGATTGACCTGGCGTAACCCTCGGACGAGCTCACCGAGCGTTTGCCACGCACCGTTCCACGCGTCGGCACGAAACGATTCTCCACGGTCATCAGGACGTGGTACATGAGCGCGCCCGACTGGTCGCGCGGTGTGCCCGTCATTGTGACCCTCGAGATTATCTCGTACCCGCGGCTTTTTTCCAGATCGTCGGCCGGCGGCCGGCTCTGCCACTGGGATTCCATGCGCAGGTGAGGGAAACCGTCGTCCCTCACCAGATAGTATCCGAACCGCGAAAGAATGTCCGAGCTCTTGGCCCGAACGTCGGCTTCGCTGGCCATTCCGAGATCGTACGTGTAGCTGTCGGCGGCCGGTCTCATTTCCATCATCATCGCGCACCCGCTCACCGAGACTGCCGAGATGCAGGCACAGCATGCCACCACGGCTGCCCGTCCACCCAGCATCTGCGCGATCGACCGCATTGCTACACGCGCCCGATGGTGCGGAGACGGCGCCGCATTCGTCTCGGAAGGAAAAATACGCACGCCGCCAGCACTCGCTCGAGGTTGAGCGAGGCGAGCTCGGAGGGATCGCCCATCCAGTGGTCCAGCACTACCGCGCGTCCGGCGTTGCTGATGAGACGCTGGATTGCGAGGATCATCAGGAAGACGTCATCCACTTCCCCGATAAAGGGAATAAAGTCAGGAATCAGGTCGATCGGCATCAGGATATAAGCGATCGCCCCCGCCACCACCAGCTTGTCGATGTTGCTGACGCGAGAGTCGGTGAGAAGGCCGTAAAGCAGCCGCAGGAAGTTCGGGATCTCCCTGACCGTGCCCATTACCGTCCGCTTCGCACCGGTCCGCGGTGTTTCCGAAGTCCTGATCTCGGCGGGGAGCGCTCTCTTGCGCCTTCCCGCCGCCGGCTTAGCCGTGGATGAAACCCGCGTCTTCCTTGTCGTCACTTACGCTCGTCTCCGGGAGGTTTGGGTAGCTGGCTTCCAAGCTCGTGCGGCCCCGCCCGTGGAATCTCGGGGGGATTGGCCTCCGGTGTTTTTGGAGCTGCTCCGCCGCCGGTTGCCACGTCCATTATCCCTGTTGCAACAGACTTGCCAGCAGCCGCAACTTCGCTGATTGCCCCCACTGCCTTGTTCATGATGTTCATCGTCCCGCCGATGACATTTGCGGACATTCTGCCCGCACGAAGGGTGTCTTCCATCCCCTCGGCGAATCGCGTCAATGGATTCCCCGCCTGGCTGGAGCGTTGGGCGTATTTCGATTCCAGAAAGTCGATGTAGTCGAAGATCTGGTAGACCCGCTCCTCAGGCAGCGTGTCGAGCTTCCTGATCAGTCTCTCCCTCAGAACGTCGTTCATTTTTCTTCCTCCTAGCCGCGCCAGCGGGCGCGCGTACCCCGTGCATCGATGTGGACATACGTGGTGTGCATGTGTCCGCTCGTATAGATCCCCAGCCCGCCTACGAGATCGGGATGCTTGAGTTCCACGATCTCCACCGCCAGACCAACGAGGCGACTGTCCAGCGCCGTGTACTTTCCGTCGCCGTTGGCATCGATCACAACATCGGCCGCGTCTCCGTACTGGTGCTGGCTGTCACGCGCGGCCCGCGCTATCCGGCTGTTGTGAGCAGGGGCGCGAAAACCCGAATGAACGTCGAGCGCCATACTCACCGGCGCCTCGGAGCCGTACCACCGGGTGATCTCCGCGACGACGAGCTCCAGCTTGTCGAGCAGCCGCGGGCTCACCGCCGCGTACCTCGGCCATGTCTGCTGGTCGTCATGGTTCAGGAAATCGCTGACCTTGAGATGCTTGCTGACCGGAAGGTCGACGTCCCGCTCAGTGATCTCCAGAAAGCCTTCCGGCGGATCCTGTTTCCCTTCGACTTTTTCAGCCAGGTAGGTGCCGATGCGGTAGCCGTTCAACATCGTGCCTTCCTTTTCCTTGAACGGCACGAGGACGGCCAGCGTCAGTCCGTCCACCGTCCTCCGGTGATCTCCGCGGACAAGGCAAAGGCGGTAGAAACCGGCCTTGGCTGGCACTCGAACGGCTGCTCCAACGAGCGGGCGGGCAGCGCCTGTGCCG
>DATBZT010000267.1:0-6458 GCA_036513055.1 Gemmatimonadaceae bacterium | reverse complement strand
AACCTGCGGTATTCCTCCGCCCAGCTCGCGACTTCCTTGATCCGCTCCGGCTCGAGCTGGTAGATCCGCTGACGCCCCTCCCTTTTCTCGCGCACGAGCCGGGCGCTGCGCAGCACGCGGAGATGCCTTGAGATGGCGGGGCGGCTGACCCGAAAGCCGGACACCAGCTCGTTCACCGGCGCGCTCCCCCGGCGCAGGCGGTCGAGTATCGCCCGGCGGGTGGGGTCGGAGACGGCGAGGAACACGTCGGCGTGGGCAGCGGATCGGGGCATATGGATAGGTAACGTTTCTGTTACCTATTTAATACCCCGATTGGCGGCTGTCAATGGTGTCAACTACCGACTACGGGCTGTTAGCAGTTCGGAGAGCGACCGCCGCCACGTGATCGTCCATGTCCTCGAGATCATGCACTAACCAACCGTCAGCGACACTCACCTTGGCCGGATCGAGCGCCAGGCCCGAGCCCGTCGCTTTGACGTACGCCTCCTTCCTTACCCACGTGCGAAAGAAGAAACGCGCCCGCTCCACTTGGGCGAGCCGCTCAAAGGCCGCGCGCTCATCGGCGGAGAAGAAATGCACCGCCACACGACCCATGTCGCCGTGCGGCGCGACGCGCTCGACGTCGATCCCAACTTCACGATCGGCAAATACAAACAACGCCAGATCGCCACAATGGGAGACATTGAAGTGCAGTCCGTCAATCGCGCCTCCGGGACCGAGCGCCGGTTTCCCGCCGGGAAGAACGCAGAGCGGCACATCGCGTGGCGCCCTCGCGGTAAGCTCACCGAGGAGCGTGCGAAGTGTCGCGCGAGCGACGACAAAGCGACGCCGATCGCGCTCATGGTGGAATTTCCCGGCACGCGAGCGTTCGGCCGCATCGAGAACGTCGTGCAGCGCAGCGACTTCATCCGCCGGCCTGACAAGTGAAGCGCGCCAGACATGAACGCCTTGCATCAGCTCTCCCTTGCCCGTTCGATGGAAGCGGCAAGTGCCTGCGCGGAATGCTCGAGATGCTGGTGCAGCATCGACCAGTGATTTCCCGGGACAGATCGCCACTCGAGCCTGGACAGCAGCTGCGTCCACACGCCGCGCGGATCCCACGGCGGGTTTGCCGGACCCTTCACAGGCCAGATGATGGCCACGCGACCCGCGTACTCTCGCGGGACGTAGCTGGTCCAGGCTTCCTCCATGAACCGCACGTGTGCCGTCAACTCCCAATGGGCCGTTTGATCAGCGGACTCGGCGCCATCCGGTACCGGCAGCCAATCCTGACGCATGTGATCCTGTATCCGCTCGTCTGCCTCCCGGGGCGCCCGACTCTTCACCATTGACAAGATCGAAATGGGCCGTCGTGCAATCCGCGCTGCAAAACCCGTCACCCACCGGCTTGACTGCTTCATGCGGTCGAGGCGCTCTCGCGACGATGAGAGCCGCTGCACTCGCCAGATCTCCCTGAGAGTGCGCACCACGTAGTCCGTGACACCGGAGAATTCCGCGTACTGGAATTCCTCCGGTACGCCGCACAGCAGGGCGACGCGTCGCATCACCCTGAAGCCCCGATGCACCGGCGTACGCGCATCAGGGTGAATGAGAATCACCAGCGGAACACTCTCGCCGCCGGCCTCGAGTTGTTGCGCGATCTCGAACGCCAGCGTAGCGCCGAAACAGTTTCCGCCAAGCAAGTACGGGCCCTTCGGTCGCTCGGCGCGAATCAGCTCGATCATGCGTGCCGCTGTTGCCTCGACGGTGATCGGTGCTTCGAAAATCGGAATCGGAACGAGATAGAATCCCTGATCGGCGGGCAGATAGGGCGCAAGCTTGTACGCGTACAGGCCTCCGCCAGGCGGCTGTCCATTCAGATAGAAGAGCGACGGCCACGCGGGTCGTGACCGCACTTTGACAATTGGCGGCAGATCGAGAGCGGCCGCGGCCGGCGATCTCGCAGGCTCGCCCGCAATGAGACTCGCCATGGCATGGATTGTCGGCTCGTCGTAAAAGGCCCGGAGACTTATTGTCTCGCCGATTTCGTCAGCAACTCGCTGAAGCATGCGGACGGCGAGGAGAGAATGTCCGCCAAGGTCGAAGAAGGAATCGCGTGTGCCGACATCGGTAATGTCGAGCAGCTCTCTCCATATTGTCGCCAGGTGCTTCTCGCGATGCGTCCTCGGCAGCTCGATATCGGGCGAGGGCTCCGGCTGGAAATCGGACGGATCAGGCAACGCAGCGCGATCGATTTTTCCATTGGGTCCGTGCGGCAGCTCCTCAAGCGGAACGATTAGCGCCGGGATGAATTGCGGCGGCAGCTCGTTCTCGAGCGCTCGGCGCAAGTCGAGAGATGAGCTGGCACCATTGTTCACGGCAACGTACGCGACCAGCCGATGCTCTCCCTCCTCGTCCATGTGTGCAATGACGATACTTTCCTTCACTGCCGGCAATCGGTCGAGTGCAGCCTCGACTTCCTCCAGTTCGACACGAACGCCACGGATCTTCAGTTGATGGTCGCGACGGCCGATATACTCGATGACTCCGTCGGGACCGAAACGGGCAATGTCTCCGGTGCGATAGACCCGATCGCCGTTTCCTGCGCGGAAGGGATGCGCGGGAAACCGCTCCGCGGTGAGATCAGGACGGTCGTGGTAGCCGTTCGAAACGTAGACGCCACCGATGTATATCTCTCCGGCAACTCCGATTGGGACCAACCCCAAACCCGCATCGAGAATGTAGACCTCGGCATTGGTTATCCGACGGCCAATCGGCACCGTGCGACGGGCATCGCCACGCTCGCACTTCCAGGCGGTCACCGTTATCGACGTTTCTGTCGGACCGTAAAGATTGTGGAGCTCAGCGTGCGGCATGCGTGCGAAGAACTTTTCCTGGAGCGCCGGTGAGAGCACCTGCCCGATAGCTAGCACCCGCATTACTTGATCGCAGCGGGTGAAGCCTGGCACATCCAGCATCAGTTTCAGCAGGGATGGCGAAAAGCCGACCGTGGCGACCCGCTGATCGGTGATTACCTGTACGAGATAATCAGCGTCGCGCTGACCTCCCGGACGCGGCAGGTAAGTGCGCGCGCCTACCATAAGCGGCCAGAATATCTCCCATGCTGCCGCGTCGAATCCGAGCGACGTCTGCTGAAGCATGCAGTCACCGGCCTTTAGTCCGTACATCTGCTGCATGGTGAGCAGATTGTTGACGATGCCGCGATGCGTGCTGAGCACTCCCTTGGGCAGTCCCGTGGAGCCCGACGTGTAAAGCACGCACGCCACCGCGCTGGGATCATGATCGACCAGAGGCGGCGCGTCAGCGCGTTCGAGCGTAGAGATATACGCGGCATCCATCATCAACACTTCGACGTGTTCCGCGCCCAGCAACGACGCCCCGGTCTGATCTGCCAGCAGGATGACGGGCCTGGCGTCTGCCAGAATACGAACAAGACGACCTTGCGGATAATCCGGATCGAGCGGGACGAACGCACCGCCGGCTTTCAGTATTCCGAGCAACGACACGACCATCTCGAGGGATCGCTCCATGCAGATCCCCACGAGATTCCCGGGCACGACATCCCGCATGCGAAGATCGTGAGCGACGGCATTTGCCTGACCTTCGAGCTCTTCATAGGTCAGCTCGCCGTCCTCGCACCTCACGGCGACCGCAAGTGGAGTCTTCCTGACCTGCTCCCTGATCAGCTCGTGAATCTGGAGAACGCGGGGCGGGGCACTCTCAGCGCCGCTGAAGTCAATCAGGATCTGGCTGCGCTCACCCGGCGTGAGCAGCTGGAGGCGTCCAACGAGCTCGTCCGGATTCCGGGTGATCGATTCGAGCAGAACGAGATAATGTCCGAGCAGTCGCGCGGCGGTTGCCTCTTCGTACAAGTCCGTGCGGAATCTGAGATCGCATTTCCAGCCGCCAACGTCTTCAACTACTTCGAGCTCGAGGTCGGTGACTGAGCTGCCATTGAAAGTCTCGACGGGACGTACTACGAGACCAGGCAGCGACGGCTCGAACGCCGGCATGTTTCGGAAATTGAACAGCGTCTGCGCGATCTCCGCGTGGCGCACTCCCTGTGCGGATGGCAGCGCTTCAAGGATTTCATCGACAGACACGTCCTGGTGCTCATGCGCCTCGAGCACGGCAATG
The DNA here is from genome assembly GCA_036513055.1 of Gemmatimonadaceae bacterium. GTDB lineage: Bacteria > Gemmatimonadota > Gemmatimonadetes > Gemmatimonadales > Gemmatimonadaceae > UBA4720. The sequence continues at coordinate 2,321 of DATBZT010000267.1, read as the reverse complement.
CGCACAGCGCCCAGGAGTTCACGGAATGTCATTTGGCGATCGACCGTGACACGCAGTGGCACGACGCCGCTGAAAAGACCGATGAGCTCCTCCACCTGGGAATGCGTGCGTCCCGCGAGTGAAAGGCCGACGATGGTGTCGGCTTGGCCAGTGAGCCGGGACTGAAGCAACTCGAACGCTGCAAGTGTGGTCATCGCCAGCGTGGCGCCCTCCTGCCGTCCAATCGATTCGAGCGACTGCGTGAGAGCTGACGGAACGGCGAGCGTAACCTGTCCACCCGCCATTCCCGGAATGTCCGGCCGCGAGCGATCGGCGGGGAGCTCCTGCGCGGAGGGGGCGCCTGCGAGACGCTGCTGCCAGTACGCTGCATGGCGCCGGCCTTCCGGTTCCTCAGCGCGACGCCGTTGCCACGCAGCGAAATCGCCGTATCGAGTCGTGAGATCCGGAAGCGGTGACGGATCTCCAGCGAGGAAAGCACCGTAGAGCGCATGCAGCTCGCGGAACATCACACTGTCCGACCAACCGTCCGACGCGATGTGATGCGTGGAGATGTACAGCGTGTTGGCTTCGTCCCCTTCCCGGAGAATCCCCGCGCGAATCAGCGGCCCCGTATCGAGGTCGAATGGCCGAGTCGCTTCTGCGTCGAGCAATTCCCTCACGCGCGCCTGGCGACTTTCCACGGAAAGCGATGACAAGTCCGTCACCGGCAGTGGAATCGCGTCAACCGAAACCGGGTGCGCTTCTGGCGTTCCGTCGTCAACGACGATGCGGCAGCCGAGTGTTTCGTGCCGCTCGGCAATCGCGGTAAGTGCGCGTTGCAGCACACCGTAATCCAGGCGGCCAGCGATGTGCATCGCCGAGCAGCGATTGTACGCCGCAGTGGTTTTGTCGAGCTGTGTGGACAGCCAGACCATCTGCTGGCCGAATGACAGCGGGAATGAATCTGTGTTCGTGTACTTTGGAATCCGGCCGCCGCGGCGCGCTGAGACCTCCGCGCGCTCATCCATGAGCGCGCGCGCCGCCGCCGAGACTGGCGCTGACATAGCCTCAGATTCCACAGATTCGTGGGTCATGCCAGACGGCCGGCATTCATCGGGCCACCCGACTCGGCCGGTGAAGATTCCGCAGCCATTGCCTCTTCCACGATTGCGGCCAGCCCGGCAACCGTGGGAGAGTCGAAGAAAGCGAGCAGCGATATCTCAACGGCGAGAGTATCACGCACCCGCGTGACGAATTGGGCGGCAAGCATCGAGTCTCCACCGGCGTAAAAAAAATTGTCCTCCACGCCGGGCGGCCTCGTGGCCATCACTGAGCTCCACACAGAAACGAGAATCTCCTCCACCGGAGAGCGCGGAGCGACGTACTTCGCGGCCGACGGTGCCGGCGCTTCGAACGACACGCCCAACCGCTCCGCCATTCCAATTCGCTGCGGCTTTCCGGTAGGTCCGGCAGGAATGGATTCCACGAACAACACTCGGCGCGGCACCTTGAAATGCGCGAGCCGGATTGCCACAAATTCGCGGATCTGTCGCTCGGTCACAGCCATTCCCGAGCGCAGCACTAGCGCTGCGGCAACCTCTTCACCGAGCACTGCATCGCTGGCCGCAAAGGTGATTGCCTGCGCAACCGCGGGGTGCGCCATCAGCACTTCATCCACCTCGAGCGGAGAGATCTTCTCTCCTCCACGGTTGATCACTTCCTTGAGGCGGCCGAGTATGGTGAGGTAGCCGTCTTCGTCGAGGATGCCTTCGTCGCCGGTGCGCAGCCATCCGTTGATGAAGGCCGCTGCGTTTGCGCCAGGATTCGACGCGTAGCCCGCAGTGACATTTGGACCCTTGATGGCCACCTCGCCGCGGACGCCCGCTGGAGCTGGTTGTCCCTCTGAATTCAGTACCGATATCGCGGGGCCGGCAGCGCGGCCAACCGTTCCTGGCTTGCGCACACCGGGCGGCAGTGGATTGCTCGCCATCTGATGCGCGGCCTCGGTCATTCCGTACGCCTCGACGACAGGAACGCGGAAGATTTCCTCGAGCTGCGCGAGGGTGGATCGCGGCAAGGCCGACGACGAAGATCGGATGAAGCGCAAAGAGTGAGAGTCAATCGTTGTTCGATTCGCCGGGGCGCGCGCGACGATCGACGCGTGCATCGTCGGGACCGCCGTGTACCAGGTGGGCCGCAAGTCCGCCATCGAGTCGAAAAAGCTCGGCGCGATGAACCCCGGACCGCAGACGACGCTCCCGCCTGCCTCGAGCGACGCGAGAAGCGCGGCGACCAGCCCGTGGATGTGGAAGAGCGGCATCACGTTGAGACAGGGATCCTCT
>DATBZT010000266.1:0-21947 GCA_036513055.1 Gemmatimonadaceae bacterium | reverse complement strand
ACTTCTCGCGACCGACGCCCCCGTGGACGAGAAATGTTTTCGGGCAATACCTCAGGTGGAGGACGTGATCAGGCAGGATCTCAAATTCACCATCCGCGGTCGTGGAGACGACCTCGTGACCGGCGTCATCCAGTGTCTTTCGGAGAACCATATCCGGGTCACCGATTTCCGAACTGTGCTGCCGACGCTCGAGGACGTTTTCCTCAAGCTTACCGGCCACTCCATCCGCGACTAGCCGACAGAACATGCTGCGTGGCCTCTGGGACCTCGTCTGGATCGAGATCAAGGTTTTTGCGCGGGAGCCGATGGGCGCAATCGGCACCGTGCTCATACCGGTGGTGGCCTTCATGGGCCTCAGTCAGTTCACCGGCGGCGCGCTCGAATCACCGCGCTCCGGCAGCGGGCTTCACTTGAACCTGCCGGTGTTCGCCGCCGTGCTGATATCCATCAACACGGTTCTTTCACTCGTCACGATCATCTCGATCTACCGCGAGGCGGGAATTCTCAAGCGGCTCCGAGCGACGCCTCTGCGCTCGTACACGATTCTGAGCGCGCACGTGATCGTCAAGCTGCTGCTCACGGCGATGACTCTTGCTTTGCTGCTGCTCGTCGGGAAGCGCTACTACCCAGCCGGCATGCACGTTCGGGTGATCGCATTTACCATCGCGCTGATGATTGCGACGGTAAGCATTCTCTCGATTGGCTTCATCATCGCGAGCATCGTTCCAACGGCGCGGTTCGCGCAGCCAATCGGCTCGGCCATCCTCTACCCGATGCTCGGCCTTTCGGGACTGTTCTTTCCGATCTCTGCCCTGCCACCGACTCTGCACAGGGTTGCGAGCGTGCTGCCGTTGACCTACGCGGTGTCGCTGCTGGACGGTATCTGGAATGGCGAAGCGTGGTCGGCCCACCTTGGCGACATGGGAGCGCTCATCATTGTATTCGTGGTCAGCACGGCGATCTCGGCGAAAGTGTTTCGCTGGGAATGACCCCTCATCGAGTCTATACTCCCGCAATCCGCCTTTTGTACTCAGCCAAGGCCGCGTCCAGTCGTTCTCGCGCCGTTGTATCCCCCGGGACGTTATGCGACGGATGGATGTACAGCTTCACCCCGCGCTCGGTCAGAATCTCGGCCACGGTCGTGATCGTCATCCACACCACTGCGACGAACGCCATCGTTGACACCGGCCCGACGTTGTCTACGTGATTCTCGAGCGATACCGACGAGTCACCCGCTGGAACACGAGTGTCGATCACCACGTCTGCAATCTCGAACAGCGTCTGCCCTGAGGCGTGGCGGGACTCCGCTGCCTCAGCGGCAGACCCTGTCGCCACGAGGCGCATCCCGAGCTCCTTCGCCTTGAGCGCGACATCGATGTTGACGTTGTTGATCCCCGTATGCGAGAAGATCCACATCGTGTCGCGCCGGTCGAACGAATAGCTCTTCATGATCGCATTCCCGTATCCCTCGGCGCGCTCGAGAAAGAGGAACTGGTGAATCCCTGATTCGCCGGTGATCCGCGTGAAGAATGTGAGCGGAAGCTCGACCATCGGATGGAAGCCGACGAACCCGCCGATCCGCGGATACATCTCCTCCACAGGGATTGTCGCGTGCCCGCATCCGAACGTATGCACCCATCGCTCGGCGGCGATCGAGTCGGCCATCAATTCCGCCGCCCGCTGAATAGCGGGTAGCTGGGTGCCTTCGATGTCATCCAGAATTGACCGGGTGGCGGAGAGCCAGCGTTTACTGAGCATTGTCAGACATGTGAGGTAGCCCGCAGCCTGCGCGACAGGATTCCAAGTAAACCCGCCAGCATCACGAGCGCGACGGGAACGATCACGAATGATCCGCGCATGCCGTATCTCCCTCCCAGGATGCCTGCGGCGTAGGGAAGGAGCATGCCGCCGACGAGCGCCATCGCGATCACGAGGCTGAAGGCGGTACCGGAGAGCGTCGCGTAGCGGTCGCCGACGAAACCGAGGACGATCGGAAACGTGGCCGCGAAGCCGACGCCGAGAAGGAAAACGCCGATGGCCGCGACGGAGACACTGCGCGTCATGAGCAGAAGCGCCGCACCGGCGAGAGCGACCGTGATGCAGGCGTATAGTACGCGAACGGGCGACCGACGGCGAAGAATCGAGCCCAGCGCGAGACGCGCCAGCATCATTCCCATCCAGTACAGCGACAGAATGATCAACGCGCTTCGCTCGGGCACAGCAAGCTCTTCCTTGACGAACGTGGATGTCCAGCCGCCGACCGTGATCTCGAGGCCGCTTTCCAGAAAGAGCATCAGCCCCATCAGCAGAAGCAGAGGGTCCCGGACAAGCCCGCCGGCAGCAGCAATCGGAAATCCCTGCGGCTGCTTTGGCGCCGGGAAAAGAGTGATCGCGAGAAAAACGAGGGGCAACAGGACCAGAACACCCACGCCGGCGATCAGCGCAGACTGCGTGAAACGGCCAGTCAGGACTGCGAGCACGAATGGAACGCCCATCGCGCCGACGCCGAAGAACACGCCGAGCAGACTGAGATTGGCTCCTCTTTCTTCGCTGCTGATGTCGGCGACAAGTGCATTAGCGCCGCCATTGATGATGCCCCCTCCCAATCCAATGAGCACGATGGCAATGCGAAGCGTTCCCATTGACGGGGCGAATGCGATGCCTTCGAGCCCGACTGCGATAAGCGCTGTCGCGGCGAGAAGCATCCCCTTGTAACCGTAGCGATCCACCATCGGGCCGAAGACGAGCGACGCGGCGAGGATGCCAAACGTCATCAGCAAAAAGAGCGAACCGGCCTCCGCCTTGTTGATGCCGAAGCGCTCGATGACCGACGGGAGCACCGACCCAAGTGTGGTGAGCACGATGCCGAACGTCAGCATGCCAAGGCATGCGCAGGCGAAGAGGGCACGACGTGACCTCACGTTCAGGTTTCTCCGCCTGATGTCATTGCAAGGCGGCCGGCGCCGAACAGTCCCGCGTCACTGCCGAGCTCACTGGCGGCGAATCGTACCTGATCGATGGCGATCGGCTGAGCCCAGCGCCTGGCTTCGGCGCTGATTCGGTCGAGGAATTTCGTCGCTGGCCCGAACACACCGCCACCGAAGATGATCATCTCGGGGTTGAACAGGCTCACGAGGTTCGCGGCGGCCATTCCCCAGAGCTCGATCGCGTTGGCGATCACCTTGAGTGCGATCGCATCCCCACGGTCGTGGGCGGAGAAGATATCTCCGGCATCGAGATCACCCGCCGCCTTCGCGAGGAGCTCACCGCTGTAGGCCGGCTCGCTGGCCATCAGATCGAGTGCAACTCTCACTAGTCCTGGACCAGATGCCTGGTCCTCGAAGCAGCCGTGGTGAACGTAACGCGGTGCGAACGGACGACCGAGCGCGAGCCAGCCGATTGCACCTGCAACGTCGCCGTGACCGCGCAGCACCTTGCCGCCTGTGAGAATACCCGCACCGATGCCGGTACCGACAGCGAGGAAGATCGCGTCGCGAACGCCGCGAGCTGCGCCCCGCCAGGTCTCACCGAGGATGTACGCGGCGCGGTCGCTGTCGATCGTCACGCGTTTTTCCGGACCGAGTGCTGAGCGAAGCTCGTCGAGGAGCGGGTAGTCATCCCATCCCGGAATGTTGGGAGCCCAGACTGTCCCGCGAGCAGCGCGATAAAGGCCGGGCACACAGACACCCGCGGACTCACAATTGTGACTGGCGATCATGTAGCCGAGGCGCTCTGCGATCAGCGATCCGACGGCGGCGCCCTGGCGGCCGGCGAGTGGTATGCTCTCCCGATGCAACAGCTCGCCGTCGTCCGCAAAAACAGCGGCGGCGAGTTTGGTCCCGCCGAGGTCTGCTCCGGCAAAGGGCATGTGCTGGCGAAGGTGCGGCGAATGTGCTGAGGACGCAAGGCGTTTTGAGTCATCGCGACCAGCGAGGGTGAATTCCGACGCGGGAGCCGTTCGCCATTGTCAAATGACGTCGCTGGCGCCTCGCGAACAGGTCACTGGGTGCACCTCGTGACGATGATCTGATCCACCGGCGCCCTTCCGTGCTCCGTGGCGAGCTTCGGCGAAGGCCACGCTATTCCCGGTTGCGCGCGCGATTGGATTGAAAAATGAAACGCCAGTCCACAGTGCGACGGCAATCGCAGGTACAGTCCCTGCTCGCCTTCCGCCATCTTCACGCGCTTTGCCGACACAAAGCCTGAAAGCTGACTACCGACTCTGAAGCCGTCGGAGGTTGCAAAACGTGGTGTCCTGACGGCGATGCCGCTGATGATTCCCCCATCGACCGCCGCGTAAAGGCGTTCCGAGCCTACGATGACGGTCAAAACCCGCTGAGTGATTCCCTCGATCCACGGCCCTACCGCGTCCCGGGTTACCAGACATGACTGCTTCACCGCAGAGATCGTGCGGCCCACCTGAAGATCTGCAACGCCGGTTTCCCCGAGCGTCCCTGAGCCCCTGAGTCCGCAGTGAAGCGGGCCTGCCGGACGCGCGGAGACTTTCTGTGCCTGCGGAGCTGATGCGGGAGCCGGAGTCGCGGGTGCTGCAAGTGGAGCCGTGGACACCGTGGCAGTATCGGGAGTCGCTGCCGCCGTCCGATCCAGATCTGCTTTCGTGCACGAGGCCAGACAGCACGCGAGAAGCGGCAGGCCGAGCGACATTCCAAAACGTCCCAGTGTCATGGCCGATAAGATGGAGTCAGTTGCATTCAGACGCAAAAAAACCGGCTGGCCAATTTGTTTGGCTTGCCGGTAGCCTGCGCCAGGTTTCAGCCTGTAGGGCTATCCAGTCTGAATTACGAGCGGCTGGGTTAGTCTTATGGTTATGCGGCCGCCACTGGGAACGCAGCCATCCACTTTGGCGTTGGCCGCGCCTATGGCCGCTCCCGCCGCTGCTCCGCCGGCCGCTCCAATGACCGTGGATTTCGTCCGATGACCGAGGATCTGGCCGAGCACGGCACCGATCGCCGCTCCCCCGATGGCGTCGCGGGTTGTGTTCGATTCGCCGCGCACCTTTTCCACCTGGGCGTAGCTCACTTCCGAGACCACTGGATAGGTCTTTCCGTTGAAGGTGATCGACGCGACACGCAGCCCGACCTCGATATTGTCGTTGGACCGCTGACTTCGATGCAGTGTTGTGATCTCCACCACTGCAGTAGCGCCTGCCGGAATCACCACGCCATTCGAGCCTTGCACCGGCTCCGTGATCTGTGCCGTGAAGCGGTCACCCACCGCGTTGCTGTTGGTGCACACCTTCTGACCGGAATAGAACGACATCTCCTGCCCGACCGAAACTGTGCCAAGCGCATGCTCTGACCCCGGCGCCTCCGCCGTTACGGTGTTTCCACTCGAGCTGACGACGCTCGTTCCCGGCGTCGGCTCAGTGGGTCGCGGCCTGGACGGTACCGGATTTCTGACGATGGTCGGGCGCCGAGTGACTACGCGCGTCGCAACTCTCTGGCGCGGCGCGGGCGCCGGTGCCACCTCCGCAGGGACAGGCTCAGTCTGGACCGGCACATCCTTCAGCTGGGGCTGCGCCGCGGTGTCGCGGTTTGCCAGCGCCAGGTCGCGAGTGAGCGACGTGTCCTGTGCAAGCACGTCGTCTGTCTTGCCGCGATCGCTGCACGCGCCAAGGGCGAGGGCTGCCGTAAGCAGCAATGAAGCGCAGGCCGCAGAAGTCGAAAATCTCATGAGTATGGGTCGTAAAGCAAAACGGCGCCGCGCGACGAGATTCATCCGCGCGGCGCCGCTGGCTTTAGAATCGGCGTCCTGAGCCGGGATACCTGCCGCCAAACGGCGGCAAACGGTCATTGATCGAGCCGGGGTACCGCCCGCCATGACGGCCCTCGGTGCGCGGATCGCAGTTGTCGCCATCCACCCCGCCACCACGCAGCACCACGGAGATAATGCCGCCGAGAACCCGGCCGGCGCTCATCCCGCCACCGTTGCCTTCAGGCATGCCCGATCCCGATGGCATGTCGATGGGGCGCGGACGCGGAGACGCGGCGGGTGCCTGTTCCGTCGGAGCCGGTGCAACCGCCACCGGCTGAGGAGCGACTTCCTCGCTCACAGTCGCCTTCTGCGCCTCTACGGGCGCGGGCGGGCCGACCGGTGCCCGCTGGTGCTTTACGACTCGCTGCGACTGCGCAACCTGTCGCGGTGCCGGCGGGTTCGTCCGCTCAATCGCCGAAACTACCTGGCTGCCCTTGGCCGCAGGCGTCGCCAGCGCGATCCCATCGGACGAGGACGCCACGTCCAGGTCCTTCTTGAGATCATCGCTCATCGCCTTGTCCTTTCCGCTGCACGCCGCGGCGATCAATCCGGCGGTGCCAATAAGAACAAACCTAGTAGTCTTACGCACAGGTCCTCCTTAACTCCTCAGCCGCACGCACGGCACGCACAAATATGCGGGCTTGCTTGCTGGAATTGACCACTATAGGTGCAACCGCCGCGCCACGTCGTTTTCCCTCTACAGCGCCCACCCGGAACCCCATTTCTGTCCACAGCCAGTGACAGCCCTTTCCAGCAGAATGGACAGCGACGCGGCCGGCTCTGTCCCCTGCTTTCGTCCCTCACTGGAGCCCCTCTGACCGCTCTGTCCACTGGCCGGCTAATCCATCCGTTGGCCATCCGTTGGCCAGCGGTGCGTCCGACTCCATGAACATACGCGCCAGCAGATCGTTTGCACCAGCCACCTTCGCGGCAGCACTGCTCGCAATCACGTGCAGCCGCGTAACAGGGGGATACACCCGATAGGCGAGAACGTGCCGCAATTATATGCCACACGTCATCGGCGGCGCATGGACTGCGGTATTCGCAAATCGCGGCGGCAGGCGGGTGATCGTTCAGGAACACCTCTCGGACGCCCCGACACCGCAGATGTAGCCGGGCTGCTACTCGCCCGGCTCGCTTGCTTCGACCGACATGTTCAGGTCCTGCCGCAGCGTGGCGTCACCGCTCGCGATGGCCTGCCAGCTGATCTCGTTTCCTTTCCTGAAGCCCTTCTTCGTCACCTTGACGCCTTCCGGCGAGATGGTCGCGATGTGTGGCTCGCCGTTGATCACAATCTCGCGCTTGAGCGTTTTTTCGAGCTTTGTCGGCATTGTCTCTCTCCGCTTGGGGTTCGATTCCTGCAACAAGATCGCATATCTTCCAGCCATTGCCACCCTTGAAACAGTAGAACCGATGGAACAGAACGCAACAGAGCAGCAAAAAGCGGCGGCATACCTGGTATACGAATTCGAGCGGCGAGCCTATCCTCTTTCAGATGCCGGGTTCACAATCGGACGCGACGCGGGGAGCAGCATCGTGCTTCGCGAGCCGTCGGTATCGAGGACTCATGCCGAAGTCAGGGCAGAAGGCGGTGAGTTCGTCCTGCACACGTCCGGCGCGACGGGCACGCGGCTCAACGGACAGCTCGTTACCACTCCACGCCAGCTCAAGGACGGCGATCGCGTCGAGGTCGGCACCGCGGAGCTTACGTTCAGGCGCTCGAAGCTGCCTCTTGGCGTATCGGTGGTCGATCGCGCCGAGCCTCGTGCGGTGGACGACATCCTCAGCCGTCGCACCACGATCAGCAATCCCATTCTTGGCGCCGGCCACGAGCCGGGAGGCAGGCGAAGTCCCCTGGGCCTGCTCGTACTCGTGCTGATTCTGGCCGCCGTCTCGGCCTACTACTTCCTCATGCGGTAAAGCGCTCCAGAACCCGCGCCTCGAGTGCTTCCTTGAGTGGAGCAAGCCCGAGCCGCTCCAGCACGTCCGCGGCAAACGCGTAGGTCAGGAGCCGCCGGGCAACCGACATCCCGATTCCCCTGCTACGGAGATAGAAAAGAGCCGTCTCGTCCAGGCGCCCGACGGTTGCGCCATGGGTGCACTTCACGTCGTCGGCGAAGATCTCCAGCTGCGGCTTCGTGTCCACTCGCGCGTGCTCGGACAGCAGCAGGTTGTTGTTGCTCTGTTTGCCGTCGGTCTTCTGCGCTTCCGGATGAACGTAAACCTTGCCGTTGAACACGCCGTGCGAGCGCCCGTCCAATATGCCCTTGTACAGCTCGTGACTGGGGCAGTTCGGCGCAACATGCTCGACGAAAGTCTGGTGGTCCACGTGCTGGCTGCCGTCGGCAAGGTAAAGCCCGTTCATTACCGACTCAGCGGCATCGCCCTCAAGGACGGTATAGACGTTGGTGCGTGACAGAGCAGCACCCGTCGCGAAGGAGAAGGATTCGTAGTAGCTGTTTGCCGCCTGGCGAACCTGAATCGTGCCAACGTGATAGCCCTTTATGCTCTCGCTCTGGAGCTTGTAGTGACTCAGGCGCGCGCCCTCGGCCAACACCACCTCCGTGACGGCGTTGGTCAAATACGCCGCGGGCGTGGCCGCCGAGAGATAGCTCTCGACGACAGTTGCCTGCGAGTGGCGCTCAGCGATGATGAAGTTGCGCGGGTGGGACGCGGTCGCTTCAGCGTCGGTCGTAACGAAGACGAGCTGGATGGGCTCGTCGGCGACAGCGTTTGGACCGATCCGCACCACCGCCCCGTCGCGGAAGAATGCCGAATTGAGCGCGGTGAAGGCGGAGCTGTCAGGACTGGCTACATCACCAAGCCGGCGTGAGAGCGTCCCGGCCTGGTCGTCGCGAATGGCCGCCGCCAGGCTCTGAATCGAGACTCCGGAGTCGGACGCAGTCGTGGCAGCGACGGATGACAGCTCGCTGGCGTAGCGACCATTGACGAACACGAGCATTGGGCCGGCAAGCCGGGCGACGAGCAGCTCGGCGATTGCCGCGCGGGAAACTGACGCCGGCAAAGCCGGATGAAAAACGCGGTCGGCGATGGGCGCGACGCTGGTAAAATGCCAGTCCTCATCGCGCATCGTCGGAAATCCGAGCGCCTCGAAGCTGCGCATGGCGTCGCCACGGAAATGTGCCAGCCATTGCGGCTCAGATCGGAGGTCCGTCGAAGCGAGACGATCGAAGTCGGCACGATAGGCGGCCAGCGACTCTGCATGCGGCAGTGGCGCCGCGACCGCAGGCGTATCGCCTGCGGTGGTGAGCACATCGCTCACGCAGCGGCTCCCGCAATCCAGTCGTAGCCCTTCTCTTCCAGTTCCAGCGCCAGATCCTTTCCGCCGGACATCACGATCCGTCCCGCCGCCAGCACGTGCACCTGGTCGGGAATGATGTGGTTGAGCAGGCGCTGGTAGTGTGTGACGAGGATCGTCGCATTGTCGGGCCGCCGCAGCTTGTTGACGCCTTCGGCGACGATGCGCAGCGCGTCGATGTCCAGACCCGAATCAGTCTCGTCGAGAATTGCCAGCCGCGGCGAGAGCACCGCCATCTGGAGGATCTCGTTGCGCTTCTTCTCGCCACCGGAGAAACCGGTGTTCACGGACCGATTGAGCATCGACGCGTCCATGTCTACCAGCTTCATCTTCTCTTCCATCAAGTCGAGAAACTCGAGCGGGTCGAGCTCTTCCAGCCCCTTTGCCTTCCGGATCTCGTTGAACGCCGAGCGCAGGAAGTACGCGTTCGTGACGCCGGGAATCTCCACCGGGTACTGGAAAGCGAGAAAGATGCCTTGCTGTGCACGGACTTCCGGATCGAGCTCGAGCAGATTGCGCCCGTCGTAGGTGACCGTGCCTTCTGTCACCTCATACGCCGGATGGCCGGCCAGCACCTGGGCCAGCGTGCTTTTCCCCGACCCGTTCGGCCCCATGACGGCATGCACCTCCCCCTCGGCAACCGAGAGGTCGATGCCCTTCAGTATTTCCTTCCCGGCGATTGTCGCGTGAAGGTTTCTAATTTCTAGCACTGAAATCCCTTGTTTGATGCTTGGCCACAGAAGCACAGAAACACAGAAAGCTACGCAACGCTGCGAAGAGTCTGGCTCATGCGGCAGAGTCATTCTTTTTGATTTTAAACAGCAACTGCAACTTCAAATTGCGATCTGTCGGGAAAGCACGCAGTTCACAAAAACATCCCGCAGTCTTCTGTGTTTCTGTGTTTCTGTGGCAAACGTTCGGATTACCCGACAGACCCTTCGAGCGTGATCCCGAGCAGCTGCTGCGCCTCGACCGCAAATTCCATCGGCAGGTTCTGAAACACTTCCCGGCAGAACCCGCTCACGATCATCGAAACCGCGTGCTCGGCGCTCAGCCCCCGCTGCTTGCAGTAGAAGATCTGATCCTCGCCAATCTTCGACGTCGATGCCTCGTGCTCCAGGGTAGCCGAGTTGTTCTGGACCTCGATGTACGGAAAGGTGTGCGCACCACATTTGTTGCCGATCAGCATCGAATCGCACTGCGTGTAATTCCGCGCGCCGGCGGCTTTCGGCAGGATCTTCACCTGACCGCGATAGCTGTTGTTCCCATGACCGGCTGAGATTCCCTTGGAGACGATCGTGCTTTTCGTGTTCCTGCCGATGTGAATCATCTTCGTCCCGGTATCCGCCTGCTGGTGGTTGTTCACCACCGCCACCGAGTAGAACTCGCCAGTCGAATTGTCACCCTGAAGAATGACGCTCGGATACTTCCACGTGATCGCCGATCCCGTCTCCACCTGCGTCCAGGAGATCTTCGAGTTTACGCCGGCGCACTTTCCCCGCTTGGTGACGAAGTTGAAGATGCCACCCTTACCTTCGGCATCGCCGGCGTACCAGTTCTGAACCGTGGAGTACTTGATGGACGCGTTGTCGAGAGCGATCAGCTCCACCACCGCCGCGTGCAGCTGATTCGTGTCGCGCCGGGGAGCGGTACAACCCTCGAGATAGCTCACCGATGCGCCCTCATCGGCGATGATCAGCGTGCGTTCGAACTGCCCGGTATTCGCGCTGTTGATGCGGAAATAGGTCGAGAGCTCCATCGGGCATTTCACGCCTTTCGGCACATAGCAGAAAGAACCATCGCTGAACACCGCGGCATTGAGCGCGGCAAAGAAGTTGTCGCTGTGGGGCACCACTGTGCCGAGGTATTTCTCCACCAGCTCGGGGTGGTTCTGCACCGCGTCGCCGAACGAGCCGAAGATGATGCCATGCTTCGACAGCTCTTCCTTCATCGTCGTCCCCACCGAGACGCTGTCGAAAATCGCATCCACCGCGACGCCGGCGAGCATCTTCTGCTCGTTCAGGGAGATTCCCAGCTTGGCGTATGTGCGCAGCAGCTCGGGGTCGACTTCATCCAGACTCTGGAGCGGCTTGACGCTCTTCGGCGCCGAGTAGTAGATGATGTCCTGGTAGTCGATCGGGTCGTAGTGGAGGTTCGACCAGTGGGGCTCTTTCATCGTGAGCCAGCGGCGGAACGCCTTGAGTCTCCACTCGAGCATGAACTCCGGCTCGTTCTTCTTTTTGGAGATTACACGAATCACGTCTTCATTGAGCCCGCGTCCGATCGTATCCGTCTCCACATCGGTGACGAATCCGTAGGCGTACTCTTTGTTGACCAGCGATTCGATTGCCGTTCCCATCCTAACTCCTTGGCGTTACAGCACTTCCTCGTATAGATTCAATCCTAAGTAAATCTGTCGGGATAGTCAATAATAGCGCTCACTAAATGACAGAGAATCCGGGTTTCGAAGTTGTCGCGAAAGTCGAAGAAATTCCCGACGAGGGAACGTTGGGCATTGTTAAGGCAACAGGCGAGCCAGTCTGCCTCATCCGTCACGGGGGGCGTATCACCGCAGTCGCCGATACCTGCACCCACCAGGAGTTCGCGATGTCGCTCGGCGACGTTCTGCCTGACGGCACCCTTCAGTGCGCCTGGCATGGCGCGAGATTCGACTGCGCCACGGGCGCGGTGCGGCAAGGGCCGGCAACAGATGCCCTTCCGGTATTCGCCGTTCGCATCGAGGACGGAACGATTCTTGTCGGACCAGCGTGTCCGCGGAACGCGGACGGCCATGCGACCTCCGAAGCGTGGATCCCCGCCGAGGAGATAAAAGGATGAACCGCCGCGCTGATTTTCCCCTGCTCGCCGCAAACCCCGGGCTTCATTACCTCGACTCGGCGGCGACGTCCCAGAAGCCCGCCGTTGTTCTCGACGCGATGCGTGAGTTCTACGAAACGAGCAATGCCAATCCCCATCGCGGCGCCTATGCGCTTTCCGTCGTTGCTACCGACCGCTACCACGCGGCGCGGCAGCAAATCGCTGGATTTCTCGGCGTTGCGGATGCGAGCTGCCTGATTTTCACACGTGGGACGACAGAATCCTTGAACCTCGTGGCTTCGGCATGGGGGCGGGCGAATGTGCGACGCGGCGACGAAATCGTCGTTACGGCTCTCGAGCACCACGCCAACTTCGTTCCCTGGCAGCAGCTCGCGCTCGAGCGGGGTGCCAGATTCCGTATCTGTGAGCTCACCGCCGACGGGCGCATCGACCTGGATTGCCTGAGTTCGATGGTCTCGAACCGCACTCGGGTTGTGGCATTCAGCCATGTCTCGAATGCGCTGGGCACCATCAACCCCGTTCGCGAGATAGTGTCCCTCGTGCGGGGCCAGAGCGACGCTCTCATCGTCTGCGACGGCGCGCAGAGCGCTCCCCATATGCGGGTGAGCTTCGACAATCTCGGCGTCGATTTCTATGCGTTCAGCGGTCACAAGATGTGCGGACCGATGGGAATCGGCGGGCTCGTCGGCAGGCGCGATATTCTCGAAGCGATGCCGCCCTATCAGACTGGCGGCGACATGATCGAGTTCGTGTTCGACGAGACGACCACCTGGAACGAGCTGCCGCACAAGTTCGAGGCCGGGACTCCGAATGCCGCCGGCGCAGTGGGCCTGGCGGCTGCGGTGGCCTATCTCGAGGCGATCGGGATGGACGAGGTTCTGGGCCACGAGCGAAAGCTTCTCGCGAGCGCGCAGGCGCGGCTCTCGGCAATCGACGGAATTCATCTCTACGGGCCGCCTGCGGCCGAGCGCAGCGGAGTAGTGAGCTTTACGCTGGCAGACGTTCACCCGCATGACCTGGCGACCATTCTGGACGGCGACGGAATCTGCATTCGCGCCGGGCATCATTGCGCGCAGCCGCTGATGAGACGGCTCGATGTGGCCGCGACGGCCCGTGCGTCGTTCTACGTCTACAATGATGAGGCCGACATCGACGCGCTCGTCGCCGGGGTCCTGAAGGCGAAAGAGATCTTCCGGTCACCCGTAACCGCAGAACCCCAGGCAAGCGCCGCTCCAGTGGCGCCGCGCTTCGACTGACGGGTATCTTGCCCTCATGTCCCTGCCCGACAGATCCGCAGAGATCTCCGCGCTCTACCAGGAGCTGATTCTCGACCACTACCGGCGCCCTCGCAACAAGGGCGAGCTGGAAGGGGCGACCACGTCCGTCACAATGAAGAACCCGCTTTGCGGCGACGAGGTGGCACTGCACGTCAAGTTCGATGGCGACAAGGTGGGTGACCTGCGGTTCTCCGGGCGCGGCTGCTCGATCTCCCAGGCATCGGCGTCGATGATGACCCAGCTCGTCAAGGGAAAGACCGCCGCGGAAATCGATCAGCTCCGCGACACATTTCGGGACATGGTGATGGGCACTGTGCCGGCTGACGCCGACGAAGTTGCGGAGACGATGGGATCGTTGCGCGCACTCAGCGGAGTGTCGCGATTTCCCGCCCGTGTGAAGTGCGCGCTCCTCGCGTGGAACGCGCTCGAGAGCGCGCTGGCTGAACGGTCGGGCTGATGGCGCTGCAACCGGGGTAACACGAGTGTGACCGTTTCCTTCAGCCGGATCGTCTGCGCAGTGCTGACCTCCGCCTGCCTGGTAGCAACTGCGGGGGCGCAGACAGCCAGGCGCGATTCGGTTGACGCGAGGAAGCGTGCTCTCCGCGCGCAGAATCGATTCGAGCAGGTGAGGCGTTTCAACCTCCCACTCCGTTTCACCGGCGCCGGAAACGTGTGCGACGCGCGAATCGGACGATTCTGCCAGTGGAACGACGAAGACCCGAGCACGCCCAAGGAGCCGAAGCCGATACGTGAAGCGCGGAACGCGCTGCTGGCTACGCTCGACAGCGCCGCCGCCCGCTCTCCCAACGACGACTGGATTGCCGGACAACGCCTTCGCTACCTCGTCGAAGCGGGACGCGACAGCGCCGCGCTGAAGGCGGCAAGGGAATGCTCTGGAACGGGCTGGTGGTGCGATGCGCTCAGGGGACTGGCGCTGCATGAGCTGGGCGACGATGCCGCCTCCGACAGCGCATTCAGGTCGGCGCTGCGCGGGATGCCTGAGAGCGAGCGCTGCCGCTGGTCCGACATATCGATTCTCCTCGACGACGCCCAGCGCAAGCGCTACGGCAAGGTCGGGTGCGGAAGGAAAGGCGAGATCGCTGCGCGCCTCTGGTGGCTGGCAGACCCTTTTCTCGCCATTCCCGGTAACGACAGGGAAACCGAGCATTATGCCCGCCAGACGATGAGCATGATTCTCGACGGGACACGTGCAGGTTACGGCATTCGCTGGGGCGACGACCTTCGCGAGCTGCTCGTGCGTTACGGCTGGTCGCGCTTCTGGACCCGTTCGCCCGGACCAACCGCCGATCCGCACGAAGGCGCCATCTCAGGGCACGAGGCGGCGCCCAACTACCATTTCTTTCCGGAATCGCTGAAGATCGATTCGGTGGCAGACATCGGCGACTCCACGTGGAACTTGCACAATCAGTACTCCGCGGAGCGCTATTCGCCGAAGATTGCGCCGGCATTCGCCGATCTCGCGCCGCAGCTCGCGCTGTTCCGAAGGGGTGACTCGGTGCAGGTCGTGGTGGCGTACGATGTGTCGGGCGATACCGCGTTTGCCGGCCCGGCTCTCCACTCGGCGCTCGTTCTCGCGCGCGACGAGCATGAACAGCCGCTCATTTCGCAATCGGCGTTCGCCCGGGGATGGTACTCCCTCACAGTGGACGCGACGCCCCACCTGCTCAGTCTCGAGGCGTGGAATCCGGAGAAGAAACGTGGCGCGCGGCTCCGAAGCGGCTTGCGGCTCGCTCTCCGGAATCCCAGGTCGGTCACGGTTTCGGACATTCTCCTGTTCGACGCGGCAGCGCCGGAGGCGACCGATCTTTCCTCGATTCTTCCCCACGCCCTGGGAAGCCTCACCATCCAGGGCGGACGAAAGCTCGGTCTCTACTGGGAAACGTACGGGCTGGCGCGCGCCGACAGCGCGCTTCCGGTGTCGCTGACGCTCACTCGCTTCGACGAAGGCATTCTGCGCAAGCTCGCCCAGTCAATCGGACTGAGCACCCGAAGCACTCCGCTGAGTATCGCATGGAGCGAAACGCCGGCACTCGGAGGGATCGCCACTCGCTCAGTGGTTCTCGACCTCTCCCTCATTCCCCGTGGCCACTACCGGCTCAAGCTCGAGCTGACTCCAGCGGGGTCCCCGCCCGTCTCCACCACCAGGATCATCGACATTCTGTAGCCGCGCGAGTCCTCCATCCCTGGACGAGGGAAGCGGGAAGAATCGCTTCAGCTTGAGGAACTGCTTCTCGTAGAGATGCCAGCTGGCGAAAGCCAGCAGCGCGGTGAGGGTGATGGCGATCAGCGTATACGCGATCGCGCCTGGCACATCGGAATTCGCCACCCGCGGGAAGCTGCTGATACCGAAACCGGCCCGCTCCAGAGCCACAACCAGGGGGAGATGCAGGACGTACATCCCATAGCTGTATTTTCCGAAGAAACCGAGTGGGCGCGAATCGAACGCGCGACGAACCCGCCCGCCCCGATGCATCGCATTTGTGGTGAGAACAATGAGCGACGCCGACATCAGGGCGAGCAGCGGAAAGCCGAAGCTCTGCATTACGAGGTCGTACCCGAACATCCGCTCATCGGGCAGGTTCAACACCAGCAGTGCGACCGCCGCGACGATGAAAGCCCGGGGCGCGATCCGTCCCACCCAGTCGCGCGTGCGCTGCTCCCGCACCATCACCGACAGCCAGCCACCAAGCGCCAGACTGTCGATTCGCGCCGGTGTGAGGACCAGGCCGCCGGTGTGGTAATAGTCAGTGAACCGCAGGCCGATTCGAAACGCGAACGCCGCGACGATGAGAGACAGACAAAGTTTTTTCAGCGTGGCCCGCGACGTCACGAAGACGATTGCCGGCCAGACCAGGTAGAACTGCTCCTCGACGGCGAGCGTCCAGAAGTGATTGAGTCCCAGCGGCAGCCTGGCGCCTTTGACGAGACTCAGGTAATTGGTCGTGTAGGTCCAGAACCATACCTGCGTGCCTCTCGACTCGGCGAAGGGTCCGCCCGCGGCCGGGTTCATCAGCTTTGGCGCCAGAATGAAAAACGCGAACAGGAATCCGTAATACAATGGAAAGATCCGCAGAACGCGCCGAGCGTAGAAATTCCGGAAATAGCCGTCGGCTCCTTTCGCATCGAGGAGAATCCCGGTGATGAGGAAGCCGGATAGAACGAAGAATAGGTCTACTCCAATCCAGCCGTTCTGGAGAACGGTGTAGAGTCCCGACTCCAGAGCGCCCTGGGGATGAGCACCGAGCCAGAAGTGGCCGACCATCACCATCAGGATGGCAAGGCCTCGCACGCCGTCGAGCGCCCGGATGTGACCGGTGGATGAGTCTACGGTATCGATGGGGGAAGAGATAATCGTGCTACCGGACCGCGCCAGACGCGATGTCATTTTGGCCGCGCTTGGCCAATGTCACGTCAGGACTGACCAAACATCCCTCGCGTGCGAGCGAAATAATGTAACGCCGTCCCGAGCACGAGTGCGACGGCATATCCATACGGCAATCCGGCGGCGAGGAGGCCGACGATTATGACAATGAAGAAATCGTTTCGGTTCGTCGTCTCTCCGCGCACCAGCTGCATCAGCGCCGCCCCCTCGAAGAGCAGCAGAACCCCAAGGATCGGCAGTGGAAAAACGGCTACCACCTGCTGGAATCCCGATGCGAAGAACAGCCCGAGAACGAGGAAGATGGATCCATAGATGATCAGCGACCCGCCGGTGCGCGCACCGAAGGTATAGTGGCCCACCAGTCCGCCGGATCCGTGACAGGTGGGGACTCCTCCAAGCCACGGGTTAACGAGGTTCATCGCCGCGTACGTGAGACTGAGCTTCCGCACGCCGATGTGCCTCTCGGGAAACAAATCCTCGGCAATCTGCCGCGTGGCAAGGATGGAATTGCCCAGCGACAGCGGAATCTGCGGTATCGCCAGAAGCACGAAGCCGGTGGTGATGTCGCTGAGGGAAAGGTGCTGAATCTCGGGCAATGAAAATCCAGCGACGCCGGCCACCTTTGACACGTCCATCTTGAACGCAATGGCGTACGCGATTCCGAGCGCAATGACAAACAGCGCCGGGGGAAAGCGCCGGTTTCCAAGAAACGCGATGATGATGACGAACGCCACCGCGGCGAGAACGTAGCCGGGCAGACCATCGCGCTGGACGTAGTTGCCAAGTGCGAGAAGCGAGAGCTGAATGCCGAGCCCGAGCTGAAGTCCACGGACCACCGTAGTCGGGACAACTCGCGCCAGCCAGCCGATACCCCCGGTAACGGTTAGCAGCAGCATCGCGATGCCGATGGCGAATCCGCCGCCGTACAGCACGCCCGGAGCGATATGCTGCGTGATCACGATCACGGCGACTGCCTTGAGGGGCTGCACAGCCATCGGCAGACCGTACGCGAAGGCAGTGAGGAACTGCATCAGCCCGAACATCACCAGCACACTCGAGCTGTGCAGTCCTGACGCGGCAATCATTCCAATCACCAGCGGCAGGTCCGTGCCGATGTCGCCGAACGCGCCCGCGAGCTCGTTGCGATCGAAGCGCATCCGCGCGCGCTGTTCCGGCCGATGTGCAAGGGGAGTGTAAGCTTCGCCTGTCGTCATCGGCGCGGGTGTCGGATCACACCTATATTGTACGCCTCAACCAATGCCGACACTACATGGCTGAATACGCAGTCGAGATCGAGGGCGTCGCCAAGCGCTACGCCGAGCACGTTGCGGTCCATGATCTGACTCTTCGCATTCCGAAGGGATCGGTCTACGGACTGCTCGGCCCCAACGGTGCCGGCAAGACGACAACCATCCGGATGATCCTCAACATCATTGCGCCCGACCAGGGGACGATCCGCATCTTCGGAGTGCCGTCGAACGAGTCAAACATCACCGACCGCATCGGATATTTGCCGGAGGAGCGCGGTCTCTACCGCAAGATGCAGGTGCGGCGCATCCTGCGGTTTCTCGCCGAGCTCAAGGGTGTGCCGGGCTCTGTCGCCAACGACCGAATCACCGAGTGGCTCGAGCGATTCGATCTGAAAACGCCGGAGAAGGACTGGGGACTCGCCAAGATCGACGAGCTGTCCCGCGGAATGCAGCAGAAAGTCCAGTTCATCGGGACTCTGCTTCACGATCCCGACCTCGTGATACTGGACGAGCCGTTCAGCGGCCTCGATCCGATCAATGCCCAGGCGTTGAAGGACACCATCATGGATCTCCGGCACCGCGGCAAGACAGTCATCTTCAGCACGCACCTCATGGACAACGCCGAGCGCATATGCGACTCCGTGTGCATCATCGCCCGGGGAGAAAAAGTGCTCGACGGCTCAATTACGTCGATCAAGCAGTCGCACGGCACACGCAATATCGCGCTTTCCCTCGACGGCGACGTGTCGAACGGGGTGAGCGAGATTCTCGCCGATCGCCGGCTGGTCTCCCGTGTGGATGATTCGAACCGCTATTTCGAGATCGAGCTCACTCCCGGCGGCGACCCTCAGGAGCTGCTTCGGCGAGTGGTCGCCACCGGAGCTTCGGTGCAGCGCTTCGAGATGGTGCAGGCATCGCTGCATCAGATCTTCCTCGAGCGGGTTGGCGCGAGCGGCATTGACATGGGGATGACTGGACATGGCTAAGCTCTGGGCGATCATCAAGCGCGAGTACGTCGAGCGCGTTCGCACCCGCTGGTTCATCATCGCCACTGTCTTCGGTCCGGTGATCTTCGGATCGCTGATCATCGTTCCGGCGTACATGGCGAGGAAGGGAAACGCGTCCACGGAATTCACGAACGCGATCATCCTCGACGCCACCAAGGCGGGCATCGGGCAGCGGGTGGCGGATCTGATGGCCGTCGGACGGCTCCCGGGTTCGGCCGCTCCGAACCTCAGAATCGTTGCGCCAGCCGAGCTGTCGCAGGCGGAGAGCACGTCCACACGTCTGGTGATGCACAAGCAGGCAAGCGGTTACCTCGTGCTCACCGACCAGACCCTCAAGGGTGAGGAGCTGCACTATGCTGGACGGAACGCAACCTCGATAACGGACATGGAACGTCTGCGCTCCACCGTCAAGGAAGCGCTTCTCGCCGAGCGTCTCGAGGGCGAAGGCGTGAGACCCGAGAAGTTGAAGCAGCTCACCTTCATGCCGCTTCGTCTCAATGCAGAGCGCATCACCGACAAGGGGCGAGGCGGCTCGGGAACGGTCAGCATCATCTTCGCTTTCGTCGTGGCGTTTCTTCTCTACATGTCAATCGTGCTTTACGGCCAGAACGTGCTGCGCGGCGTGCTCGAGGAAAAAACAACGCGCGTCGCCGAGGTGGTCGTCTCCAGCGTTCCATCCGAGACGCTGCTCGCGGGAAAGGTTCTCGGGGTCGGAGCAGTCGGGTTGACGCAACAGATCATCTGGGTGGCGACTTCAGTTCTCATGTTCAAGCTTCGCGAGCCGATCCTGGCGAAGATGGGAGTCACGTCGGTGCCATTCGAGATGCCGCAAATATCGATCGGGCTGGCCCTCCTTCTTCTACTTTTCTTTCTGCTTGGCTTCACGTTCTATGCCGCGCTGTATGCGGCAGTGGGATCGTCGGTGAACAGTGAGCAGGAAGCTCAGCAGGCCGTGCAGCCATTGTTGATTATGCTCGTGGCGACGGCAATCTTCATCAACCCAATTCTGCTCAACCCCACCAGCCGCCTGGCGCTCGTGATGTCCATCCTCCCTTTTTCGGCGCCGATAATCATGCCGCTTCGGCTGGCCCTTGGGAGTGTGCCGTGGTACGAGCTGACGGGCTCGCTGCTGAGCCTCGTGCTCTCCTGCATCCTCGCTGTCTGGGTGGCGGCGCGAATCTACCGCGTGGGACTTCTCATGTATGGAAAGCGCCCCACTCTTAAAGAGATGGGGCGCTGGGTCAGGTACGCCCACTGACGAAGAACATCAAACGGAGTGCCGGCCGACGGCTTTTCGGCTGGCGGCCATCGGCAGTGCCGTGATCAGGTCATTGCTGCGGCCGTACTCGGAGTCTCGCAATACTTGTCGAACGCCGCTGTGAGGTCGTCCGCGATTTCGTTGGCGGTTCGGCCTTCGATGTTGTGGCGCTCCAGCATGAATACCAGCCGCCCATCCTTGATCAGCGCGATCTGCGGCGATGACGGCGGGTAGCCAGTGAAGTAGCTGCGCGCGCGCTGGACGGCGGCGTCGTCCTGGCCGGCGAAGACAGTTGTCAGCGCCGCCGGCTTTACGGCGTGCTGAAGCGCTTTGGCGACCGCCGGACGCGCATTACGCGCAGCGCATCCGCAGACCGAATTGACCACAACGAGCGCGGTCCCTTTTGCTTCCTTGAGCTTTGCGTCCACTTCGTCCGGTGTCCGCATTTCCTGAACGCCGAGGCGCGTCAGCTCCTGACGCATTGGTGTGACAATTCTCTCATCGTACATCTGATTCCGCCCCCAGTGGTGTTTTTTCCCCCGCTCTCGAATAATAAGCGGTCGGTTTCGCCTGTGCCTATGAATGGCGGCGGCGATCGAGAATTGCCCCGCCCGGGATTCCGGGACGGACAGTGCCGGCGCTCCATGCGACGTGCTCGCGTTTGAGAAGCTGGTAACGCACCAGCTTGACTGTCAGGGCGAGCAGCCCGGCGAAGAGAGACAGCACGACTGTGTGCCGCACGAGAATCGTTGCCGCCATTCCCGGCCAGTCCGGGAATGTCGCCGCGCCCGTACCGAGCGGCTCGCGGTGCGCCGCAATCAGACAGAGGCTGACGAGACTCTCGAATAGAGACTCCAGCGCGGCAAACACGGGAGCGCGCCACGTCCATTGGCGGAGCGGGAAGCGGCTGAGGTGGATCGTCGCCATGAGCAGCACGAACCCCGCGCCGAGGAGAAACATCGAGGCGAGGTACAATCCGCTGCCGCCGCCGGCTCGGGTGATGACGACGGCGCGAAAGAGCCGAACGAGGATGCCCGTGACGAGGGCGATTTCGACGATCGACCGGGCGAGCTTGCTGAATGCGGGCGGCTCTCTCACCCTGAGCTCCGAAGCCAGCCGCTGTCTCAGTCGCTCGCTGTTCTGGCGCGCGATGAAGTCTGTCATTCGCGTCCAATGTAATGCCGGGACCAAGGGGCGCCACGACAAAATCCAGTTACCCTCAGCGTCCGAAAAGCGTCGTTCTTGTACAATGCACCATAGGCTACGCCTCGCCGCGCTCCTCGCGGCCGCGCCACTCCTCGCGCTCAGTCTCGTCGCATTTCCCGCAAAGCAGCAGGCCGGCTGTGTTCGCAGCATTGCCGGGAGCCCGTACAACCAGCACTTGTTCCGGTCGCTGATGCGCCGGAAGGACAAGATTGCCGCGCGCTTCCTGACTGTTTACAACGTCGGCAGAGTCTCGACGCTGGATGTGCGGCCGGTGAGCGACCCAGTGGTTTGTCACCGGGCAGCGCTGGCTTATGGCAAGGTGGTCGGACAGGACGATCCGGGTCGCAAGGTTCACATTCTCCGCGTTGGCACGCGCTACATCGTCATGGATCCGGACTTCGTGGTCGACAATCGCCACCGGGCCGTCACCTTCGACTCCACGCTGACGAAAGCAATCGCGCTCGTCGCCGAGTGACGCGTTCGGGCAGGAGCCCGATCAGTGAATCCAGTGCCCGATCCTGCTCCAGCGGATGTCGGTGATGAACGGCAGCGGGCGATCACTGTCGTCGGCATTGTAGGAGTAATACACGAACATCGGCTTGCCGCGAATATTT
>DATBZT010000265.1:0-3067 GCA_036513055.1 Gemmatimonadaceae bacterium | reverse complement strand
CTGGAGGCGATGCAAACCCGTTATCGCGTGGGGCTCGCGACCTTCGTCGAGGTCACGCTCGCGCGCGCGACCCTTGTGCAGGGGCAGAGCGCCGTGGTGACCGCGCGCTCGAGCCTGGTGTTCCAGCAGGCGTTGATGTCGTACTACACGGGCGTGCTGGACGCGTCCGGCGTGGGAAACCCGCGTGCACTCCCGTGAGCGACGCTCTAAGGAACTCCCTGACCGTAGCACTAGCACGCTTGTGCCAAACGAGGTCGCACGTTTGAACGATTGTTTGAGCCGTCGTTGCCCCCCAATTTCAAGCTGATTGGAAGGATTTCACGCAGTTCTTCTACCGGAGTATCAAAATGCGAATTTCAAACGCGCTTGGAGTACTGCTCCTGGGAGCGGCGATCGCTCTGCCGGTTCGGGCGCCGGCACAAGTGAGTGTCAGTGTCAACCTCGGCAGACTGCTCGGGCCCGAGATCAGCCTCTTCGCCTACTCGCAGCAGGACTACGGCGATTGGCGGACCAGCTACCGGAATTGGACGCCGGTGACGATCTACGACTACAACGGCCACTACTATCGCAAGTCCGTCAAGGGCTCGCGTGCCGTTGTTGTTTACTCGCGCAACAACGAATACTTCCTGCCGCCGCAGGACAACGCGTGGGTCGGCAAGGACAAACGGTATAACTACAAGCGTCAGCCCACTGAGACCGATCGCGGGCGAGCCAAGAGCAAGGGCCAGAACCCGGGACGCGGTCGCGGGAAGCCGTAGCCGAGAGCCGGCGCCAGAATGGGACGCTTCGAATCGGAGCGTCCCATTTGTTTTGCCGGGGATTCCCGCCGATGCCGAACGGACGTGTCCTAAAAGCGTCCACATCAGTGGCGAGCGGATACTACATTCGACCTGACACCCGTCTTCATACTTCTGCCTGTCTTGTGTCCGCGCAGTCATCGGTGCGGGAGCGAGGGACCTCCATGCGTACGAACTCCGGTTCGGATTCGGTCGCTGCTCGGCTCCGCGACGCGGAACTTCTCCGCAATCTCCTCGCGATGACGACCGAGGCGATCATCTGCGCCGACAACGAACAACGCATCGTGGTCTTCAATCGCGGCGCGGAAGTGATGTTCGGTTACCTGGAGCAGGAGATCCTCGGCAAGACGCTGGAAACCCTGTTGCCGGAATCCGTGCGTGACCTGCACTCGGCGCACGTGCGGGGGTTCGTCGATCGCGGTGAGGCCCCGCGACGGATGAGCGACCGCCGGGCGATGACCGGCCGGCGAAAGAACGGCAAAGTGTTCGACGCCGAGATCTCCATCAGCGCGGTGGGCACGGACGCTGCGCGCATCGTGATGGCCGTCGTGCACGACGTTTCCGCGCTCAAGGTGACGGAGCGACAGCTGCGGCGCTCCGAAGCCGAACTTCAGGGCCTCATCGAGCGCGCGCCTGTCGGCATCTACCGCAGCACGCCGGACGGCCGCTTGTTGATGGCCAACTCCGCGCTGGCCGGGATGCTGGGCTACGACTCCGTGCGGGATCTCCTCGGCGTAAGCAACCTCGCCGCGCTGTACCAGCGAGTCGACGAGCGCAGCCAGCTCGTGGAGCACTTCGGCGCACGCGATGATTTCAAGGGCGTGGAGGTGGGCTGGAAACGCAAGGACGGCACACCGCTCACGGTGCACTTGTCGGGCAGGCCCCTCCGTGTTTCGGGTCGCGACCTGGTGGCGTTCGAGGTGTTCGTCGAGGATGTCACGGTGCGCGTGGAACTCGAGCGGCGACGGCTGCAGTCGCAGAAGATGGAGTCGGTGGGCCGGCTCGCCGGCGGCATCGCCCACGACTTCAACAACCTGCTGTCCGTAATCCTCGGCTGGACGGAAGTGGTGATGTCCGACCTGCCGGTGGACCATCCGGTCAGGCCGTCGCTGGAGGAAGTCCTGAGTGCCGGTCAGCGAGCCGCCGCCCTCACCCGGCAATTGCTGGCGTTCTCGAGACAGCAGGTGGTGGAACCCACCGTGTTCGACGTCAACGCTCTCGTCGTCGAGATGGACAAGATGCTTCGCCGGCTTCTGCGCGAGGACATCGCACTCGCAACGCGCACGGACCCGCAGCTCGGCACCGTGAAGATGGACCGGAGCCAGCTTGAGCAGGTGCTGATGAACCTCGTCGTCAATGCGCGTGATGCGATGCCGTTCGGTGGAAGGCTCATCATTGAGACCGCAAACGTCGCCCTGGATGCGGACTACCCGGACGTGTATGCCGACGTGGTGCCCGGCGACTATGTGATGCTCGCGGTGAGCGACTCGGGCCTGGGGATGAGCGAGGAGGTCAAGGCGCACGTCTTCGAGCCATTTTTCACGACGAAGGAGAGCGGCAAAGGAACAGGCCTGGGGCTCGCGACGAGCTATGGCATCGTGAAGCAGGCCGGAGGCGACATCGCCGTGCACAGCGAGGAGGGTAAGGGCACGACCATGAGGATCTATCTGCCGCGGCATGGCGAGGCTGCGGAGCCCGCAGCGCGCCGCCACAGGAAAACACCAATGCACGGTGTGGAGACGATTCTCCTGGTGGAGGATGAGCCCGCCGTTCGCCGCGTGGAGGTGCGCTTGCTCGAGGCGCAGGGATACCGCGTGGTGAGCGCGAGCAGCGGCGAGGAGGCGCTGCGGATGATCGAGGACGGACACGAAAACTTCCATCTCCTCTTGACCGACGTCGTCCTCGCGGGCGGCATGAGCGGGCCGGTGCTGGCGGATCGCGTTCGCGCCGTGAAGCCGGATTTGAAGGTGCTCTTCGTCTCCGGCTACACGAAAGACGTGACCATCCTGCAAGGGCTGCGGGAACACAGTATCGCGCTCGTGCAGAAGCCGTTCACGGCGGAGACGCTGGGCGAGAAAGTGCGGCAGGTGCTCGATGCGACGTGATGGAGTGGGCCCGATACCGCGAATGCGTGCGGAAGGTTCGTCGGAGGCGATCCACATTTTCGCCGAACGCGGTGTGGGCTATCTGCAAAAACCGTTTACGGTGATCGAACTGACGGCGGAGTTGCGGCGGGTCATTGACGAGATGAAGTGAATTGGGCCTCGCCG
>DATBZT010000264.1:0-5680 GCA_036513055.1 Gemmatimonadaceae bacterium | reverse complement strand
GGGTAACGGGTACCGGGAAGCGGATACAGTGTCATTCTGTCCATTGCCCGAGTCTCAAGTACTTCTGCCGTCGGCGACGAACAAGTTTCTCGGGCCGATACTTCCGGAGCTCCTCGAGGTGTCGGTTGAGCGCGTCCTGGAGTGATTTTGCGGCTGCCTCGTGATCGGAGTGGGCGCCGCCCGGCGGCTCCGGTACGATCTCGTCTATCACACGGAGCTCGAACAGGTCCGGCGCGGTGATGCGTAGCGCGCTCGCCGCCTTCTCCCGCATCTCCGAGCTCTTGCCGTCCTTCCATAGAATGGCCGCGCAGCCCTCGACGGTGATCACCGAATAGACGGCGTTCTCCATCATCAGCACTCTGTCGGCAACGCCGAGCGCGAGCGCGCCGCCCGACCCACCCTCGCCGATGACGGTGGCGATGATCGGTACCGTGAGCTGAGTCATCTCCAGCAGATTCCGCGCAATGGCCTCCGATTGTCCGCGCTCCTCGGCACCGATTCCCGCCCACGCTCCCATCGTATCGATGAAAGTGAGCACCGGAACGCGGAACTTCTCCGCCAGCTTCATCAGCCGCAGGGCCTTGCGGTAACCCTCGGGGTGGGGCATGCCGAAGTTTCGCTTGAGGATCTCCTTGGTGTCTCGGCCGCGCTGCTGGCCCATCACCATTACCGTCTCGCCATCGAGCCGGGCCCATCCGCCGACAATGGCCGGGTCGTCGCGAAATGCGCGATCGCCGTGAAGCTCGATGAAGTCGGTGAAAATGAGCTGGATCAGCTCGGAGGTGAACGGCCGCTTGACGTTGCGGGCCACCTGCACCCGCTGCCACGGCGTGAGACTGTGATAGATCTGCTGGCGCAGCTCGGTAAGCTTCTGCTCGAGGGGCGCGATTTCCTCCGCGACGCTCATCTGCTGGTCGCCGGCGAGACGCTTGAGCTCCTCGATCTGGCGCTCGAGCTCTACAATCGGCTTCTCGAAATCGAGGGACTGGCCGGAGGTCGCCACTACTTGCTCCCGCGTTGCAGATGCACGGAGTCCGCCCCGAGAAGCGAGCGAAGATCGTCGAGTGCCGTATTGTTGACGGCGAGAGTCAAAGTGCGGGAGCGCAGCCTCGCTCGCAACCCGTTGCCATCTGTGTAGCCCAGTTCCAGCGGCACAGTGCCCGGGAAGGTTTCTGCAATGGTGCGAACCTCGCGCATGAGGGCCGGATCGAGCGCCGGGTTTCGCGTGAGCTCGATGGCAATCATCACCTGGCCGTTCGCGCGGAGCTCTGCCAGGCGCGTGACCGACTCGACGACAAAGGAAGGATTGTCCGCCTCCTGGTCACGCCGCGGATAGCCGCCCCTCACAAGAACCGGGATGTCGGTTTTCACATGGTCCGACAGCACTGACCATTTCTCCGGGAAAACCATGACTTCCGCGGAGCCCGAGAAATCCTCGATGGTGAGGCGGGCGAACTCCGACCCTGACCGCTTGCTCGTCTGCCGCTTGACGGCGGTGATGACTACAGCCAGCGCCATCGGCTCAGCGTTCCACGGACCAAGCTCGGAAACCTTGTGCGTCGAGAAAAGCTCGCATTCTGTGCGGTAGGGCTCGAGCGGGTGCCCCGAGGTGTAGAAACCAATTGCCTCCTTTTCCTTCGACAGCCGCTCCGACTCGGTCCACGGCGCGATGTTTGGAAGAGTGAGCTGCGCATGAGGCCGTGTGTCTCCAGCCGCAGGGCCACCGAACATCGAAACCTGCCCCGAGGCTGTCTCCTCCTGCTGGAGCGACGCTTCCCGCAACGCCTGGTCGAGTATCGCCGCGAGCTGCGCCCGATGTCCGCCGATGCCATCCAGCGCTCCCGCCTGGATGAGCGCCTCGAACACGCGCTTGTTGCAGACGCGGAGATCGACGCGGTCGGCGAGATCGAACAGCGAGGTGAATGGGCCGCGCGCGCGCGCAGCGATGATCGAGTCGATTGCCGACCGGCCGACATTGCGAATGGCGCCCAGGCCGAAGCGAATGCGCTTCTCGCCGGTGACAGTGAACTTGTAACCCGACTCGTTGACGTCGGGCGGCAGCAGCTCGAGCCCGATGTCGGCGGCTTCGCTGATGTACTTCACGACTCTGTCGGTATCGCCGATCTGTGACGAGAGCAGGGCCGCCATGAAGTCGGCGGGGAAGTGCGTTTTCAGATAAGCGGTGTGGTAGCCGATGATCGAGTACACCACCGAGTGCGCCTTTGGAAATCCGTAGCGGCCGAAGGTCTCGAGCTGACCCGCGATCTCCTCGATGATGCTGCGATCGTAGCCGCGCTCGACGGCCTTCTCCACGAACTTCCCGAGCTCCTTCCGGATGAGCACGGGATCCTTCTTGCCCACCGCCTTTCGCAGGACGTCGGCTTCGGCGAGCGAAATGCCAGCGAGCTTCTGCGCCACGCGCATCACCTGCTCCTGATAGGTGATTACGCCGTACGTGGTCTCGAGGACTTCGCGCAGCTCGGGGAGGAGGTAGGTAACTGGCTCCTCTCCCTTTTTGCGCCGGCAGTAGACCTTGTGCATTCCGGCATCGAGCGGGCCGGGCCGGATGAGCGCGTTGGTTGCCACAAGATCGTCGAACCGGTCGCACTTCATGCTGCGGATCATGTCCGTCGCGAGCGCCGACTCGAACTGGAACACGCCGGCCGTCTTGCCTGCGCGGAGCATTCGGTAGACTTGACTGTCGTCGAGAGGAAGCGTGTCGAGGTCCGGTGCGGAGCCGGTGCGCCGGCGAATGGATTCCAGGGCGTCGTTGAGAACGGTCAGCGTCGTCAGCCCGAGGAAATCCATCTTGAGCATTCCGACTTTTTCCAGCGCGTCCATGTCGTACTGTGTCACGACGATGTTCTCGTCGCCATTTGCTCCGGAACCGCGCGACCCCTGGGTGCAGACCGGGACGTAATCAGTCAGCGGTCCCGGGGCGATGACCACTCCTGCCGCGTGCACGCCGGCGTTTCGCGACAGACCCTCGAGGGCAATGGCAAAGTCGAGCAGCTCGTGGTAGCGCTCCTCTTCCTTGTAAAGCTTCTTCACTTCCGGCACCTTGTCGATCGCTTCGCGGACGGTGAGCGAATAGTTCGGCAGGTTGGGAATGAGCTTCGCCAGCGCGTCGGTTTCCGCGGGAGTGAACCCCAGCGTGCGCCCGACGTCCTTTACCGCGGCGCGTGACTTGAGCGTTCCGAACGTGATGATCTGGCCGACGGAGTCCCGCCCGTACTTCTCGCGGACGTAGTCGATCACCTCACCGCGGCGCTCCATGCAGAAATCCACGTCGATGTCCGGCATCGACACGCGCTCTGGATTGAGGAAGCGCTCGAACAGCAGATCGAACTTGAGCGGGCAGACGTTGGTTATGCGGAGTGAATAGGCGACGATAGACCCGGCGGAGGAGCCGCGTCCGGGACCGACGGGTATTCCTTTTTCGCGCGCCGCACGAATGAAATCGGCGACGATGAGAAAGTAGCCGGCATAGCCGGTGGTGGTGATGACGCCCAGCTCATAGTCCAGCCGCTGGCGCACATCGTCGGGCAGCGGATCGCCGTACCGGTCGCGGGCGCCCGCGGTGGCGAGCTCGATGAGCAGCGCGTTTTCGCTTTCCGCGCCGGCGGGAAGAGGAAATGCAGGAACCTGGTATTTCTTGTTGAGGTCGAGGCCGGCCTCTTCGCCGATGCGAAGCGTGTTTTCCAGAACGTCGGGCCGGTCCGGGAACGCGGCGGCAATTTCTTCGGCGTGCTTGAAGTACAGGCCCTCGTTGTACCGCATGCGATCGTTCGAAGTGTAGTCCTTGCCGAGTCCGATGCAGAGCAGGACGTCGTGCGCTTCGTGATCCTCGGCGCGCAGAAAATGCGAGTCGTTGGTGGCCACTACCGGCAGTCCCATTTCTTCGGCGAGGCGGAAGATGCGGGAGTTCAGCTCGGCCTGATTCTCGGTGTCGTGGGCCTGGACCTCCAGGTAGTAATCCTTGAAGGTGTTGGCATACCACGAGGCAGCTTCGCGCGCTCCGACCCAGTTGTCGGCGAGGAGGTGCTGCGCCACTTCGCCCGCCATGCAGGCAGACGAGACGACGATGCCTTCGCGGTAGCGGGCGAGGAGCTCGCGGTCGACGCGGGGCCGGGAGTAGAAGCCCTCGGTGAATCCGAGCGAGGAGAGCTTCACGAGGTTGCGATAGCCGGTGTTGTTCTTTGCGAGAAGAACGAGGTGGTAGTACGGCTTTCGGTTTCCCTCGCGTTCCTTGTTGCGCCGGTCGCCGGGGGCGACGTATGCCTCCATGCCGATGATAGGCTTGATTCCCGCCTTGCGGGCTTTTTCCTGGAATTCCCAGGCGCCGTGCATGTTCCCGTGATCCGTGATGGCGAGTGCGGGCTGCTGGAATTCCAGCGCCCTCGCGATCAGGTCGTCAATGCGATTTGCGCCGTCGAGGAGGGAGTATTCCGAGTGGCAGTGGAGATGAACGAAGGACACTCAATAAGGATATCCGAACTCACCATGCGGCGATAGCGGCGCACGGCTCCTCTCCGCGCCCTGCGCGAACCGGCGCAGGGCGGGATGCGGGAGACCAGGTCAGCGACTGGTTAGGATGAGTATGGCGCCGGCGACGGGGTCGGAGCCGATGTCGGTGAGTATCGTCGCGGCTCTGACGGCGTCGAGGAACTGCATCGATTGAATTCCGGAGGCGCTGACTGTTTTCAGGGCTTCGAGTCCACCGAGCTTCTGCCCATCGAGATAGACCAGCGTAACCTGGAAACGGACGTCGGAGATCGAGCCCGTTGCGTTTGCGCGGAGCCATCGCGGGCGCAATCGGCTCACGACGTCATAGGCCGTTGTTCCTCCTGCATTCGCGACCTCGGTGGCGGAAAGCCGGTCGGAAGTACTGTTTCCGACACCGGTGGAAGCCCCGCCGGAAGCCCCACCGGAAGCGCACGCGGCGAGCGCCGTGGCGAGCGCGAGCAATGCGATTGACCTCTGCATGGTACGGCGCAAGCGGACCTCCTTGAGAAGGATTCGAGGTGCTAGCATATGTCCCGGTCCGAGCCAATGTCAACCCGGAAACGTTTGCGATGGCCGGGGAACGGAACGGAGAGGCTGGCGCTCGCGCCTCGAGCTGCGCGCCTCAGCCGTGAAAGCAATGTTGTATTGTCGGCTTTCCGCACCGACACTACCTTAAACGGTGAGCATCCTGAGGTGCTGGCAATTGCTTCGAGGCCGGATTTCCGGGGCGCGGCTTGCCTGCTGAGCTCGAGGATCGGGGAGGCGTGATTGTTGACGGGTCTGATGGTACCAGCACGGCCCGGCGGACGGCTCGGCCGATTGGTTGGCGTCGCATTGGTGCTTTCAATAGTCCCGTTCTCCGCCTCGCCTTCTCAGGCGACCCGCGGCGGAATCCTCACGGGAACAGTGACCGATTCGGTGGGCAGCCCGATTTTCGACGCCGCAATTGAAATCGAAGGCTCTCGGTACCGCACGGCCACCGACGAATCGGGTGCGTTTCGATTGACGGGGCTTTCGGCAGGTCCGGTTGTTGTTCGCGCTCGCCGGCTGGGATTTGCTCCGGCGACAGTGGCGGCGCAGGTTGCCGACGTCGGCTCGGCCAATGTGTTGCTGAGGCTCTCGCCACTGGCAATGCCGCTGCCTCCGGTTGTCGTGCGGCTCGGCAAAATGGAAT
>DATBZT010000263.1:0-26634 GCA_036513055.1 Gemmatimonadaceae bacterium | reverse complement strand
AGACATCGGGCGCGATCGGCTGGGAGCTGCACGCAAGCAGTCCCGTCGCCGCGGCACACACCAGCGACGCAGTGACGCTGCCAATCACTCGGCCTGTGTCAACTCTCACCAACCGCCGCCCCGGCCGGACCGAACCGAATGCCCCCGCTCGCCACCATTACAACAAGATAAAGCGCAGCTCCGGCGGCGATCAGCAGGACGAGAGGCGCGACGCCCTGAAAACGCAGCAGAGCGGCTCCCATCACCAGCGATCCGAGCACGGGTCGCCACAGGCGAATTGCGGGAAACGGAGACCCAAGTCGCCCGAGCCACACAATGCATACGGCGAAGATCAATGCTTCGGCGGCGACAGTGGCAAACGCCGCACCGGTTATTCCATATCGCGGAATCAGGATGAAATTCAACACGATGTTGAGTGCCGCCGCGACAGCGAAGATCATCGCCTCGAGCCGGGTCCGATGGTGGGCGACAAAGACACTTCTCGTGGTTCCGTGAAGCGCCAGAAGTGCTATGCTCAGCGCCAGCAGCTGCAGAGCGGGAGCGCCTGGACCGAACTGGTCGCCGAAGAGCAGCGACAGCAGCCGCGGCGCGAGCACCGCGGCCCCCACAACGAGCGGGAACATCACCGTCGCCGTCAGCGCCACCGACTGTTCCATCACGTTCCGCACCGCCGCTGATCCAGCGAGAGTGGCCCGGGAAATCGACGGCGCATATACAACGTGAGTCGCGACTGCCACCGCCATCATCAGGTAGCAGACGCGGTAGGCCGCGGAGTACAAGCCGACATCGCGGCGAGTTGCCAGAAGTCCCAGGAGCACCACGTCGAACGTGACGATGAGCGACCGCATCACGCGGGAAAGAGTGATGTAACCTGACTGTCGCGCGAGAACCAATCCCCCGCGAACCGACGGCCGCTGGAACCCTCTGAAGAGGAAAGCGAGGAGAGCCAATGCCGCAACGAGCTCCCCGGCGAACTGAATGACCGGTACGCGGACGACGTTGGCCGGGCTTCGGACGAAAGCCAGAACGCCGGCGAGATAGATCACCTGGGTGGCGAACAACCCCGTCGCCACCGCTCGATTTCGCTCGAGCCCTTTGTAGACCCATGATGTGTTGATCGCCAGCGAGAACAGCGACAGCGTGCTGAGCAGCACGACTATCCGCGCGTCCGGCTCGCTTACCAGCAGCGTCGCGGCCAGTGCGACCGCCACGCCACCGAAAATGGCGATAAGAAGCCGGACGAATGTACCATCGGCGGCAATCTTCAGCGCTTCATTCGGGCGCCGCGCAACTTCACGCGCGCCGATCTCGCCGAAGCCGGTTGTCAGCGCGAGACCAAAATACCCGGCGATGGCGGCGGCAAACGACAGCAGGCCAAGACCCTCGACACCGAGTCTTCTGGCGAGAATCGCGGTTGCCACAAAGGCAATGCCGCGAGAGAGAATCTCGCTTGATCCGAGCGCAAGAAAATTCGCAACCGGCGTCGCAGGAGGCGCGGCGACGCCTGTCATTGACGAGCCGATTTGGCGGTCGGGCCGGTGTTACCGAAAAAATGTGTCGCGGTGCCGTAGGCCACGGAGGCCACGTTGGTGGCGTGATAAAAGATGTGCATTACGAACGCGCCGGCGGCGAAGGGCGCTCCGCGTTTTCCCGCATACCATCGTATCAGCTCACGATTCACGATCGCGAGTGCGACAAGACAGAGAAGCGTCGCCGACAATGCGAGGATGTTGTGAAACACGATCAGCAGCAGCAGGCTGATTATCAGCGCGCCAACCATCACCGCGCTGAGCTTGTCGGCAGTTCCGACGCTCAGGCTCTTCCCGCCGATGAGTTCCCCTCTCTGCAGCAGCAGATGTGTCCACGGAACTCCTCGATGCGAGAAGTCCGAGCGAATCATGCCGCCCAGCGTCCATCGCTTTCGGTGCTTGCCAAGAATTGCGGGATCGAGCAACAGGCGATGCCCCTTATCGTGCATCCTGTAGCCAAGCTCGACATCTTCGATCTGCGGACTGCCATAGCGCATCTCGTCGAACATTCCGGCTTCGATGAACGGCTGCCGGCGCACAGCGCCGCACCCGGCCCAGAAGCTTCTCGCATAACCGGCGTTCCGCTGGTGCACGTAATGATGCAGCAGATTCCGGTACTGCGACACGAAAGCGGGCACCGTCGGCTCGTCGTCGTATGAGCCGAGGACCGCTCCAAGGGAGTCGTCGTCGCGAAACAGAACGGCAAAGCGACTCAGAACGTCTTCATGGATGCATACGTCGGCATCCACGAATGCAACGATGCCGCCTCGAGCTGCCTCAAATCCACGATTTCGCGCAAACGCCGGTCCCCGCGGCGAACCCTGGAGCACGATCACTCTGTCGGCGACCGCGGCGGCGATGGCGGCGGTGCTGTCAGTGCTCGCATCGTCCACCACAATCAGCTCCCAGGCGGAACGCGGCAGGTCGCTGGCAGCGATGGCGCCGAGGCAGTACGGGAGAAGCGCTTCGGCGTCGCGGGCCGGAACGACGACCGAGATCAGCGGCTCAGCCATCGGACTTTCTCAGCGCGCGCGAAAGGGAGCTCTTGAGCCGGCGGCCCCGGCCGCGGAGCGCAACGTAGCGGGCGAATGCCTGGGTGCCAAACGATTCGAGCCGGCCGCGCTGCCTGAAATAATACATGTCGAGGCGCGGCAGCAGATGCTGCGGCTCGGGGCCGCTCAGCGGCCTGAATTCAGTAGTGCAAGCAAATCCAAAGCCCGCCGATACTTCGCGCACCGCTGCCGGGCTGATCTTTCCAAAGGGATACGCAAATCCTTCCGGATAGAGTCCCAGCTCGCTCGCAACCCGCTCGGCCGATCCGCTGATTTCGCTTTTCAGCTCGGCGCTGTCGAGCTGGCTCAGGTTGGCATGAGTTCGCGTGTGAGCGCCGATTGTGAAGCCGAGCTCATGAAGACACGAGAGCTGATGCCAATCCATGAGAGGCAGAAGCGGGACACTTGCGCCACTTCGGAATTCCCAGCTGTTCGTCCCGCCGACGCAGTCAGTCACCACGAAAACAGTGGCAGTCAGCCCGGAGTCGGCGAGCACCTTTGACGCCGTCTCCGCAAAGTTCGCGAAGCCATCGTCGAAGGTCAGGGCGACGGCATCGACGTCGTCTCCGAGCTTCAGCAGCTCCTTTACCGACACCACTTTTGCCGAGCCGCGCTCGAGCCACTTGACGTGACGCCTGAAAGACTCCTCGCTTGTCGAGATCACTGATCCGCTGGAGTCGATGGAGTGGTAGGTGAGAATCGCTCTCATTGCGTGCGACCCGATTGTTGCTCGCGAACTACGTCCAGGTAGCGCTGAACCACTGCGCCTTCCGACCATCGCTGCAGAAACGCCGCATAGCCGTTGCTGGCGCATTCAGACCTGAAAGAGACGTCGTGCTGGATGCGCTTCATTGCCTGGAGCAAACCGGCAGCCGTGGAAAAGACGGCGCCGCCACGCGACTGATCGACCAGCTCCGGCAAGGCGCCGAGGTTTCTCACGATGACCGGCGTTCGATGGGCGAGCGACTCCGCAACGACGATCCCGAACGACTCGAACGTCGTTGATGGAACAAGGGTCGCCACAGCCCGCGCGTAGTACCGTGAGACTTCCGATTGGTCCATCTGTCCGAGAAATCTGACGCCCGGTATGCCGGCGGCCAGTCGCTCGAGGTCTGCCCTGAACGTCCCCTCTCCGATGATCAAAAGATCTGCGTCCTGGTACGACCGGAACAGTGGAATGACGTCCTGCAAACCCTTGAGCTTCTCGAGCCGCCCGACGAATAGAAAGTAAGGCCTGTCGCCGCCCTCGGCTCGCGAATGCGGAAATGCGGCTGCCGCGGAGTCAGGCGACGGACCGTCTGCCATGCCCGGCACAACGCTCATCTCCCGCGGAAAGCCGAACTCCTTGTGCTTCTTGCGGCTGAATTCACTTACCGCGATGAAGGCGTTCACATGCCGGAGATTTCGCTCCAGCAAGCCGGTGAGCCGCCAGAGCTGCGGAGGCCTTTTGTAGGAGAGCTGGCAGCGCACGCACTGCCGCCCCGTACATGCCTCGCGGTTGTATCGCCAGAGTACGTGTGTCGGGCATACGAGCCAGTGCTCGTGCGCCATGTACAGCTTGATGGCCCGCGAAGGATAACCGAGCAGCCCGGGCCCGCCGATCAACGACAGATTGTGAAAATTGATCACGTCGAACTCGGAATCGGAAAGAATCCGCCGAAGTGACCGGCGGTTGGCGAGCGGCCGGCCAAGCTGCTGAGTCAGAAGTGGCGAGAGAGCGCCGAGTCCACTTTTCAGTCCGATCACGCGCACACCGTCGTCGTTCCGCGACACCGTAGCGGGTGGCTTGCCCCCGAGCGCCAGGAATGCGTCGATGTCGTGCACTACCGTCACCCGGTGGCCGTGACGAGTGAGTCCTCTTGCCAGGCGCTGAACCGCTATGGCATCTCCGCCAAAATGATACGGCGGATAGAAGGTCGTCGGGAAACAGAAGCTGAGAGCGGTCAACGCGCCGGTGCCGGCGAGGCGGCGAGCGAATCCTTCTGGCGGAGAATCGTGATGTCGCCGTCGCCGAGGGTTCCGGGAAGGACGCGTACCTCCTCGCAACAGGCAGCAATCCTTTGTGCCAGATCGGGAATGTACTGTCGCGTTATTCCTGCAAGCGTCGTCACGACAAGAACCCGGTGCCCCCGCGATTCGTTGAACAGAGAGTCGAGCGCGCCTGTGGTGCGCACATAATGGTATGCACTGGTGTTTCGCACGTGACCGCGGGGGACATAATACCTGAATCCGGATTCGGCAACGTAGATGACTGCTGCGGCATCTCCAGGCTGGAGAGACTGCTCTATATAGACAATGGCCGCACGATAAGGCTGTTTGGGCGTGCGATAATATCTCGGCAGCGAGGCGACGAAAACTGCTGCGATGCACAGAGCGAGGCCAATGATCATGACACGTCCGCCGCGCTCCATCGCTCCGAACCTCTGCCGTGCGAGCACAATGACCGCTTCGCCAAGGCTCATCACAGACAGAAACGCGAGCGGGAGGCCGATGAGAAAAAAGCGCGGCGAGAACGTCAGGCCCTGCGCGGCGAGAAGGCCGCCGGCAAGCACCACGGTGAGGCCCAGTGCGGCGGCCACGGGCCAGCTCGCATAGACAAGCGTTCCAAAGCCTGCAGCTCCCACAACGAGAAACACGAGCGCCGCCGCGGTTCCAAGAAAACCCGCGGAAAGTCCGCGGAGCGCATCACGCACGAAGTCCACCGAGAATGCGGCGTACGTGGTTCCGTGCACGGAGTAAAGGCCGGTGATCGTGACGTACGCTTCCGGCATGGACGTGGCGTAGAGCTGAAATGCGAGAAAGCCCGCGATCGCATAAGTCGTCGCCAGACGCCGGGCGAGAGGCGCAACCGGCGCGTTCCGACGCCGGCGTCGGCCGAGCTCGATTACCCCTACGACAATCTGTGCCGCGAAAACGAATCCAGTGGTGATCAGCGATGCAAATCCGAGCACCACCGCGAATACATACAACACCCAGTACCGCAGCCCATCGCGTTGAATCGCCCGTACCAGCGCGCCGGTGGAAAGCAGTGCGAAGAACAGGTAACCGGTGTATCCACGGGCGTTCTGTGAGAAGAAAATGTGGTGGTACGAAACAGCCAGCAGCAACGCCGCGCCGAGGCTGGCGACGCGCGACATGGCCAGCCGCGCGACCCAATACAGTGTGGGAACCGCCGCAACACCGAACATCATTGCCGGCACGCGAACGGACCATTCGTGCTCTCCGAAAATGGAGATCGCCGCCTTCATCATCAGCGTGTTGAGCAGATGATTGTTCGAGCGCATATAGCTGCCGATCACCTGCGCGGCAGACATCTTCCCATAGTCGAAGATCGGAGTGATCTCGTCGATCCAGAGATCGGAGCTGAGGCTGATGCTGCGCGCGACAATTGCGACAATCGTGATTCCGGCCAGCACCGCAAGGGCAGTTGTTCGCGACACATCCCCAGGAAATTCCCTGACCGTCAGGTCGCGCTCCACAGAGCCGGCAGCACCGCCGAACGACCAGTTTCCGAGCGCAAGCAGCCCGAAGGCGAGCGCCTCGATGACGATCGTGATGCGAAGAAGAGCCACGCCGCGCACCGGAAGCGGTGGCAAGTCCGGAAGGCGCGGAATCGCATCGTACCATCCGGTTGGGAGCATCACCGCAATGAGCAGCAGTACAACCGATGCCGCTGCGTACGCGCCGCGTCGATTCACGCCGCCACCTCACGGAGAGCGGCAAGGCATGCTTCCGCAGCGCGATCCCAGCTGAGTGCGCGTGCGCGCTGCCCGGCTCGCGCACCCATCAACGCCCTCAAGCGGGAATCGGTGGCGAGTTGTCTCAGCGCGGCCAGCAGGGATTCATCGTCGCCCGGACGAACAAAGAATCCTCCGCCCTCGAGCAGCTCCGGCAACGGACTTTCCAGCGTCGCGACTACCGGGGTGTCGCACGCTGCTGCCTCGACTGCCGGCAGACCAAATCCTTCCGATTCCGACAGCAACAGAAGAGCAATCGCACCCGAGTGCAGAAGTGCCAGGCGATCGTCATCCACGTAGCCCGTCCAGCGAACGAGCGACGATGTGCGCGCATCGGCAATCGCGGCCTTGATTGCGGGCTGATCGCCGTGAAATACGTCGGCGTCCACCGTGCCGACGAGGAGCAGATACGGGGCGCGGTCTCCCATCTCACGGGAGAGTCGCGCATGCGCCCGGACGATTGCCGGAACGTTCTTGTGGGGATTGAATCCGCCCACGTACGTGAACCATCGCGCGCCAGCGGGAAGCCCCGCGGCTTTGGCGGCACTTTCAACCGTGGCTGGATCACGCGCGGGCCGATATGCCGGCGACGGTGCCTCGACAGCGATGGCAATCCGATCCAGGGGAATCCGGTGCGCCCGGGAAACTTCACGAGCGGCGTAGCTCGACACGGCAAGTATCTTTCGAGCCTGGCGAACCGCCACCCACGTCTTGATGCGCCAGAACAGCCGCGCCCGCCGCGATGGCAGAGTGAGCAGCGGAAATCGCTCGGCGATCGCGTCGTGGATGGTAACGATTGCTCGTAACCGCGGTGGCAGCGGAAAGTAACTGTACACGGAGGGGGAAAAAAACACGTCCAGTGGCTCGCCGGCGACCGCCCGGCTCATTCGCAGCATGTCGGCGAGCGAGCGGCTACCGGATGCCGACGCCGCATCGGAAGGCGCTGCCTTCGTGGGCACCACAACCTGCGTCACGTTCGGCGCCTGAAGCTCGAAGCAGGCGGCGGATTTCGGATCGAGGAAGCAGACGAACTGATCTTCCGGAGCCACGCGTGCCATGGCTGTCACGATCTCCCGTGCGAAGCGGCCGTATCCACGCCTGTTCGCCCAGCAGGTCGCGTCAATTCCGACGCGCATCGACAGCCCTCCATGCCCCGCGGGCTTCACCCGCTGCCCAGCACATCGCCAGCCACAGAATCAATGGCGAGCACATGACGACGAGTGAGATATCGCCTCCGGCCCGCCTGACGCGTCGGATAATGCGGAGCAGAAGGACAAACGGCACCACGGGCGCTACGGTCACGATCCGCCACGGACTGACCTGGTCCTCAGTGCTTCTCCATCTCCCGGAATGGATGCCATGCTCGAACCGATGACGTGAGATGACGGCGAATGGAAATGATCTGCCGAACGAAACAGCAGCGCTGGGGACCATCGTGAGAACCTTCCCTTCCCTCGTGAGACGGCGGTTCACATCGACTTCCCAGAATGCGTCCGTCGGCGACAGACACGGCGCAAGCTCGGCGCGGACGTACATGCAGTTGTCGCCGGCGATATCGGTGACGGAGCGCGACTCAGTCGAGCCGTCTGGCATGAACGCCGAATAGCGAAGAAAATAGATCGCGGCGTCCAGCAGTGAGCTATCGCGTTCGAGCAGGATTGGGCCGCCGGCACCGACTGCGGCGAGCGCCAGCGCTCCCTGAAGGTCGCCGAGCCAACCGGCGGGAACGATGCAGTGACCAGTGGTGAATGCCACAGCGCTTCCCGAGGATCGAGCGAATCCCTCGGACCACAAGCGGGGTGTCAGCGTCCCGCTGGGCATGGAGATGAGCGTGACGTCCGGAAAATGCAGTCTGACGAGCGCGGCTGTAGCATCGCGCGAAGCATCGACCACAATGACCTCAGTCGCGTGTTCACTGCCGGCGCTCAGGATGGAAGCAATGCAGTCGCGAATCGACCGCTCGGATTCCACCGAGCCAACAACGACTGAGATTTTCAAGGAGCTGTATTGATGCGCCGTGTAGGAATCGAACCTACAACCTAATGATTAAGAGTCATTTGCTCTGCCAATTGAGCTAACGGCGCGATCGGTATGCACTTTGGTGCGCCAGGAGGGAATCGAACCCCCGACCCACAGCTTAGAAGGCTGTTGCTCTATCCAACTGAGCTACTGGCGCTCGTAGTCACGAAAAGTAAGTGTTCCCAATCATCGATTCAATCGCGGCGCCGGAATCGAACCGGAAGTTCCTGTCCAGTCACAGTCACCCGAGCGACTCACGTACTTTAATCCTCTAACGGATGGAGGGCAATCGGACGAGCGACTGCTGTGCCGCGGTCATCGCGCGGGGACGATGGCCAGCGTACATCGAGACATACACACCAGCCGCGCATCGTCGTCCACGATCACGATAGACCAGACTTGCGTCGAGCGCCCAATGTGAACGGGCGTCGCCGTGGCTCGCACAAACCCATCCGTTGTTGCGCGGACGTGATTTGCATTGATCTCGAGTGCGACTACGGAAAATCGCTGACGGTCGACGTTCATTGCCGCGCCGAGCGACGCGACTGTCTCGGCGAGTGCCACCGATGCACCACCATGTAACAAGCCGTAAGGTTGGCGTGTTCGCTCATTGACCGGCATCGTCGCCACGACACGAGATGCGGTAAGCTCGACCATTTCAATACCGAGGGCGGCCGCCAGACCGCGGGTGGCATGAGCGAGGGTGGATTCAGGCGATCGGTCTGTCGATGTCATTGTCTGCCTGGTGGGCCGTAAAGTTCCCGCACGGGCTGCTGAAGCGCCGCCTTCGGGAGGAAATGGCGTTGGCGAGTACGATCGAGCTCAAGGGAGGAACCTGGCCAAATAACGAACAAATCACGTGAGCTCGCCATCCTAACTGATTATGATGTCAAGAGATATGTGCTTCCACGGTGTTTCTATGGGTAAGCGTTGGGAATGAGGATCAAAAGCAGCCGGGGTCCGGGCGGGGGAAAATCCGTGCCATCCCCCTGCATATGGCATGGCAAGTGCGCATCCTTCTATAAGGTAAGCCACCTTTTCAGGGAACGAAGACAATGAGAATCACGTATCTCCTCGCGGCCGGCGCCATTCTCGGCGTATTCGCGTGCAGCAAAGCGGATCAGACGCCCGCCGACAGTCTATCGCTGGCAACCAAGAACGCCGCCACTCTCGACTCGATATCAGCAGCAGAGCGCGCAAAGGCAGCGCCAGCGCCGGGATATACAACGACCACAACGACGACCACCAGCCGCACGAATACCTCGCCTACGACCACACGTCGTTCCACTTCCGCGGGATCCAGCTCGAGCGGAACCACCACGGGGACGTCAAGTGGCACGACCAGCTCTTCGACGAGGACTACCATCGTGAAGCACGGAGCGCGTGATGCGGCGATTGGCGCTGCAGCCGGCGCCGTCATTGGTGCCACCACGAGCAAGAACAAGGTACAGGGCGCAGTTGTTGGCGGCGCGGCCGGAGCGATCCTTGGCGCCGTCGTGGGAAACAACGTCGACAAGACAAAGAAAAAGCAGTAGCTCCGCAGCAATTCGCGTCGGACCGATCGGATGTTGAATTCAAAACCCCGCGCTCGGAGTTGAGTGCGGGGTTTTCCGTTTCCGACCGCGACGACTCACACCGGAGGAAAGCACAATGGGCGAATTCGCGAGAGCAAGCGACGAATTGATGCAGGAGCACCGGATCATCGAGCGCGTACTCGACGCGCTCGAAACCGCTGCCGGGCATCTCGAGAGTGGACATCCGGTGCGACCGGAGTTCTTTCTCGAAGCCGCTGATTTCATCGCCGGCTTCGCCGACGGGTGCCATCACAAGAAGGAAGAAGGCGTGCTCTTCGGAGCGATGATCGAGAGCGGTCTGCCCCGGTTCGACGGACCTCTCGACATGTTCCTCGACGAGCACGTGCAGGGACGCGCTTTGACGCGGGGCATGCGCGACGCCGCGCGCCAGCTCGAGGCAGGCGACGCGGGTGCGCGCGCGGCCGTCATCTCCAACGCGCGACGATACGTCGCGCTGCTTCGAGATCACATCATCAAGGAAGACGAAATGCTCTTTCGGATGGCGGACGAAATGTTCTCAGCCGAGCGGCAGCGCAGCGTGTTGCGGGACTTCGAGCGGGTCGAGCGCGAAGATGTGGGGCCAATGGCCCACGAAAAATTTCACGCGCTCGCCGAAAAACTCGAGCGCGAAGCGGCGGCAATGACACCCTAGTCACGCCGCCGCCCCTTCCGCTTGGGATCAGGGCACCGGCGGCGCGATGATCGGCTTGAGCTGGTCGTCAATGACCTTGCGGTCGCCGACCACCACGAGTGACATCTTTTCCGGCGTCAGGTATTCCTGCATCATCTTCTGCACATCGGCCGGCGTCACAGAGAGGACCTTGCTCACGTAGGTGCGCAGATAGTCGTCGGTCAGCCCCTGCAGGTCCATCGCCACGAACTGGCCGGTCACGCCGCCGCGCGACCCGTTCTGGATCACGAAGATGCCGGCCATGTTCCTTTTGATCCCGTCCAGCTCCGCGGGAGGCGGGGCCTCGGTGCGCAGCCGGTTCACCTCGAACACAATCTCGGTGAGTGACGGGCCGGTCACGTTCGTGGTGACATCGGCACTTTCCGCCCAGTACGCCAGCCCCTTTCGCGTGGAGACGAAGCTGCTCGGCGAGTATGTGTAGCCTTTCTTCTCGCGGATGTTGCTTGTGATGCGCGATCCGAACGAGCCGCCGAGGATCGCGTCAGTGACGCGGAGCTTGATGTTGTCGGGGCTCGTCATGCCGGGCACCGGCAGCCCGAGGATGACGGTGGATTGCACGGCGCCCGGGCGGTCGATCACGGCGACCTGCCGCTTGTTGGCCATCGTCGCCGGCCTATTGCTCGGCGGTGGACCGGGCGCCCAGTCGTTGAACGATTCGCGAATGGCCTTCTCGACGGCGGCGTCGTCGAATACGCCCGTCACGTAGATGTGGGCGCGCGCGGCGCCGACGTTCGCGGCCCAGAACGCCCGCACCTGGTCGATCGTGTAGCCCTGCAGCTGCTGCTCTGTCGGAAAACTGCGGCCGTACGGGTGATCGCCGAACATCATCTCACCAAACTTCACGCTGGCCTGCACGCCGGGCTGGCTGAGCGCAACCGCCAGGTTGCGCAGGCGGCTCTGCTTGATGCGGGGCAGCTCGCTCTCCGGAAACTTCGGGTGACGCACGACATCGGCGATCACGCGCACCAGGTCGGCGGCACGCTCGCTCAGCACGTCGGCCTGGAGGTTGCTCAGGTCGTCGCCCGCGCCGATGCCGAGGCCGCCGCCCATGCCCGCCATTTCCTCGGCCAGATCCCGCGCGCCGCGTGTTGCCGTTCCCTCGGGCATCAGATCGGCCATCAGTCCCGACAGCCACACTTCGTTCGCGCTCTCGTCAATGCCGCCCGTGCGA
The DNA here is from genome assembly GCA_036513055.1 of Gemmatimonadaceae bacterium. Classification (GTDB taxonomy): domain Bacteria; phylum Gemmatimonadota; class Gemmatimonadetes; order Gemmatimonadales; family Gemmatimonadaceae; genus UBA4720. Next base: position 14,861 of record DATBZT010000263.1, on the reverse strand, counting down.
AGCGCGAGCCGGACAGTCGCCTTGGGCACCAGCCCGAACGGCGTGAGCGAAACTTTCATGCCGTTGCCCAGCGTGAACGTGCGGCGTACTGGCACCTTGAACGCCTTGGTGGCGCCCACCGGCGGCGGTGTTGTGGGGAACTGCGCGGCCGCGGGCGACGACAGCGCCGCGGCGATTGCAAGTGCGCTCACGCGCACGATGAAGGCGGTGCGCATCTCAGTTTCCTCCCGTCGGGGCGGCCACCTTGGGCGGCGCGGGGATCAATGTAATGATCGAGCGATTGCCGGGACGCAGCCACTCCTCGGCTGTCTTGCGGATCTGCTCCGGCGTGACCGCGGCAAAGCCGGCTTCGATGCGGTTGATGCGCGCCGGGTCGTCATCAAAGAGTGCGAGAGATGCGAGCAGGTCGGCGCGGCCGTAGCCGTTGAGGCTCTCGACGTAGCTGTAGAACGACGACCGCCATTTGGTGCGCGCACGGTCGAGCGTCGCCTTGTCAACCAGCTCGGTGCGCAGGCGGTTCACTTCGACGTCGATTGCGGCGAGCATCGTGTCGGCCGGCGTCTTCGCGTCGTGCACGGTGTTCATGATATAGAGCATGGGCCCGGAGTAGTTCCACTGATTGCCGAGCCCGTAGTTGATTCCCGCCGCCACGCCGGACGTCAACGCGCGCTTGCGGACCACGGCATCATAGAGGCGCGAATCGCGGCCCTGCGCCAGGATCTGGTCGATGAGGCCGAAGGCGAACCAGTCGGTGGTCCACCGCGGCGGCACGTGATATCCAATGGCGAGCGCCGGGCGCGGAGCGAGTTTGTCCTCCTTGCTGCTGCGCTTCTCGCTGACCTGGCGCGGTTCGTCGATCGGCTCGCGCGCCGGCTGCGGTTGCATCGGGATGGCCGCGAAGTACTTCTTGACCAGCGCCCGTGCCGTGGAAGGCTCCATATCGCCGCTCACCACGAGTACAGCGTTGTTCGGCGCATAATACGTCGTGAAGAACGCCTTCACGTCGGCGAGCGTCGCCGCGTCGAGGTCGGTCAGGTCACCGTAGAAGTTGTGCGCGTTGTGCCAGTTGGTGTTTGCCAGCTGCGGCATGTCCAGCCACGGGAATCCGCCGTATGGCGCATTGAGGACGTTGACCTTGACCTCGTTCTTCACCACGCCCTGCTGGTTGACGAGGTTCTCCTGCGTGATGGCGAGTCCGCGCATCCTGTCCGCCTCGGCCCACAGCACGGTTTCCATGGCGTTGGCCGGAACGACCTGGAAATAGTTCGTGAAGTCGAACCGCGTCGAGCCGTTCAGGATCCCGCCAATCCCCTCGACGAGCTTGATGAACTGCATCTTGCCGAGGTTGGCCGACCCCTGGAACATCATGTGCTCGAACAAATGTGCGAAGCCGGTTCGATCGCGCGGCTCGGTGCGGAATCCGACCCCGTAGTACACGGCCACAACCACCGTCGGTACCGATTTGTCGGGCGAGAGCACGACACGCAGCCCGTTGGGGAGCTTGTAGTACTCGACGGGGACGTTGAAGGCCTTGACGGCGGGGACGGTGCCAGTCCTGGCCACTGGCTTCGCCGTGGCCTGCGCTCCGAGCGTGCTACTGGCGGTGGATATCAGGACACAGGCAAGCGCCAGTTGGGCGGCACGGCTGTTTGACAGGGCCATGTGAACGCCTCAGCTCTGAAAGGGTGTGCGGGTCCCCGGCAAGTGCCGGAGGAACCCCAATCGTAGCGCCAATGCATGACAAGCGGAATAGGCTCGAATTGCGTGACGCGGGCGGGCGGGGCCTAGCCCGGGGCGAGCACCACGCGCTTGATGAGCGTGCCGTCGTGCGCCCGATCGAACACGTCGTTGATGTCGGCGAGCGCGTGCCGCTCCACATATGGCCGCACGGCAATCCTGCCGTCGCCGATCCACTGCAGGAGCTCCGGATACACCAGCGGGTCTGCTCCCCAGTTTCCCTGCGCGACAGCGTCGAACGCCATGAGGTTAGAGAGGGAAATCTCGATCTTCCCCGTTGCATAGCCAACTACCGAGAGCGTCGCACCGTAGCCAATGAGCGCGTAGGCGAGTTGCTGTCCCGCGAGCGTGCCCGACGTCTCGAAGATCTTCCACAGGAACTGGCTCGCTCCCAGCTCGTCGGCCAGATGTTTGACCTGCTTTCGCGCGTCCTGCGTCGCTACGTCCTGGACGTTGAGCGTCGCGTGCGCGCCGGCCCCGCGCGCTTGGCTCAGTCTGGCATCATCAATGTCGATTGCGATGACCTTCGCGCCAGTCGCGGCGGCAATCTGCACTCCGTACACACCGATGCCGCCAACTCCGACGCATACGGCGACGTCACCTGCCGCGAGGCCCGAGCGTTTGACCGCCTGAAACGGCGTCGATACGGCGTCTGCAACGACGCTCAACTCCCAGAGATCGTGCCGCTCAAGAACCGCGTCGGGAACGGGGCAGAAGAACCGGGCCGGCAATACGACGTGCGATGCGAATCCGCCATGCCGATCGTTTCCCGGCATCACCTGCTGGCGGCAGATGGAGCGTCGGCCGGCCCGGCACAGGTCGCACTCACCACACGGGAGAACGGCGGGCACGACCACGGCTTGTCCTACCAGTGCAGTGTCGACTCCCGGTCCCACTTGTCGCACGTATCCGCTGATCTCATGACCCAGCACCAGTGGCAACGCCGATCGGGTGCGCACACCATAGTGGAGAAACGAAAGATCGGTGTGGCATACGCCGCATCCCGCAACCTCGACTGTAGCCTCGCCGGGCCCCGGTGTCTCCGCCGGACGCGGGCGGCGTTCCAGTGCCGCACCCGGCGCCGTCATCATCCAGCCGTCCCACATGCTGTCTGCGTTCGTCACATTCGTCATTGGGTTCTGTCTCTCGTCGATACCGTCACGGGTGCATCACCGAACACAAAGCTACCGCATTCGTGGCAGCGGTCGAGCGTGCGCGCTTTTCCAGCGAAGCAACCACGCTCATCGGCCGTGAGCCGCATGATCTTCCTCAAGAAACGGCAGTCGCAGTCGCCGGTCGGCTCGTAGATGGCCTCGAGGTACACTTCCACGTTCTGCAGCACGTTGCGCACGCGCACCTTCATCGACGGCGTGAGCTCACGGGCCTCGAGCGACAGCTCTCTGGCGACCACGGCAAATGCCTCGATTCGTTCATACTTCGCTGCGCGCTCGCAATTGAACTGCAGGATCGTCTCGCGGAGCGACTCCTTGACGACGCGCTCCGCGGTGGCGCGGTCGTCCCCAAACTGCTCGGCAATCCGGAAGTAATCCGGGTAGATGAGCGCGGCGAGGAATCGCCGTCCTGCGCCCGCAACGATCACATGCCGTATGAAGCTGTTCATTCCGGCGAGGCGATTCTCGATCTCCGTCGGAACGATCTTCTCCGCGTTCAGCATCTTGAAAACGCGGTCCTTGCGAGTGACGAGCTTGAGCCCGGCGCCAACGAATTCCCCGAGGTCGCCCGTATGGAACCAGCCGTCGCCGGGCAGCGCCGCAAGCGTCGCGGCAGAGTCGTTGTCGTAGCCGCGCATGACGTTGGGCCCCTTCACCAGGATCTCGCCGTCGTCAGCCATGGCCAGCTTCACACCGGGAATCGGATACCCGACCATCCCGGGCACGGTGCGCGCCTCCGTGAGGTCCGTGACCGTGCAGCAAGGGGACGTCTCAGTCAGTCCCCATCCTTCCGCTACGGGAATGCCCCTGGTGGCGAAGTACGCCGAAATATTCGCCGGCAACGGCGCAGCGGCAGTGAAGACGAACCGCAATCCAGGATGGAAAATGCGCGACTCGTCTTCGGCGTGTGTTTGCGCGTGCACGACCAGCTGCTGGTAGATCTGCGGAACGCTGAAGTAGATCGTGGGCTGGATGTCCATCCAGTTGGCCAGCAACCGCGTCGTGTCCTTGCCCAACGAATCGTCAATGAAGAGCGTCGCGCCGTTGTAGAGGGCCGTGTATTTCTCGAAAATGCCGCCGAAACTGTGGTGCCACGGCAGGTACGACAGAAAGCGATCGTCCGGCGTGACATTCCATATTGCCGCGAGCGCGCGCTGCTGCGAGAGAATGTTGTCGTGCGAGAGCACTACGCCCTTCATGCGCCCGCTGGTGCCGGATGTGTACATCATCAGGCATGGCGTGGATGGATCCAGCCTCTTCGCGGCATCGAGGAAATGTCCGGCTGCGGAGTTACCGCCGTCGCCCGCTCCACGCTCCAGCACCGCGGCAAATGTCGCATGCACCGCTCGTGTGCCGGCAAGTGCCACATCGCGTTCGGCATCCGTGAGCGGATCAAGTGTGATGAGCGCGCGCACCGTCTGGGGGACGCACGCCCTCATGAGCTGTTCCTGTCCTGGCACGACGAACACGGTGGGGTCGGCGTATTCGATGAGGTCGCGCGCCTCTGCGGCGGGATAGCCGGCAAAGATCGGCACGTACGTCGCGCCGAGGCACATCGTCGCCAGCTCGACGACAAGCATCTCGCCGCGATTCGGCGAGAAGGACACGACGCGCGTGTTGGGACCGACGCCTGCGTCCGAGAGGAATCGACCGAACGTCACGACATCGCGCAGGCATTGCCCCCATGTGACACGGTGAAACTGTCCGTCGCGCCCCTTGACGCCATACATGGCGTGGTCCGCGAGGCGTGCAGCATTGCGCGCCAGCATTGCCCCCACCGTTTCGCGCTCGCCGATGGGCGACAACCGCGAGTAAATGACGTTGCCGTCGCGGACGGCTGAGCTGGCGAGGTTCATGGTTTGGCCAGCTCCGCAATGTCCGACGTGTCCGACGTGTCGTTTGCCTCGCACGCCGCCAGTGCGGCTAGCGCCGCTCCAAACGCGCCGATCTCCTGAGGGTGAGGAGGCACGATCACTTCGCCGCGGCATGCGGCGCCGATCAGCTCGACCATGATCGGATGGTAGGCCACGACGCCGCCCGTCGCAGCGATGCGGCCTTCGAGTACATCCATTGACACGATGCGTTTGAGGAGCGAACGGTACGCCGCCATCGCCAGGTCGGCGGGCTTCTTGCCACTGCGGATCAGGGTGAGCAGCTCGGTTCCGGCGAACACCGTGCAGAAACTCGAGAGCTCGAGGCTCTCGGTCGCGCCGCGGCCCAGCGCATTCAGCTCCCCGACGTCGATGCCAAGCCGCAGCGAGATTTCGTCGAGGAAGCTTCCGGTGCCCGCCGCGCATTTTCGGTTCATGCGATGCGACAGACGACGCCCAGCGGCATCGAGCCGAATTACTTTCGCATCCTGCCCGCCGATGTCGATCACCACCAGCGGTCCCTTGACATAATGGGCCACGCCGCGCCCGTGACAGTCGAGCTCCGTGCGCGATCCGTTGGCGAATGGAATCGTGTTCCGGCCAAAACCCGTTGACCATACCGCCTCGATGTCGTCGCGCGTACGGCCGCTGTTTACAAGGGCCGCCGCATACGCGGATTCCGCCGCCGCCCCAAGGTCGGCTCCGGACCGCGTGACGGCAGTGCCGAGCACCTGACACTCGTCGTCGATGACGGCTGCCTTTGTCGTCCATGATCCGCTGTCCACGCCGGCGTAGTAACTCATCAGCGCAATCCCTTCGCTGGCGTCGCTGCGCGGGCATCCGTCAGTTGTTCGACGAATCCCTCGATATTCGTACGCGCCTGCTCATCGGAGAAACACCGGAGATCATTCACGTCCCCATCGAGCACCAGGGTCGGGATGCCAAGGCCTTCGGTGATACGTCCTGGCATGCCGTAGCGCGTGTTCGAATTGTTCGGGCACGTGCGGCAGTCGTGGAAGATCACGCCGTCGACGTCGTACAAATCCGCCATGCGAGCGATATACCGCTCCTTTGGTGCTTCAGAGCGCGCGATGAACAGCTCGAGCGAGGCACGGGCCACGGATCGCCACGGCTCCGCTGGGTCGAGGTCCGCAAATGCCCAGCTGTTGCAGTAGGTCGAAGCAACGATTGCAGTATGGAACTCGGCGAACATCGTCGATAGCGCCCGCAACCGCCCCCAGATCGGCATGCCGTCCCAATACAGACGCAGTGTCTCGCCCGGCACGGCGGCGACACCGTCTTCGACGCGCTTCTCGAGCTCAGCGAGCAGCGTCTTGTAGTACGCCGAAGCGCCATCGCTTCCACGGAGCACTACAGCCGGCCCCATATGGACGCAGCTGTCGAAGAAGGTCAATGGCGCCGGACGTGCCGACGCTGTCTCGAGACATGCCCCCCAAAGTCGCGCGGCATCGCTCGACGCGAACATGGCTGCCGTCAGCCGCGCGTCGTCGAGCCGCGTGCCTGCCACCTGCTCGAGGGGGGCCACCAGCGACTCGAACTGCCTCGTCACTGAATCAATGTCGCCTTCCGTGACGGTTTCGATCGAGCGCGGAGAGTGGATGCCAATCACCGGGACGTGCAACTCGCGTCCGTACCATTCGAACCAGTCGCGGACGTCCCGGCACTGGTTGGTGTTGAACACGAGTACGTCAGGAGCGGGCGCCCGCTCCAATCCGTACGCTTTGAGCGGCGACTCGCCCGCGAGGTAGGCGCCGATATCGCTCGTCATGTACGAGCAGATGTCCTGCGAATATCCCTGTGCGTGCGCCAGCGGGAGATAACGGTTCGCCGTGCGCGCCGTTCCCATCATCGCCGCGTGGTTCTCGGGAAAATGCACCGCAAAGCCGAGCGCGCGCAGCAATTCCGCCGGCCCCACGCTCGAGCACCAGGCAACGGGTGCCGTCTTGCGGAGCGCGGCATCAGCCAACGATTGGTAATAGGCCCCCATCGTCGCGCGCAGCGCGCCGGTGCTGGCGAGTTCGTTCATTTCAGCACTCCCTCCACTTCCTCGACGGCACGGCGGGCGGGCTCTCCCCGCTGGTCACTGAACACCGAGAGTGCCGCGCCGAGTGCGCCGGCGAAGATCGGCTCCGGCACGGTTGTCACCTGTAATCCCGAGAGCGATTCCAGCGCGCGGAGCACGCCGGGGAAATATTCGGCAACGCCCCCAGAAATCACGACTGGATCTACGAAGCCCCCGAGCTCCAGCACGCGCTGCGCAATGGACCGTATGCAGCCCAGCGCCACCTGCTCGCGCGTGGCGCCCTCACGCAGCCGTTCGAGCACTTCCGACGCGGAGAACACCGAGCAATAGCTGCTCACCACCGCTGCATCGCCGCCGGCCGCCGCGGCAAGCTCGTCGAGCTGGGTTGCGTTCACGTCGAGATGGCGCGACGAGAACATCAGAAAACTCCCGACGCCCACCGCGCACCGCCGTACCCCGCGCGCCCCCACCCGATACCCCGCGCCGTCAACGCTGATCACGTGCGGATCGCCGCCGCCGATGTTCACCAGCGTCATGGCGTGCTGCCGGTGATGAAATGCACCCCGCGCGTGCGACGCCGATTCCGTTATCGTGACCGTGGCGTTCGGCACGCACATCATGCCGAAGCCCGTCGCTCCGATCCCCGTCAGCTCATCCTGCCGCCTGTGCGCATCATCGAGAGCGGCGGTCAGCGCCTCGTATGCGCAGATCTCGAAGTAGCCACGCGTCGGCACCACCGAGCGGCCGAGGGTACGGCCTGCATCCGTTATCACGACGGCCTTCACGCACTCCGTTCCGACGTCGACTCCCGCCGCGATTACGCTCTCGTTGTCTGGCATGGGCTATGTCCTCCTCGCGTCCATTCGCTGGCGCCCGCCGACGTCCGCCGTCCGCGGTTCATGCTGTTCCAGGAATTCCCCGAGCTGCCGTTGCAGCTGATCGGCCGAAAACAGCCGCTCGTCGTGAGAATCCGCCTCGATCACGAACGCCGGCACGCCCGTCTGCCGCTCGGCCCGAACCGCGAGCCCATAGCGCACGTGACTCGCTTCGGGCGTTGTGCGACAGTCGTGAAAGACCGCCGCGTCGATGCCGAACCGACCGAACTTGTCGGCGAGATAGTCGCGCTGATATCGCTCCGACCGATTGCCGAACACGGCGGCGTAAGTCCGCGCGACGCTCTCGACCGGATCGTGCGGATCGAGTCCCGTCAACGTGAACGTCGCACCGAACGTCGACGCCACGACCGCGACTCCACGGTCGGCGAAGATCTGCGCGAGCGGACGCAGCGCACTCCAGATGGGCGGACCGTCCCAGTAGAAGCGCTGCCGCTCGCCGAGTACGGCCGCGGTGCCGCTCGCAACGCGGTCTTCGACTTCGCTCTTCAGGAGTTTGTAGTATGCGACTGCCTCTGGCGTGCCACGAAGCACGACCATCGGCGTCATGTGGGTCAGCATATCGAAGAACGTAAGCGGCGCCGGCACCGCGCGCGCGAGATCGAGGATGTCGCCCCAGAGTTTCGCCGCCTGCGCCGTGTACGCCACCGTTTCGCCAAGCCGGTCCATGGAGAGTGTGAGACCGGTGGCGTGTTCGACCTGCTCGATCAGGCGCAACAACTGGTCGACCGCGCCGTAGGCTTCGGAGCCGTCCATCTCGTGCAGTGCTGGCGGTGGATGGACGCCGACAACGGGCACGCCGAAATGCGCGCCATAGAATTCGCACCACCGCAGCAGCTCCTGCCCGGTGTTGGTCGAGTACACGACGATATCGGGGCGCGGCGGACCTTTGATGCCATGGGCCGCGACGAGCGGGCTGCACTGCGCCAGAAGGGCGCCGATGTCGGCGCGCATCGCCGAGCTGGAGAACTGCGAAAATCCTTCAGTGGACGCGCGCGCCATGTAGCGCGCCGCTTCGTGCCGCGCGCTGATGAGCACCGCATGGTTTTCCGGGCAGTATGCGGCGATGCCGAGGGCGCGGACGATCTCCACCGGGGCGAGTCCTGAACACGCTGCCACGAACCGGTTCGGATCATCTGAGGCGGCATCGAGGTCGCGGTAGTACGCGTGCACGATCTCCTTCAGCCGCCGCGTGCTTTCGAGCGGCGGCACCTCCGGCTGGTTCCCGCGGTCCGTCCGCCGCGCAGGCACAGACGTGCCGCCGGCGACGGAACTGGTCCGTTTCGTTCCAGGTCTGGTGTCGAGTCCCAGCGCGCGCGTGATGTTCTGCCGGGTCAGGAACCGTTGGCGCTCGCGTGAATGCACAAACCGCACGAGCGCCGCATTGTGCGGCGCGAGCAGCCCGAGCCGTTTCGCCTCCACCACGACGGCTCCGTTGAGCGCGTCCACTTCCGTCCGCACGCCGCGCGCGAGATCCTGCCACATCGTCGGCCGATTGTTTCCGAGCGCGTTGAGTGATCCGAGCAGCGGACGGAATGGATCTTCCTCGTCGACGATGGGGACTCCATGCGCGCGCATCACGGCGACAATTTCCGCGCATAAGTCGCGCATGAATGCCAGCAGGTCTTCGTCTCCCAGGATCTCGCGGCACGTGAGGCCGGTGATGGCGGAGACGGGATTGATTGCCGCGTTGTGCAGCAACTTCTGCCACACGACGTTGTCGATGTCCGCGACCACAGCCGTATCGAGGCCAGCGTGGCGAAACGTCTCGCCGATCGCCTCGATCGCAGGTGTCACGATCCCGTCGAATGGTGCGATCTGGATCGGTTTGATCCCGGCGCGGAACTGCAGGCGTCCCGGACCGACGTGCTGCACGCTGTTGTACGTAATGCCGCACAGAACGCGATCGGCGCCGACAAGGCGTGCGATGACCTCGGTATTGCCGATGCCGTTCTGCATCGACAGAAATCGCGTGGCCGCGTGCGTGGCCGGCAACGCCGCCTTTACGGCATCCTCGGTCTGGTACGTCTTGACCGCGATGAACACGAGATCGAACGGTTCGAGCCCGTCCGTCGACGTCACGACCCGCAGGGGAACCGTGATGGATTCATCGCGTCCCGTTTGCACGATCTGCAGTCCGTCCGTGTTGAGCAGATGTGCCCGGGCGGCGTTCGTCTCGAGGAGCGTCACGTCCTCTCCTGCGCGCGCGAGGAAACCTCCCACGAGCCCTCCCAGCGCGCCCGCACCGACGATCAGGATTCTCATCGCTTCGCTCGCTCCCGCGCGTTCGCGCGGCTCATCGGTTCTTCCATGCCGGCCGGCGCTTTTCAAAGAAGGACGCGAGTCCCTCGCGGACGTCTTCCGTCGCCATGAGCTCGTCGACGAACACGCGTTCCGCCACGCGGCGCGCGACCTCGAATGGCTCGCCAAAGAGCGTTCGCGTCAGCCGCACGTTCATCCGCATCACGAGCGGGCTCGAGCGCCGCAGGTCCGCGAGCACACCGTCCATCGCTGCCGGCAGCTCGGCTGACGCGACGACGCGCGATACGAGGCCCATCGCGAACATCTCAGCCGCCGTGTACGTGCGTCCCGTGCATGTGATTTCGAGCGCGCGCGCGAGCCCGACGCGCGCCGGCAACGCGGTCACACCAACCGGCGCAAAAAAGCCAAGCCGGATTTCCGGTTGACCGAATGTCGCGAGATCGCTCGCGAGGAGCACGTCGGCCATCGTCGCCAGCTCGAAACCCGCACCCAGCGCGGGACCGTCCACAGCCATCACCAGGGGCAACTGGCTCGCTCCCAGCACGCCGAACAGACGGCTGAAGGCGGCGATCATCCCGGGTGCCCGCTCGGGCTGGTGCTCGCCGATGTCCGCGCCGGCGGAAAACGCGCGGCCTTTCGCTCCAACCGCGACCGCGACTAGTGAGCGATCCGCCTGCGCGCGTTCCAGCGCGTCGGTGAGCTGCAGCATCATCGTCGCGCTCAGGATGTTGAGCGGCGGTGCGTCGAGCGTCAGGTGCGCGACGCTATCGCGCACCTCATACGCCACGAGGCTTGCCTGCTCGGTCATTGCGCCCGCGGGTTCGTTCATGCGTATCTCTCGCGCTTCATGCCAGCTGCCCTCCATCCACTCTGATGACTTCTCCCGTGATGTGGCGTGCGGCTTCGCTGCACAGGAACACTACGACGCGCGCCACGTCCTCAGGCTCGGCGATCCGGCCGAGGGCCGTTTCGGCGATGGCCTTCTCGAGGACTGCCGGCGGGAGTTTCGCCGCCATTCCCGTTCTCACCATGCCGGGAGCGACGCAATTCACGTTCACTCCTTTCGGACCCAGCTCGCGCGCGAGCGTGCGCGTGAGCGCCATGATTCCCGCCTTCGACGCCGCGTAATTCGCCTGTCCGGCCTTTCCGCGCAAACCGTTGATCGATGCGATTGTCACGATTCGCCCGTGTCGCTGCTGGCGAAACAGAGCCCCCACCGCGCGACAGTACGCAAAGCAGCCCTTGAGATTGACATCGATCACCTGATCCCACTCTTCTTCCGTCATCTTCCAGATCATTGCGTCGCGCGCGATGCCGGCGTTGCACACGAGATGGTCGAGCCGGCCGAACGCCTGGACCACGGCCGCGACTGTGTGCTCTGCCGCTCCAAACTCCGATACGTCTGCGCGAAGCGCGACCGCGCGCCTCCCCGACTGGCGAAGCTCATCGGCCACGCTCTCTGCTTCATCGAACGCCCCGAGCTCCACGAGCGCCACGTCGCAACCAGCACGCGCGAATTCGCGCGCGATCGCCGCGCCGATGCCGCGTCCTGCGCCGGTGACCAGCGCCGCCTGACCGGAGAGTTCGGGACTCATGGCATTCGCAGCGCTATGCGAGCGCGGCGCCGCACCCGCCGCAGAATGTGAATTGCTCCGGAATGCCTTTCGCGCCGCAAGCGGTGCACGTCTTGTCGTATGGGCCCCACAGGAATTCGCTGCTTCCCCCTCCGGCCGCTTTGCGCCGCAGGCCCATGAAGTCCACTTTCCGCTTCTCCACGAACGCCTGCATACCCTCGTAGGGCTCGAGCGTGGTGAAGTGCGTCGAGAGCCAGTCGCGCGCGTGCCCGACGGTGGCGTGCCACGACGCTTCCTTCCAGTAGTTCACCTGCTGCTTGGTGTAGCGCGTGCACTCGGGGAATTTCTCGAGCAGCTGCTTGACGAGCGTGTCGACTTCCTCGTCGAGCCTGGCGCGCGGCGCAACGCGATTCACGAGTCCCCATTCGAGCGCTTTCGCCGCCGGGATGCGCGGATTGAGAAACAGCATTTCGCGCGCACGGCGGTCTCCAACGTGGATCGAGAGCCACTGAGTTGCGCCGCCGCAGGCTACGCTCCCCACGCTCGTTCCAACCTGGCCCAGATAGGTATCGTCAGCCATGACTGCAAGATCGCATGCCAGCTGGGTCTCGTTACCGCCGCCGACTGCGATCCCGTTGATACGCGCGATCGTCACCTTGCCGCTGCGCAGAATGCTCTCGATGTACTTGGCGAAGAGGCCCATGTACTTGAAGTAGTCGTGCGGGCTCTTCGTGTAGACACCCGCGTATTCCTTCACATCGCCGCCCGTGCAGAACGCCTTGTCGCCGGCGCCCGTCAGCACGATCACGCCGACATTGTCGTCGGCCGAGGCGTCGTCGATCGCGGTGATCAGCTCCTGCAGCGTGGCAGTCGTGTAGCAATTGAACGACTCAGGCCGGTTGATCGTGATACGCCCAACCCAGTCTTTCTTCTCATACAGGATGTCCTTGAATCCGAATCCGGCAGCCTCTTTCGGGGCGAAATAGTTCATCGCAAAGGTCCTCTCGGCCATTCGTATGGTTCAGCGCACGCTGACTTTCAGCACAACCGCGGCGGCGCTGTCGCCTGCGGCACAACCGGTGAACAGTCCGTATCCGCCGCCGAGGATTGTCAGATCCTCGATCAGCTCGATGACCGACCTGAGTCCAGTCGGTCCTTGTGGGTGACCCCACACCAGCGAACATCCATGGCGGTTCATCCGCTCGGCGTCGAGCTTCAACTCACGCACGAGGTACACGTCGTTCACTGCGAACGGGTTGTGCGTGGTGATGCTCGCCAGCGCATTCGCCTGGATGCCCGCACGTTCGAGCGCGACCTGCGCTGCAGGAAGCACCGCCATCGGCATGAACCCCTTTTTCACGCGCGCCTGGCCGTACGAGAGCAGTTGCACGTCCACGGTGCCATTCCGTGAGAGAGAGCGCGCGCGGTCGCGACCGGCCGTGAGCAACATTGCCGCGTTGCCGTCGGCGGGGTGTGTCTGTGTGCCAAATGTGACTGTGCCCCCCTCGACAACGGGCCGAAGTCCGCCGAGTCCCTGCGCCGTGGTCGGAAACACACCCTGGTCCCCGGCCACCGTCGCGAGCACCTTCTTGCCTCGCGCGTCCTTGATCTCCACCGGCCACAACATGTAGCGCTTGAGAAAAGCGCTTTCATCCGCGAGCGCACACTCGTACTGCTTGTAGCGCAGAAGCGTGACCTCTTCCTGCGCCTCGCGCGTGATTCCGGCCTCGCGCGCCACATTCTCCGCCGTCTGCAGCATCGAGTTCCTGGCATACGGGTCGTGCCCGAAGCTGTCGAGCACGAGATTCTCCGAATCGCCCGTGCCGCCTGGAGCCGCGGGATTCGGGTAGAACACATGCGGACCGTTGCTGGTGCGGTCGGCGGTGGCGGCCAGATAGGTGAGTGCGCTCTTCGATTCCAGCTCCTGCGCGGCCTGCACCAGGCAGCGAACCGATGTTGCGCACGCCTGGTTGATCGTCGGTCCGCCAACGTGGCCGAGTCCTGCCAGCCCGGCGAACCATGGCGCGCCATAGAAGGAATGTTTGCTCGCGACGGTCGTGCCAAGGCAAAGACCGTCGATGTCGGCTGCGGCGACGCCACGCTCCGACAAAGCGCGTGCCGCCATTTCGGCGGCGAACGGAATCGGCGGCAACGTAGCGAACGCTCCCTGCCACGCGGTGAACGGCGTGGACCAGTATCCGCCGTACGGAATCCAGACATCATTGAACTGCACTGATACCCTCCTCACAAATGGAAGTCCCGGAGGCGCTGCCGCCTCACGCGGGTTCAACTGCTTCGTTTGGTGCGACGAAGTCCGTTCAACAGCAAGTCGCGCATTTCCTGTCCGATATCCTCCACCGACCCGTGCCGCGAAGGGTCGTACCACATGAAAATCCAGTTCAGCATTCCGAAGATGAACAGCGCCGCGTGCCGGCTCTGCCCGGTTTCCCTCGTGCCGGCTTTCGGACCATCAATCACCTGCGCGACGACCGATGCCATCAGCCTGTAGTAACGGCGTCGAATCTCCTCGACGATCTTGTACGGCTTTGGCCCGAGCGACTCCATCTCGAACGTGCACGCCTTGAGCTCGTTCGTGTGCCGCCAGTAGAACTGCAGATGGCCGGTGAGCAGCCGCGCAAGCCGTTCGTCGGGCGTACCCGGCTGCTCGGCGATCTTCTCCTGTTGCTCGAGCAGCGACACGAACGTACGGTACTGCAGCTGAAACAGCAGATCTTCCTTGCTCGCGAAGTAGTGGTACAGTCCGGCCAGACTCATGCCGAGGGCCGTGCTCAGGTCGCGCATTGTCATCGCGTTGAAACCGTCTTTCGCGATGAGCGCGGCCGTCTTCTTCAGCAGACGGTCGAGTTTCTTCTGCGACGACGCGCGCACCAGGCGCGATGGACGTACCGCATCGATGTGCGCGATGGGGCGTGCGCTCATGACGGGACTCCATCGGCCAGACCGCGTTTCGCCAGGCCGCGCAGGATCTTCTCCGGAGTGATGGGCAGCTCGGTCACGCGCACGCCGCACGCATCGTAGATCGCGTTGGCGATTGCGCCGAGCACGGGCAGCAGCGATCCCTCGCCGACTTCCTTCGCGCCAAACGGCCCGTTGGGCTCGAAGCTCTCGACAGCTGCAGTGTGAATCTCGGGTACATCGATCATCGTCGGGATCAGGTAATCGTGCATGTTCGGATTCATTGGACGTCCCTTCTCGTCGAACAGCGTGTCCTCGAGGAGAGTTTCGCCGAGCCCCATCACGATCGAGCCTTCCACCTGGCCGTGAAACGTGATCGGATTGATCACCGT
>DATBZT010000262.1:0-7062 GCA_036513055.1 Gemmatimonadaceae bacterium | reverse complement strand
GCTTCGACGGTGCCTGCTGAACCGGACGCGCAACGGTTCGCCTGTCGATTCTGCGCGTGGTCGTCGCGTGATCGATCACGCACTCCTTCAGCTCCTCGGCAAACTCTCCAAGCGTCGCGAATCGGTCGGCAGGCGATTTGGACAGAGCCTTCTGGACCAGATCCTCGACCTCGTCGGGAATCGTGTTGCGGACGATCTGCATCGAAGGCACAGCCGCCATCGAGTGGCGCGCCATGATCGACTGGGCATTCGGCCCGGTGAATGGCGGCTGCCCGGTGAGCATCTCGTACAGCACGCAGGCGAGGCTGTATTCGTCACTCCGTCCGTCGATGTCCTTCTCGGCGAATGCCTGCTCCGGACTCATGTATGTCGGCGTGCCCAGCGACATGCCGGTCTGAGTGAGCGACGCGGCGTTGCTCATGCTGTTCAGCGCGCGCGCAATTCCGAAGTCGGCGACAATCGCGTGGCCTTCTGCGAGAAGGATGTTCTCCGGCTTGATATCGCGGTGGACGATGTTCTTTCGATGAGCGAAATCGAGCGCGCTCGCGACTTCCTGCGTGATGCGCAACGCATCTTCGATTGGCAGGATTTTCTCCCGATCGATGCGGGCGCGAAGAGACTCACCCGTGACATACGGCATCACATAGTAGAGCGACCCGTCGGCTTCGCCGGAATCGTAAAGAGCCAGGATGTGCGGATGGCTCAGACTAGTCGCAATCTGGATTTCCCTGCGGAAGCGATCGGCGCCGAGGGCCATGGCGAGGTCCTCGTGCAGGACCTTGATCGCAACCTCACGCCCGTGCTTGATGTCACGCGCGAGAAATACAGTGGCCATTCCACCCTGGCCCAGCTCGCGCTCGACATCGTAACGATCCTTTAGAGCGGCCTTCAGATGTTCGAGGAGCTCAGGCAAGGGCGATTCAGGTGAGGGGAAACTGCAGTACGATAAGCGGCGCTACACATCAACGCCAGATTATTAACCCAAAGAGGCAACTGGAGTTGCCGGAAATCAGCCGCCGAAATGGATGGGCCCTGAAACAAGCTGCGGGATGACTGCCTGAACCAGCCATCCCGCATCGTGTTCGCTCCCGCCGAGGCTGAGCGGGGCGCGACATTCTTCAGCGCTCGCCGGGTGCGAAAGCGGGGCGAGGCTGCCTGCGAATCGCTGATGACATTCGCCTGGTGAGGTTGCGAACGCGATCAGGCAGTTCGTCGAAATAAGTGTAGAACACCGGCGTGACATAAAGCGTCACGAGCTGCGAGAATGCCAGTCCGCCAGTAACAACGATTCCGAGTGGTCGCCGCGCCTCCGCCCCGGCACCGCTGCCGAGTGCAATTGGAAGCGTTGCCATGAAAGCAGCCATCGTCGTCATCATGATCGGCCGGAAACGGAGACTTGCGGCGTACACTATCGCTTCGGCCGGCGTCTTGTGATCGGTGCGTTCCGCTTCCAACGCGAAGTCGATCATCATGATCGCGTTCTTCTTCACGATGCCGACGAGCAGGATGAGACCCACAAATCCATAGACGTCGAGCTCCATTCGGAATATCAGGAGTGCGAGGAGCGCGCCGAATGCCGCGAACGGCAGTCCCGTGAGGATCGTCGCCGGATGAATGAAGCTCTCGTACAAAATCCCCAGCACCATGTAGATGACGAAGATTGCAAGGATGAGCAGAGCCAGCAGGCCCTGCTGGCTGTCCTTGAACGCCTGTGCGGTGCCCGAAAAGCTCGTGGTAACGCGGCCCGGAACCACCTGGGCCGCCGCAGCCTCGACGGCTGCCGTGGCTGTCCCGAGCGCAACATCCGGGCGCGTGTTGAACGAGATCGTAACAGAAGGCAGCTGGCCCGCATGAGTGATCGCGAGCGGGCCGACGTTCTGCGTGATGGTCGAGACTGCGCTGAGGGGCACGAGGCTCCCCTGCTGCGAGCGAATGTAAAGCATGCTGAGTGCATTTACGTCGCGCTGAAATTCCGGCTTCAGCTCCATGATCACTACGTACTGATTGTTTGGCGTGTAGATCGTCGAGACCTGCCGCGAGCCATACGCGTCGTACAAGGCGGCTTCGACCTGCTCGGCCGTCACACCGAGCGTCGCGGCCCGGTCGCGGTCGATCTGAACGTTCACCTGCGGGTTGGCGATCTGCAGATCGCTCGTCACGTCCTGCAGCTCCGCCATCGTGCGCATCCGCGTTTCCATTTTCTGCGCGGCGGAGTCGAGAACACCAATGTCCGGGCTCTGCATCGTGAATTGATACAGACTCTTGGATTGCCGGCCTCCGATCTGGATTGCCGGAGGAACCTGCATGAACACGGTCATGCCGGGAATGCCGGACAATCTGGGCTGAAGCTCCTTCACGATCTCGTCGGCGCTCAGCCGCTGGCCGTGCGGCTTGAGCCCCATGATGATCCGGCCCTGATTGCCGCTGCCGCCACCGGATCCAACAGATGACATGAAGCCCGCGACGTTCGTGTCCTTCGCCACGATCGCCGCCACCAACTGCTGGTTCTTCACCATCTGCGTGAAGGCCGTGCCCTGAGCTGCTTCCGTTGTCGCCGTTATCTGCCCGGTGTCCTGCGTCGGGATGAACCCGGTCGGCACCAGCTTGTACAGAACGACTGTTCCAACCAGCACCGCCAGCGAGAACATGAGCGCGGAGAACCGATGGCGCATGACCCAGCCAAGGCTCGACTCGTACTTCCCGAGAATGCGCGCGTAGACCCTCTCCGTTGCGTTGAAGAGACTTCCGTGCTGGTGTGACGGTGCGCGCAGATACCTGCTGGCAAGCATCGGCGTGAGCGTGAGCGAAACGAATCCCGAAACCAGAATCGCCGTTCCTATGGTCACCGCGAACTCATGAAACAGTCGGCCGACGATGCCGCCCATGAACAGCAGCGGAATGAAAACGGCGGTCAGCGATAGAGTCATCGCCATGATAGTGAACGCAACTTCGGCCGATCCGTCGAACGCGGCTTTCACCGGATTCTTTCCCATCTCCAGGTGGCGAACGATGTTCTCGAGCATTACGATGGCGTCGTCCACCACGAAGCCAACGGCCAGCGTCAGCGCCATCAGCGACAGGTTGTCGAGCGAGTAGCCGAACACGTACATCACGGCGAACGTGCCGACCAGCGACATCGGCAGAGCAAGACTCGGGATAATCGTCGCGGACACGTTCCGGAGGAAAATGAAGATCACCATGACCACGAGGAACAGCGTGAGCATGAGCGTACGCTTCACGTCCCTGACCGACTCTTCAACGGGAACCGACCGGTCGTACAGGGTGTGTATCTCCACGCTGGGGGGAATCTGATCGCGAAGTGAAGCGATGAGAGTCTTGACCGCCTGCGCTACCGCGACCGTGTTCGTTCCGGGCTGGCGCTGCACGGCAAGGACGATGGAGCGGTTACCATCGTACCAGCTGGCTGCGCGGTTGTTCTCGACGTCGTCCATGACCTGACCGAGTTCCTGCAGGTGCACTGGCGCACCGTTGCGGTAGGCCACAACGAGCTGCATGAACTGCGCGGCGTTCTGAAGCTGACCGCTGGCGATGATAGTCGCCGACCGCGTCGTTCCCCAGAGTATTCCTGTCGGCATGCTGACATTCTGCGCCGAGATCGCGGCAGCTACTTCATCTATGCCGATGGTGCGATTCGCCAGCGACGTCGGATCGAGCTGAACGCGAACCGCGTACTTCTGGCCCCCGTAGACCTGTACCTGTGCGATGCCCGGAACCATAGAGATCCGCTGCGCCATGAATGTCTCGCCGTATTCATCGAGTGCGGAGAGCGGCAGGGTTTTCGACGTCAGAGCGAAGTACAGGATGGGAGCATCCGCCGGATTCACCTTTCTGTAGGACGGTGGCAGAATTCCCAGGGGGAGACTGCGCAATGTCTGGGAGATGGCCGCCTGGACATCCTGGGCTGCCGCGTCGATGTCCCGGTCGAGCGAGAACTGAATGGTGATCGACGCGGAGCCCAGCGTGCTCTGCGACGTCATGTTGTCGATGCCGGCAATGGTCGAGAATTGCTTCTCGAGAGGTGTGGCGACCGCCGCCGCCATTGTTTCCGGGCTCGCGCCGGCAAGGTTGGCATTGACGCTGATCGTCGGGAAATCCACCGACGGCAGGTCACTTACCGGCAACCTGCGGTAGGCGATGGTCCCAAAGAACAGAATTGCAATCATGACCAGCGCCGTCATGACCGGGCGGCGAATGAAGAGGGCGGTCATCGGCCGGGCCCCTTGATCGTGACCTTGGAGCCCGAGATCAGCCGCGACTGGCCGCTGATGATGACCTTCTCACCCTCGGTGACGCCGCTCGTTATCACCGATACAGAATCGACTGTCCGCGCGACTTGAATCGGGCGCTGCTTCGCGTGGCCCGTTGCGTCGACCGTAAAGGTGTAGGTGCCCTGCTGCCCCGTCATCACCGCCGCTACCGGAACCGTCAGCGCGTTTGCATCGACAAAGAGCTGAAGTGCGACTTTCACATACTGTCCCGGCCAGAGACTTCCCTGCGGATTCGCAAACTTCGCTTTCAGGAGGACCGTCCCGCTGTTTGCGTCGACGTTGTTGTCCACGAAGGACAATGTTCCGTTCAACGTGGTCGCGGAGCCCTCAGACGGGGTCGCACCGACTGACAGCATGTTCCCTCCGGCGTAGTAGCGTTGAATATCCGGAAGCTGACTCTGGGGCACAGTAAAGCGCACGAGGATCGGCTCTATCTGATTGATTACCACGAGGGGAGTTGCGGTGTTCGCCTTGACGAGATTCCCCCGTCGCACGAGCAGGCTTCCGGTCTTGCCCGTGATCGGCGCCCGGATGGTGGAATTGGCGACATCGACCTGGGCTTTCGCGACCGCGGCCCGATCTGCCTCGACGGTCGCCGCGGCCGACGCGGCGGTGGCCTCGGTCTGATCTGTCTGGGAGCGAGTCACGTACCCCTGCTGAACGAGCGCTGCATACCGCGCCGCTTCGCGCCGGGCGTTTGCCGCCTGAGCTTCATCGCGCGCGAGCTGAGCCCGCGCCTGATTCAGCGTGGCGACGTATGGTCGCGAGTCGATCTCGAAAAGAATCTGCCCAGCGTGTACCAGTTGTCCTTCAGAAAAACCGACGCTCTGCAGCGTGCCGCCTACCTGCGCTTCAACCGATACCGTTTGCAACGGCTCGACAACACCGTTGGTGGCGATGACGTAAGGCATTGACGTTCGCTTTACCGTTGCGACTGTCACCGGCGTGGATGGATTTCTCGGAGGCTTCGCACTCGTACAAGCCCCAAGCACAACAACAGCTCCATAGAAAAGACAGCGGCACGATCGAATGCTCATGGCTTGATTACGTTCGGGAGCTTCGGCGGCGTGGTGGAATCCGCCGAAAAAGTAAATGGTGTCTGGCCGCGGGTGCCGAGAACGCCTGCATCTCGCGCGAGCTGGACGAGCGAGGTGTACCACTGCCACCGCGATTGTACCTGCTGCGCGCGGGCGTTTGCAAGCGCGCTCTGTGCTGTCAGAAGCTCGAGGATCGAGCCCACTCCCTCGCGGTATCGTCCGGCGGCGACCTCCGCGGACTGCAGCGCACTCGCCAGCAGATTGTCCGCGGTCGCCACTCGTTGCTCCGCCGTTTGAAGTGCGTAATACGAAACGAACACCTGAGTGATGACGTTCTGCCTCGTCTGGTCTGCGAGCGCAGTGGTTGCATCCGCCTGGGCGCGAGCTGCCGCGAGGTCGTACTGGCGGGAAAAGCCGTTGAAGATCGGAATGGATACTCCGAGGTTCAGCCCGTACGACGGTCCGCTGAAGGTTGCGGGAACCGAATATGTGCGCCCTGCATTGCTGCCGAGCGTTAGCGCCGGGAATTCCGCCGACCGTGCGACACGAATCTGTGCGGCGGCGGCCGATGCCTGGGCACGGGCGGCAGCAAGATCAGGGCGGTTCCGCAATGCCTCGTTGATGACACTGTCGACAGTCTGTGAAATCGCACCCACGGGAATTGCGGTCGCCAAAGGCTGGAGATCGAACGGAACGTTCGGCGGTAGCCCGAGGGCGGAGGCAAGCGAGCCCCGGGCGGCCTGGAGATTCCCTTCAATCGTCTCGAGATTGAGCTGCTCCTGGGAGAGGGCCGTGCGCGCCTGGAGCACGTCCGCAATCGTCGCCAGTCCAACTTTGTTTCGCTGCTCGGCCGAAGTGAGGTTCCCTTCAGCTTCGGCAATTGCGGAGCGTTCCGCTCCGCGCAGTGCCAGCGTGGACATGTAGGAGAAATACGCCGCCTCCGCCTGAAGAACGACGTTCTGAAGCGTTGCGTTGTGCGTGAGATCCGCAGCGAAGAGCCGTTGCCGGGCCGATTCCACGGCCCCTGAGCGGCCGCCGAAGTCGAGCAGCAGATAGTTGAGCGTGACCTGGGGACCGTACTCCGTGCGCTCGCCGGCCGGACGCCCCGTCGTTGCTGGCGAGCGGGTGCGCGAAGCCGTAAAGGATCCGTCGACAGTTGGGTAATACCGCCCCTCCGTGGACCCGAGGACGTCGGCGGCCACTCTGGCCTGCGCCCACGAAGCGCGCGTGGCGGGATTGTTCCGCAGCGCGAGATCGACGACGTCCAGCAGGCTCAACTGCTGAATGTGCTGGACGAGGTCGGGCGGCACCCCGGAAACTGCGGTCGGTATTACGACTGGCTCAGGTTTTATGGCGCGCGGCGGCGGCGTCCACGGCACACTTGGCGCCTGTGGGACAGCTGCAACACCGTCGACGCCAGAAAGCGCGCGGGAGCAGCCGAGCGCGAGAGTTGATATCAGCCCGCAGATACAGGCAGTGACGATTCTGTTCTTAATACACATTTCGCGTAAGATATCCCCAATACGCTGCCGAGGGACATACTGTTGATTGGCGCCGACGAAAAAGCCCCGGATAGAACTGAGATCCGGGGCGTGTAATTCTCGAGTGACGCCCTCGCGTTACCGGCGGAGCGAGCGTCGCGGCGAAGCTGGTGAAGCAGATTGCTGGATGGAGGACGCTGGACCAAGGCTCAGGATCCAGGGGAGAAGGGCCTCCCCTGAATCCTGAATCCTGGT
>DATBZT010000261.1:0-10721 GCA_036513055.1 Gemmatimonadaceae bacterium | reverse complement strand
GATCTCGCGCGGTTGATGATAGAACCCCGGCGTCGCCGGGAGAACCACCGCCCCGGCGCGCGTCACCCGCAGCATGTTCTGCAGATGAATGGCGCTCAACGGCGTTTCCCTCGGCACGAGCACCAGCTTCCTTCGCTCCTTCAGCGCTACATCCGCCGCGCGCTCGATCAGTGAGCGCGACGCGCCGATACTGATCGCCGCCAGGGTCCCCATCGAACAGGGACAGATCACCATGCCGGCACTAAGCGCCGACCCCGAGGCAGGCGCCGCGCCGCGGTCATCGTTGCTGAAAGGCGTAATCCACTCGTCCCACGCCGCAGCCCCAATCTTCATACGCAGATCGTCAATCGACTGAATGCTGGTTTCGGTCTTGAGCAGCCGCATTCCATGCGACGATACGATGAGCGAAACCGGACGGGACGCCGCCGCAAGCTGCTGCAGCAGCCGTACGCCATAGGCAGCTCCGGATGCCCCGGTAACGCCGACGATAAGGGGCGGAGTGGCGGTCATGCGCTCAACCTCTCGCCGAGAACGAACGCAAAAAACAGAATGCTGATCACACCGTTCATCGTGAAGAAAGCGGCGTCGAGCCGCCCAAGTTCTCCCGGCTTTACCAGCGAGTGTTCATACAGAAGGAGAGTAGTCGCGATGATCACACCTGCCGCATAGATCCATCCTGCCCCGACGGCAAGGCCGACACCGGCCAACGCCAGTACAGTGCACAGGTGAAGCACGCGCGCGACGTTCAGCGCCCCCCTCTCGCCGAGCGATGCCGGCAGAGAGTGAAGTCCGTGTGCGCAATCGAAATCAATGTCCTGGAGCGCGTAAAGAATGTCGAACCCTCCCACCCAGGTGGCGACCGCAACTGCAAGCAGCACGAGCATCCACCAGGGACTGCTCCACTGCCCCGTCGTCGCGAGATATCCACCAACGGGCGCAATGGAAAGTCCGACGCCGAGTACGAGATGGCAGAATCGGGTGAACCGCTTGGTGTAGCTGTAAAAAAGCACCCACGCGAGGGCGAGCGGCGAGAGAGCGAGGCAGAGCGGATTGAGTCGCCACGCCGCAAACACAAACGCAAGGCAGGCGATGACTACCGCCGTTCCCGCTCCCGCCACCGAGAGCGCGCCGGAGGGAATCTCCCTCGATTTCGTGCGCGGGTTGAGCGCGTCGACGTCGCGATCGACGATGCGGTTGAAAGCCATCGCCGCGAATCGCGCCGAAGTGAATGCGAGAACCACCCAGAGAACTTTCTGAACCGTAACGGGAGCGATGTAGCTCGCCAGCGTCACGCCGACGAGCGCGAACGGGAGCGCGAACACTGTGTGCGGCAGCTTCACCAGGTTCACATAGCGCACTACCCTGGACACGCCGCGAAATGTCTGACCCTCCATTGCCGGCGTTGCCATCAGCGCGCCAGTCCGAGCCGGCCCCACATTGCGTCAACGCGCTTCTTCGTCGCCTCGTCCATTTCGATGAGCTTCGGCCAGTTGCGGGTAAAGCCCTCTTCCGGCCATTTGCGCGTTGCATCGATTCCCATCTTCGAGCCGTATGTGAACGCCCTGCTCGAATGGTCGAGCACGTCCATCGGCCCCATCGAGAAGCGCACGTCCCGCTCGGGGTCGATGTTGTTGAGCGCCACCCACCACGCTTCCTTCTCGTTCTGCACGTTCACTTCCCTGTCCACTATCACCAGGACCTTGGCAAGCGACATCAGGCCCTGGCCCCACATTGCGTTCATCACCTTGTACGCCTGCCCGGGATACTGCTTGTCTATCGACACGAACACGAGGTTGTGAAATATCCCCTCGGCCGGCATGTGATAATCCACGATCTCGGGGATGGTCATCTTGAGTAGCGGAAGGAAAATCCGCTCGGTGGCATGGCCGAGATAGTAATCCTCCATCGGCGGCTTGCCGACTATCGTCGTCGCGTACACCGGTGACTTTCGCATCGTCACGGCGGTGACGTGAACCAGCGGATAGAGATCGGCTTCGGAATAGAATCCCGTGTGGTCGCCGAACGGTCCTTCGACCACCAGCACTTCGGCTGGATCGATGTAGCCCTCGATGACGAATTCCGCTTCCGCCGGCACTTCCAGGTCGCACGTCAGCGCCTTTGCCAGCACCACCGGCTCGCGTCTCAGGAACCCTGCGAAAATGAACTCATCAACGGTTGGCGGCAGCGGTGCGGAAGCGGAGTAAACCGAGGCCGGATCGGCGCCGATCGCGATGCACACCGGCATCCTTTTTCCGGCTGCCGCCATCTCCCGCCAGTGGGCTGCTCCGACTTTGTGGCGCTGCCAGTGCATCGCCAGCGTGTCCGGCCCCAGCACCTGCACCCGGTACATCCCCACATTCCGGATGTCTCGCTTTGGGTCGCGCGAGATCACCATCGGCAGCGTGATGTACGGCCCGCCGTCTTCAGGCCAGCAGGTGATGATGGGGAGCTTGCGCAAATCGATCTGCTCGCCTTTCCACACGATCTCCTGACTCGGCGGTCTACCACCTTTGACCCGTGGCGGAAATTTCGCGATCTCCATGAGCCGAGGGAGAAGGGAGAGCTTGGCGACGAGCCCCTCCGGAACTTTGAGCGAGAGAAGCTTCTCGATGCGTGCGCCAATCTCGTCGAGCCCGGAAACGCCGAGGGCCAGGCACATGCGCGTCATCGAGCCGAACAGATTGATCGCCACCGGATATGCGGAGCGCGTTCCATCGTCCAGAGTGACGTTCTCGAACAAAAGGGCCCGCCCTCCGCCTGGGCGTTTCATCACCCTGTCGGCGATCTCACACAGCTCGAGCTTTGCCGCGACGGGATGGGAGATACGCGCCAGCTCTCCCGCCTCGTCTATCGCGTCGATGAACTGCGAAAGATTGTCGATGCTCACTTTGTCATCCGGTTGTCGCGCTCTGCCATTTCGCCAGCCTCCCCAACGTGAATCGCCACGATGCCGAACGTGAGCGGGCGCCAGCGCACGCCGGAGAAGCCCGCCGAAGTCAGGCGGCCGGCCAGCTCCTCTCCAACTGGAAAGTTCGCCACTGAGCGCGGAAGATACGTGTACGCTGTCGGGTGCCCGCTGATAAGCCGTCCGACCATCGGCAGGACGTTCCGGAAGTAGAGCTGGTAGCCGGCATTCACAATTGGCGAACGCGGCGTGGAGAACTCCAGAATCACAAAGCGGCCACCGGGGGACAGCACCCGCCGCACCTCGGCCAGGCCGGCATCGAGTCCCGCGACATTCCGGATGCCAAACGCAACGATGGCTCCGGCAATGGAGCCGGAGGCAAAGGGCAGCTCGAGCGCATCAGCGGTGACCGGCGCGACCGGCGACGTTCCGATCTTGACGCGGCCGGCCCGCAGCATCGGCTCGGCGAAATCGGCGCCGATCACGGAGCCGCGGAACCCGCTTGTTCGAGCGAGAGCGACGCTGATGTCGAGCGTTCCCGCGCAGAGATCGAGATAGGTGCCCGTCGGATTGCGCGAAATCCCGAGCTCGGCGATGGCTTTGCGCCGCCAGCCTCGATCGATGTTTGCGCTCAGGACGTGATTGAGAAGGTCATACCGGGGCGCGATCTCGGAGAAGATCTGCCTCACGTAGGCACGCTTCTCCGCGCCGCCGGCCGCCGCCCTGATGGCGGTGGCGTCGTCAGTTGCTGTCGCCATTGGGTGAAAGGTGACGGGCGCCCGCCACAGGGGCAAGCTAACTTTGTCAGCGCAATGGCCACCACTTCCGGACCACCGCGTGATGAGATCGCGAAGCTCTCCGACGTCGAAGTCGTTGCGCTCGCCCAGCAAGGGAAGGAAGTCGCCTACCGCGAGCTCCTGGCTCGATACGAGCGGCCCGTCTTTTCGCTGATTTTTCGCATGGTCCGCGACCGTGAGACCGCCGAGGACCTGTCGCAGGAGACCTTCATCAAGGTCCTCAACAACATTGATCGCTACAGTCCGGACTTCAAATTCTCGAGCTGGCTGTTCAAGATCGCCAACAATCTCACGATCGATCACCTTCGCCGACGGCGCCTCGACACGATCAGCATCGAGGGAGCCCCTGATGCCGTGACGGCTGAGAGCGCCCGGGCAACGTCGATCACGATAGCGTCAGGGAATGAGTCTCCCTTGGCCGAGCTGGAGTCTAGAGAGCTCGGCGCGTCCATCGAGCGGGCGATCGCCCAGCTCCGGCCCGAATACCGGGCCTGCATCATGCTCAGGCACGTGGAGGACAGGTCCTACGAGGAGATCGCCGAGATCG
Source organism: Gemmatimonadaceae bacterium (assembly GCA_036513055.1). Classification (GTDB taxonomy): domain Bacteria; phylum Gemmatimonadota; class Gemmatimonadetes; order Gemmatimonadales; family Gemmatimonadaceae; genus UBA4720. The sequence goes on along the minus strand of DATBZT010000261.1, from coordinate 6,472 downwards.
TAAAGCTGCCCCTGGGAACCGTAAAAACCTACATCCACCGTGCGAGGCACGAGCTCCGCGCCGCACTCGACGACGTCAGATGAAATACCCGCTGAAATTTGGTGCCAAAACCGTGAAACCCATCCCTTCCCCGAGCCGTAGGCCCTCTGTGAGGTTCTTTTGAGAGACGAACGGACACCAGACGATTTCGTCAAGATCGAGCAGGCGCTGAAGCGTCTCCCGTACTTTGACCCCTCCCCCGGCTTCGCGGACAGGGTCATGGCACGGGTGACGCGTTTTCAGCCTCTTGCCGCCCCGGGTTCCATCGAGCCGGTGAGGCGAGTGCCCATGCCCGAGCTCGCGCCGCAGCGGGACGACGTGGTCCACTACCTCAGGCGTCCCCTTCCCGTTCGCATCGCGGCAATGGCTCTGGTCGGGTCGGCCGCTGTGACGATGTCCGTCATCATTCTCATCGCGGCGATGCGGCCAGACCTGTTCGTGTTCGTCGCCCAGATCTTTGGTGGACAGGCCTTCGGCTTCCTTGCCGCCCTTGGCAACGAAGTGGCCGGCTCGGTGCTCGGAGATGCCGGCCTGAGCTACGTCCAGGCGGCGTCGGTCGCCGGTGCCGCTACTATAGGTACGTTCGTACTGGGCGCAGCCGGAGCTACCGCCCTACTGCGGGCGGCAGCGTCCCCAACCCGCAAGGCCGCATAGATGCACATTCTCATGATGTGGCTTCTTGCCCCCGGACATCACCACGGCGCGTGGAGCCAGATTGGCCTGGCGATCAGCTGGCTGCTCGTGGTGTTGGTGATTGGATTCGCCGTCATCAGCGTCGCGGGCGACAAGATCGAGATTGTCGTCAACACAATCCGCGACGGCGTCGGCAAGTCCATCGGCAGCGGCCTGCTCGGCCACCTAGCGATTCTTCCCGGCGCGGTCGCCGTGGTTGTGCTGCTGGCAGTGACGCTCATCGGCGTGCTGATCATCCCGCTTGGCCTCGTGGCCTACATTCTGGCCGTCGCGGGGATAGCGATGTTCGGGTTCATCGCTGTCGCTCTCCTGACGGGGGCGGCGCTGACGGGTGGAAAATCCCGCGACGAGACTCCGCGCGGGGCGATGCTCCGGGCATTCGTCACGGGCACCTGCGCCTACCTCGGCCTTTGGATAATCGCCGCCGCATTTGCCTGGATGCCGTTGATTGGAGCGCTTCTCCGGTCGCTGGCGGCTGGCGCTACGTTCGTCGCGGTGACGGCTGGATTTGGGGCCGTGCTGAGATCCTACTGGCGAGGGGATTTCTCCAAGAGAGCAGCGACGGGCTGAAGAACCGCCACAGCAAAGCTTCAACTTCCAGGATGGTACTCTCTCTGGGTGTGCCCCTTGAGCTGAGACCGGTAGAAGTACACGTCACGCAAACCGCCGGTGCTGTACCTCGATGCCTGGTCGTTGAAGTGAGGCGACGAGGGGTTGCCGCTTTCACCTCCGGCAGTTATTGCCTTCGCGCGGACGCTGTCGCCGAACTCGACCACCGCAACGAAGCTGTTGCCGCTGGTGCCGTACCATTTCTTCGTTCCCGGGTACACGCGGGCCGCGAACGACGCGAGCGACCCCCACCTGGCGGACGTGAACCCCACTGGGATGCTCGGTGCAGAGTCGTTGAACGGCTGGAGGATGTCACCGGTCAAGCGCTGAAACCGGTTGATGTCACCCCATGGAGTCTTCCACGTGCCGAAATCTGCGGCGAGCTTGTCGGAAGCTGCCGCCAGCGCGTCGAGCCGTTGATTTTCCGATGCCGGGCCGGCGATGTAGTCGTTGACCGGCACGCGCGCTTTCGCGGCAGCGGCACCGACGCGACGTGCCATCTCCTCGCCCCAGAAAACCGCGAGGCTTGTTGGCACCGAGGTCGCCGACCATCGGTAGTCCCAGCTCCGCAACATGGAGATCTGTTCCGACAGCTTTCCCTTGAGCGGATCTCCGGCGCCGAGCCCATCGTACGTCCTGACAAGCGGCGGGATCATATTCTCAAACGCGGTGAGGTAGCTGTCGTACGCCGCCGAGATGAGCGAGTTGAGCGTGAAGTCCTTTCTGCCTGACAACACTCTGATGGCGTGGCGTCCGCGATCCGATTCGACCCCGGTTTCCACGTAGGCGGGAAAGTTCTCGCGTTTCGGGCTGCTGGCGCCGGCCGCCGACCACGGCCAGTTGTTCGAGTTGTACAGCCACCCGCTGGCGGGATTGAGGAGGTGCGGGGTCTCATCTATGGAAAGAAGACGGCCCCACTCCGTCGCCGGGTTGCTGCCGTCCACCGGCTTGGTCCAGTCAAACCGGGGGTCGCGCCGCGGAATGAAATTGCCGTGAAAATACGCGATGTCGCCGTCAGCGTCGGCAAAGACCGTGTTGTTGGATGAGTTGGTGTGGAGCTCCATCGTCTGCCGGAACTCCTTGTAGCTGCGCGCCTTGGTGCGGAGGTACGACTGCGTCAGCGCTTTCACCGGCTCCTGCATCATGCGGACGGTGACCCATTTTCCGTCGACGCTCCGGACGACCGGTCCGTGATGAGTGCGATAGACGATGAACTCCTTCTGCGCCATCCCATTCGCCGTACGATAGGGCACAATGATCTTCGTCGTCGTCACGGGTCGATCTTCCGTTCCATACCGGTAAAAGAAACGATCGCCTTTCTTGACGACCGCCTCTAGATACTCGTCGAGATCGTCCACGCCGCTGGAGGTATGCATCCAGCCCACGCGATTGTTGAACCCCTGGTAGACGAAGAACTGACCCCACGTTGCCGCGCCATACACGTTCAGACCTTCGTCGCTCACCGCCTGCACTTCCGCGCGAAAGAAGAACGTCGTGTGCGGATTGATCAGAAAAAGCGCGTGGTGTGCCAATGTGTTGGACGGAGCGATGGCGATTCCGTTCGAGCCACCTGGCTCCGCCTCTGAGCGCGGCTCCGCCGATGCCACGGTGACAGGCGGGACCTTCCCGTAGAAAGCTGCAAGCTCTCTCAAACTCACCGTTTCGATGTCTCCACCGATGCTGCCTTCGCTGAAGGTGAGCGCCATCCACGGCTCGAAATGCGCGATCACCCTCGGTTTGACCTGGGGGTTCTTGTAGAGGTAATAGTTCAAGCCATCGGCCCACGCGATCATCAACGTCCTGAGCCAGCCCGGACTTGTCGCATATTTCGCTTTAATCGAGTCCGGATCGATGAAGATCTTCATCCGGAGATCCTGATAAATCGCCGCCTCGCCCTCGGTTTCGGCCAGACGCCCCATCGCGTTGATGTAGTTGGTCTCAACCCGATTGAAGTCGTCTTCGGCCTGCGCGTACATGAGGCCGAACACGGCGTCTGCGTCCGTCTTTCCAAAGACGTGGGCGATTCCCCAGTCGTCGCGAACGATCGTGACGTTTCGGGCCTGTCGCTCCCAATTCGCGACATCGCGTGATGGCGCCTGCGCCGAAGCAGTGGCGGCGGACAAGGCTGTGATGAGGAGTACGAGCTTATTCATTCAGACCGCTTGGGTGGCGTACATAGCGGCAACCCGCTCGGCCGTCTTCGTAAGCTCCACAGCGGGCGGCGACTCCGGCTCGCCCACAACAATAGGCATTCCGACGTCTGCGCCGGCGAGCACCGGCGGATAAAGCGGAATCTGGCCGAGGAGCGGAACCGCCAGCTCGGCCGCCAGCCGTGCGCCGCCGCCGCTGCCGAAGATCGCCGTACGCTCTCCGCAATGGGCGCATTCCAGCCAGCTCATGTTCTCGATTACGCCGAGCACGGGAACGTCAACACGCTGGAACATCTTCGCTCCGCGAAGCGCATCGCCGATCGCGACTTCCTGCGGCGTCGTCACGATAATCGCGCCGGCCACGCGCGTTGCCTGGACGAGCGAAAGCTGCGCGTCGCCGGTTCCGGGCGGCATGTCCACCAGAAAGAAATCGAGCTCACCCCACGCAACGTCACGCACGAACTGGGTGATGATCTTCATGATGATCGGGCCACGCCATATTGCGGGCTGGTCGCGCTCGATCAGGAAGCCGAGACTCATCACCTTCACGCCGTGCGCCTCGAGGGGGATGATCTTCTCGTTTTCCACCGCCGGCTGGCGATCGACGCCCATCATCCGGGGGATGTTCGGGCCGTAGATGTCGGCGTCCATCAGACCGACGCGGGCACCCTGCTTCGCGAGCGCAATCGCGAGGTTGCTGGCAACAGTGGATTTCCCCACTCCCCCCTTGCCGCTTGAGATCGCGATGATGTTGCCGAGGTTTGGATACGTGACCGGCGTCGGGGCGGGAACGGCAGCGCGCTGCGACGACGGCTCCTGGCCCATCACCGGAAGTGCGCGCGATTTGGGCTTCGGCTCGGCCTGTTCCTGCACCACCCCCGCCTGCGATACGTCTTTCACGTCGACCTGTACATCGCTCACGCCTTCGACCTGCTGCACGACCTGTCGCGCGTCGCGCACGATGGCCGCGTCATCACTCGGCGAGAGGAGGATGGTGAATCGGACCTTGCCGTCTGTCGTCGTCGCAACGTCGCGCACCATCTCGGCTTCGAGGACGTTGATGCCGAGGCGATTGTTGCGAACTGTTGAGAGCGCGGCGTTCACGCGCTCCTGGAGATTGGCCGTCATTGCGTTGCCACGCGAACTTCGCGGATTTCCGGGACGCGCATCTTGAGGTGGGCCTCGATGGCCGGCATGAACGTCGCGGGCGACAGCTCACAGTCCGGACAGTTCCCATCGATGCGCAGCACCAGCCGCCCCGCCAGCTCGGAATACTCGGCGATCTCTATCTGGCAGTGCTCGATCCTCAGAAGAGGTCCGACTTCAGCAAGCACCATCGCGATGCTTGCCTCGACTATCTCAGCGCTGCGGGTGCGATTTCGGCGAAGGACACTCATACCGTCAAGATAGGCCGTAGCGCTGCGACAAACCAGTCGCAGCACACGGGAGCTAATCCCTTGCCCGACAGTGGTTTCGATAGCAGTTTGCACATAGGTCCTCCCTCTATGGTAAGCGCATGAAATACGCAGAAGTCCGGAACTACGTCGGCGGCCGATTCGTGATCGGCGAGCATCGGTTCCAGGATGTTTACAACCCCGGCGACGGGTCCGTCATTTCCAGGGTCCCGCTCTCGTCACGGGAAGATCTGGACGCTGCCGTCGCCGCTGCCCAGGCCGCGTTCCCGGCCTGGTCGGCGACGCCGATCAAGGAGCGGGTCCAGGTTTTCTATCGGTACCGCGCACTGCTCGAGCGTGACATCGAGCGCCTCACCGCTCTCATAACCGAAGAGAATGGAAAGGTTTACGCCGAGGCCAAGGCCGAAGTCCTCAAGTCCATGGAGTTGACCGAGTTCGCCTGCTCGCTGCCGCAGATCGCGGCGGGTGAGGTGCTGGAGGTGAGCCGAGGCGTGGAATGCCGGATCGAGCGCTTCCCGCTCGGCGTGGTGGCGTCCATTACGCCGTTCAATTTTCCGAACATGGTGCCGAACTGGACGATCCCCAACGCCATCGCGCTCGGCAACTGCATGATCCTCAAGCCGTCGGAGCTGGTTCCGCTGAGCAGCATGCGCATCGCCGAATTGTTGCGTGAGGCCGACCTGCCGGAAGGGGTCTTCCAGGTCGTGAACGGCGGGAAGGACATCGTCGAAGCCATCTGCGACCATTCGGGCATCGAAGCGGTCAGCTTCGTGGGCTCCACCAAGGTTGCCAAGCTCGTCTATCGCCGCGGTTCGGCGAATCTCAAGCGCGTGCTGGCCCTGGGCGGGGCAAAGAATCACCTGATCGTGATGCCCGATGCCGACCTGGAGATGACGTCATCCAACGTCGTCGCGTCCATGTCCGGCTGCGCGGGCCAGCGATGCATGGCGGCGTCGGTGATGCTCGCCGTATCAGAGACCGATCACATCATTCAGCGGATGATCGACTACGCCCGCCAGGTCGTTCCCGGTGAGAATCTTGGTCCTGTCATTTCGGCCGAAGCGCGCGACCGCATCGAGAAGTACATCACTGAGGCGGAGGAAGCGGGCGCAACGGTTCTGGTCGACGGCCGCAAAACCGTTGTGAAGGACAGGGAGAACGGTTATTACGTCGGTCCGACAATCATCGACTACGTCACTCCTGACATGCGGATCGCGCAGGAGGAAGTGTTCGGGCCGGTGCTGGTCATCATCCGGACGAAAGACCTGGATGGCGCCCTCGCGGTGGAGAATGCGTCGCCGTACGGCAATGCGGCGTCCGTGTTCACCGAGAATGGCGGCACAGCGAGGTATGTGATGGAGCACGCGAACGCCGGAATGGTCGGAGTGAATGTCGGCGTTCCCGTTCCGCGTGAGCCGTTCTCATTTGGCGGATGGAACGAGTCGCGTTTTGGTGTTGGCGACATCACTGGGCGCGGTTCGATTGAATTCTGGACGCGATCGAAGAAGATGACCACGAAATGGAACCGCGAGCACGGCACTAACTGGATGTCCTGACGCTTCGCAT
>DATBZT010000260.1:0-3863 GCA_036513055.1 Gemmatimonadaceae bacterium | reverse complement strand
GCACTACACGTTCGCGCACCTCGATCAGACGACCACGTCGGCGACCGCGCGCCTCAACTACACATTCACGCCGGACGTGTCCTTCCAGGCGTATGTGCAGCCGTTCGTGTCGAAGGGCACCTACAGCAACGTGCGCCAACTGTCGGCGACGCCCCGAGCGGCGGCGTACGACGACCGCTATGCGCCGTACAACAATCCCTCGGTAACCAGCGATCCCGGCGGATTCAACTTCAAGGAGTTTCAGTCGAACATGGTTTTCCGCTGGGAGTACAATCCGGGGTCGACCCTCTTCCTCGTGTGGAACGAGGGGAGGCAGGGGTTCAACTCGATCGAGGGGACCGACAATTTCCACGGCGACGTGCGCGATCTGCTTCGGCTTCATCCGGCCAATACGTTTCTCGTGAAGGTGTCATACTGGCTCAATCGGTAGAGTCAGGCCTCGTCGCGTAAACGATTTTACGTGGGCATCATTTTTCGGACGCGCTGAGACTCTTCGCCAAGCCAGTCCGGATTCGTGGCGGTCGAATCGAAGATCGAGGTCGTCTTGAACAGCTCGAACTCGCCATGCGCGGCGGCCGCCTTTGTCTTGGCGAGAATCGCATGCACTTGTGACGCGCTCATTGGGCGGAAAGTGCGCGCCACTTCCAATGCCTGCTCCAGCACCTCCATGCTATCGCAGCCGGTGATGACCACGGACGTCGGCAGATTCAACGCGTAATGCAGGCACTCCACCGCCGTCACCGTGCCCGACTTGAGGATGATCCCGTTGGCCATGCTCTTCATGCCGAGCACCCCGATCTTCTGCTTCACGAGCTCGGGTAGCACGAGCTTCCCGAAGCTGCGGTAGTGCGCATCCATGACGTTGAGCGGCATCTGGACCGTGGCGAAGGAGAAATCGTGTTCTTTCGCGACCTCGAGCATGTGGAGGTGGATGCGTGGATCCTTGTGCCCGGTGAAACCGATATAGCGGATCTTGCCCGCCGTGCGGGCTTCGACAAGCGCCGCGTTCGCGCCCTCGGCATCGAAGATCCGGTGGGGATCCTCGAAGCGGATCACTTCATGGTGCTGGACCAGATCGATGCGGTCGGTCTGGAGGCGGCGGAGCGATTCGTCCAATTGTCGCGCCGCCTCTTTTTTTGACCGCCCGTCGATCTTGGTCATGAGGAAAACCTTGTCCCGGTATCCGTCGCGAAGCGCCTTTCCCATTCGGATTTCGCTCGCGCCGCCGTTGTAGTCCCATGAGTTATCCATGAAGTTGATACCGCGATCGACCGCGCTCCGAACGATACGAAGGCTGAGCTGCTCGTCTACCGTCGGCAGGCCAAGGTGCCAGCCTCCGAGCCCAATCGCTGATACTCGTTCTCCGGTGCTTCCAAGAACGCGGTATTGTGAGATGGCGTCCGCTGTTTTCTTAGGCACGTAGCTCTCCTCCGGCAGAGGGTGCCTCACGCACCCTCGATGCTTCCTCCAATCCTGCGCGGCGCATCGCCACCACCGCCAGTGCGGCGAGATCACGCTCGCCGTCGCCGTTTGCGACCGCTTCGAGAAGGCTCCCGTGCACAACGCCAGCTAACGGCATGGGTACGCCAGCTTCGTCGGCCGCCGCTAGTACGAGCCGCAGGTCTTTGAGCGTGAGCGAGAGCTTGAAGCCAGCTGGTTCATAGCGTTGCTTGGCGATCGCCATTCCGTACATCTGGTACGCTGGCGCCGTGAACACGCCGTTGGTGAGGACGTCCAGCAGATCGCTGGGCGCGATTCCGTTGCGCCATGCCATCGCCGTCGCCTCGGCCATTGCTTCCACCGCCGCGCCGAGCATGAAGTTCCCGGCGAGCTTGACGACATTCGCGCGCTCTGGTTGGACTCCGAGCGGCCAGATCCGTTGGCCGAGAACGGCCAGGAGCGGTTCGACGCGGGCCACGGCACCCGGCTCACCGGCCGCAACGATGGTCAACTTCCCTGCCGCTGCGAGCTCGGGGCGACCGAAGACCGGAGCGGCTACATACTCGAGGCCTCGAGCTCGGTGCCGCGCGGCGAGGTCGCGGGCCAGAGAAATCGAGATGGTGGCCATATTCACGTGTACGAGACCCTTCGGGGCACCGTCGAGCAGCGGGTCGATCACCGCGCGCACGGCTCCGTCGTCGGCCAGCATCGAGAATACGGCGTCACCGCTGAACGCGTCGCGCGGCGTTGAGACTGGCGTTGCGCCCAGACGCGCGAGCGCGTCGACAGCGGCGCGCGAGCGATTCCACACCCGCACCTGGTTGCCCGCCTTGATGAGATTCTCGCAGACGCGTGAACCCATAGTGCCCAGGCCAATGAAACCGATGTCCATCATGCACCCCCAGCGCTGGTTACGTCCCTGAAGTTACTCTCACCTCATTGTCCTGCCAGTCAATACCCGTCGAGACTGAAAAACAGTAACGACGATTCCGGAAGTGGGTGTCGGGTGACGCACAACCCGGCATTCCCGTATGCCCGGTGGTTCCGTCCAAACATGGATTAATGTTGATCGGGGTTTGTGCACCCGGTTTGTGCACTACCCTTGCAGATCAGGTCATGTCGATCTCTTGCATTCCTCAAAAAACGATGGTAGGCATCGGGGGCCTCCAAAAGGGAGGCCCGCCCCAGAATCGCCGGGACAATTCATCATCTGCGTGGGAGTAAGTCATGACGACGACATTAACACCGAAGAAGACACAGGAGCTCGTGCGCAGGCGCGAGGCTCCGCTGTCGACCCCGACTGACTTGAAAGCAGTCGCGACAGAAAACATTACCGCCGCGATGAACGGCATCCTTGCCGATGCATTCGCACTCTACATCAAGACCAAGAACTTTCACTGGCACATGAGCGGACCGCACTTTCGCGATTACCATCTCCTGTTGGATGAACAGGCTGACCAGATCTTAGCGATGACCGACCCGATCGCGGAGCGCGTACGCAAGCTGGGCGGTCTCACGATCAGGTCGATCGGCCATATCGCTCGCACCCAACGTCTACAGGACAACGATGCGGAGTATGTCGAGCCGTCGGACATGCTCGCCGAGCTGCGCGAGGACAACAAGACGCTAGTGGCGAGTCTGCGACAGGCTCACAACGTGTGCGATGAGCACGGTGACATTGCCACTGCCAGCCTGATCGAGGTCTGGGTCGACGAGGCCGAGCGACGTACCTGGTTCCTGTTCGAGGCAGGTCGTCACGGAGATTCGAGCGGACACTGAGGAGAAACGACATGACTGGTCAGCTCTACGCTTTCGACGCTTCCAAGTGTCGCATTCCGTGGCAGACAGACACCGGGCAGCCGAGCGACGGCGGGGTCGTCACGTATGTCGCCAGCGGACGGCAACTTCTCAGAGTCGCATCAGGGATAAAATCGTCGATTTGGCCCGGTGGCGCGGCGCAGAGCCGTATTCTCGTATTCGGACTGCGGTGACGAGACGTGTAAGCATCCAGCTCTTTTTCGCCGCGGGGGCCGCCGCAATCTTCCTAGCCTGCGGCGAACGCGCCAGCGAATCGCAAGCGAAATCGGATACGACGGCGACAGCGGGGACCTATTCGGTGAGCTCGCAGCCGCTCGGGCCCATACCGCCGGACGACTCGCTGGCTCGCCCGAAATCGCAACACCAAATCGGTGTGCCGATCGCTCTCACCCGCTCAGTGATACCGAAGGACAATCCACAGACGCGGGAGAAGATCGCCCTTGGTGAGAAGCTGTTCTTCGAGGGCCGTCTGTCGGCGAACGGAACCGTCGCGTGCGCTAGCTGCCACGATCCGCGACTCGCGTTCACCGATGGGAGACCGGTAGCTGTCGGCATCGGCAACCGAGGCGGCCAACGCAATTCACCGACCGTGCTGAACGCGCTCT
>DATBZT010000259.1:0-2591 GCA_036513055.1 Gemmatimonadaceae bacterium | reverse complement strand
AATCCGGGAGGCAAGTCGCCTGATGTCAATCGGTCTGCTCTGAACGGCGCGTTCCAGGCAGAGGATCGTCTGGCTGTTCAGGCTCCTCCTGTTCGCCGCCGCACTTTCCTTGAGCGCCGCATAAAGGTCGTCGGGCATGTTCTTGATCGTCATTGTCGCCATCCTTTCCTCCCTGTGGTTCCGTTATGGAACCATAGTGGAAGCTAGAACGTCCCGCTCCCGTCTGTCAACCGGTGCGCCTGACGATCATCTGCCTCTCACCTTGTGCCTCCGCCTACCCGCGCCTCGTAATGATTGATGTAGTCGAGCACCGAGCGCGCGATGCTCGCCGCAATCTGGCGCTGGTTGCTGTATTCACTCAGGAACTCTGCTTCGTCCGGGTTGGTGCCGAAACCGATCTCCACCAGCACCGCCGGCATGTACGATCCCCGGAGCACCGCAAAGTTCGCCTGCTGCACGCCGCGGCTCGGACCCGGGTGGAAGGTCTTGAGCCCCTGCTGAATTGTTTCCGCGAGGTCGTCCGACTCGCGCAGATGCTCGTTCTGCGCCATGTCGTTGATGATGAAGCTGAGCGGATCGCCCTTCGGCGCGTAGGCGCCGGTCTCGAAGCGCACGGCCTCGTTCTCCATCCGCTCGACGCGTAGCGCGTCCTCGCTCTTCGCTTCAGCAAGGAAATAGGTTTCGAAGCCCCGCTCTCTGGCAGCCGACGCACCGCGTGACCCCGTAGCGTTGACGTGGATCGACACGAACAGATCGCCCTTGTTGGCGTTGGCGATCCGCCCGCGGTCGGAAAGCGCGATCAGCGTGTCCGTCGTTCTCGTCATCAGGACCTCGACGCCGCTGTCGCGAAGCTCGTCCGCCAGTAGCTTGGCGACAGAAAGCGTTATGTCCTTCTCGACGAGACGGGGGCCGCCGCCAATCGGCCCGGTCATGCCGGGGTCGGGGCCGCCGTGCCCTGCATCGACTACCACGAGATGCCGCTGTCCGCGCCTCGGTGGTCGCGGACGGGAAAGGGGCTCAGACGTGTTGCCCGCCGCGGCGGGTTCTGACTCCGCAACCGCCGGTTGAGGCGGCGCGCGACGCGCCACAGTTGTGGTGAATATCCGCAGCTCGCGAGCGCCCACGTCAAAGAAGAATCCGCTCGCATACCGTGGAATGAGCGCCGCAGCCACCTGGAAGGGGAGAAGAAATGTGTCCCCGCTGCGCAGCGCCGGCAACGTCATCGGAACGAGAAAGGAATCCGCTCGGGCAAAGGGCACGCCTTCTATCAACTCGATGCGCGTGTCGCCGAGAGAGACGCGGTAATGTCCGTTGGCAACGTTGGAGGCAGATCCGCCGAGCGCGAGAGCCAGCAGATCAGCGCGGATGTACGAGCCGCGTGTTGTACCGATTACGGGAACAACCTTGATCGCTTCACCCTGCCGGACGACGAGATTCTGCGGTGCAGCAACACCCAGCTGCATGAAGAGCAGCAGCGCCCCGATCATCTCACTCTCACTGCCCGCTGCATGTCGCGCTCGTCGTCGCGCTTCTTTTCGTCGGCACGCTTGTCATAGAGTTTTTTTCCGCGGCCAAGTCCGAGCACAACCTTCACCTTGCCCCGCTTGAAGTAGAGCTCGAGCGGCACGAGCGTCAGCCCCTGCCGCTCTACGGCTCCAATCATTTTCCGGATTTCGCGGCGATGGAGCAGCAGCTTCCGCGTCCGGGTTGGCTCATGATTGAAGTAACTCGCCTGCTCGTATGGCGAGATGTGGAGATTCAGAAGGTGCACTTCACCGCCCGTCACGATGCCATACGCATCGGAGATGTTGGCCTTTCCATTGCGGAGTGACTTTACCTCGCTGCCGGTCAATACGATCCCAGCCTCCCATGTGTCGAGGATCTGATAGTCGTGTCTGGCGCGTCTGTTCCGCGCGATCGATTCCGTCTCCGGCTTTTCCGCTGTGTCGGCCATGATGCTCCCCGTTCAACTTAGGCCCGCACAACACGCGGAGAAAGGGTGGATCGCGTTGACTTCAACAGGGGGACGTCTCTAAGTTGAAAGATTCCAAGCCGAAGTGGTGGAACTGGTAGACGCGCTGGCTTCAGGAGCCAGTGGGTGCAAGCCCGTGGGGGTTCGAGTCCCCCCTTCGGCACTTCCTCAAAATTGACGACGCAGTTGAAGCGATAACAACGGCGCGTGAGCAGATTGCTCACGCGCCGTTTCGTTTTCGCTTGTCGAAACCATCGGGCCTGAAAGTCCTCTAGACCGGCTCCAGGATCGGCAGACCGACACGCTCTCTCACCGCCGGCTCGTCCTGGAGCAGGTCGGCGAGGCAGACGCTTTCCAGAACGTCGTCGATCTTGTTCTGAAGCAGCACCCACACCGGCCGGATGCTGCAGCTGTGCGATGCCGCGCAGCGATCCTCCTCAACCGGATGACTGAGGCAGTGGAGGTCAAACGTCTCCAGCTCGGACGCGTGGATCACGTCGCGGATCGAGATCTCTTTGGCTGGCCGGGAAAGCATGTAGCCGCCGCGCGCACCGCGCGTGCTGGCGATTACACCTGCTCGCCTGAGCCGCAGCAGGATCTGCTCGACGTAATCGGCGGG
>DATBZT010000258.1:0-14723 GCA_036513055.1 Gemmatimonadaceae bacterium | reverse complement strand
TTGGCTCATCTTGTGGAAGTCGCATTCAAGGGTAATCGAAAGGAATTCTTCCTCTGGGATTACCCTGACCCGCCGCCACTCAAGGCGGCGATCATCGTCGATGCCGATCGCGGCGAAGACCTCGGCCACGTCCATTCGCTCGGCGATCTCGCGCAGAAACGCAGCGGCGGATGCGCCCACGGGTGCGGTACGGCCGCGCCGGAGCGGAAAGCTCTCCGCCTGGCGAACCAGCGCGACATTGCCGGCGCCGCCGAGCTCAGCCGGCAGAACGACGAAGTCCGAAAGAAAGCGACAGAGCGCGTACGCGCCAACGGACTGGCGATGAAGTTGTCTGATGCGGAATGGCAGTGGGACCGAAAGAAACTGACTTTCTATTTCACGGCCGAAAAGCGCGTCGACTTCCGGAATCTCGTTCGCGATCTGGCGTCTCTGTTCCGGACGAGAATCGAGCTGAAGCAGATCGGCGTTCGCGACGAGGCCCGCCGTCTGGACGGCGTCGGCCGTTGCGGCCGCCAGTACTGCTCAGCCTCGTGGCTTCCCGAGCTTCGTCCGGTAAACCTCGGCGTCGCGAAGGACCAGCGGTTGTCGCTGAATCCGGCGCAGATATCCGGCGCGTGCGGGCGGCTCATGTGCTGCCTTCGATACGAGCATGAGTTCTACGTGCAGAGCAGAAAGCGGTTTCCAAAGGAAGGGCGGCTCGTGACCACCGCTCTCGGCGAAGAGAAAGTGATCTCCATCGACATATTCCATGAGCGGGTGACGTTGCGTGCTGCCGAAGGTGAAATGCGTATCGTCGGTCTGGCGGACTTCAATCGCGAGCTGGCGACGGTGAGAGGCGAGGCTGGTGCCGGCGAGCTCGATGCCGGGGTGCTCGCGACCGGCGGCGACATTGACATTGGTGAGCCTGCGGACGCCACTGATGATGTGTCGCCGGAGCTGATGTACACGGTGGAGCATGAGGAGTTGGCAGCGGATCGACTGTCAGTCGCGAGTGAGCCGTTCAATGCGGACGAAGGCAGTGACAACGCTGCACCGGCGGGCGAGGCGGATGCGGACAGGGAGGAGGCAGCAAACCGCCGACGCCGCGGGCGTCGTGGTGGAAGGCGAGGACGGGGCAGCGACTCCAGCGAGCGCTGATGCAGGGAAAGTTCTACATCACCACGGCCATTGATTACGCCAATGGCGACCCCCACCTCGGTCATGCATTCGAAAAAATCGGCGCCGACGCAATAGCTCGCTATCGCCGGATGTGCGGCGACGACGTCCATTTTCTCATCGGCATGGACGAGCACGGGCAGAAAGTCGCCACCGAGGCCGCCGCCCGCGGTGTCGAGCCGCAGGTACTAGTCGACGAGATCGCCGCACGCTTTCAGGATATGTGGCGAAAGCTGTCCATTTCGTACGACCAGTTCATCCGCACCACGGCGGATGAGCACCGCGCGGGCGTACGCGCACTGATCGAGGCGATCTTCACGCGGTCGCCCGACGATTTCTACGAAAAAGAATACGAAGGCTGGTACTGCGTCGGGTGCGAGTCGTTCAAGCAGGACAACGAGATCATCCAGGGGAAGTGCATTCTGCACCCGACGCGGACGCTGCAATGGGTGGCGGAAAAGAACTGGTTTTTCCGGCTGTCCGCATACTCCGACCGGCTGCGCGAGCTGATAGGCACGACCGATTTCCTGGGACCGAAAAGCCGGCGTAACGAGATGCTTGCGCTGCTCGACCAGGGACTCGACGACATCTCTGCCAGCCGGTCCCGGTTCTCGTGGGGAGTGCCCTTCCCGCGAAAGTCGAGTGATGGCGAAACGCAGACCACCTACGTCTGGTTCGACGCTCTTCCGAATTATCTGACGGCAACGGGATATCCGGCGGCGGAGTACACCCGCAGATGGCCGGCTGACATTCACATTATCGGCAAGGACATCACGCGCTTCCACGCCGTCATCTGGCCGGCGATGCTGATGTCGGCGGGGCTCGAGCTCCCGAGGCACGTATGGGCGCATGGGTTTGTGCTTTTCGCCGGTGACCGGTTCAGCAAATCGGCCGGCGTCCGCCTCGATATAGATGAAGCGATCAACCGCTTCGGCGCCGACGCGTTCAGATATTTTCTGCTGAGAGAGGTTCCTTTCGACGCCGACGGAAATTTCTCGTGGGAGCGCTTCGAGGAGCGATACAACGCCGACCTCGCGAATTCCTGGGGCAACTTCGCCAGCCGCACCATATCGATGGTTGAGAAATATCGCGGCGGAGTGGTGCCATCCTCATCCAATGGGGCGCTCGACGCCGGCGATGCCGCGGCGCTCGACGCTTATCACAAGGTGATGTCCGGCACGGCTGGCTACCGCCTCCAGGATGCGCTCGCCGCAGTCTGGAAATGCGTCGCTCACGGCAACGAGTTCGTCGGCAATCAGGCGCCGTGGGAAATGGCAAAGGATCCGGCCCGGGCGGCCGAGCTCGACGCGACGCTTTCGACTCTGATCAGGTCACTGGCGAGGCAGACCGTGGCAATCGCCCCCTTCATGCCGACGAAAGCTGCCGAGCTCTGGGCAGCGCTGGGCGCACCAGGCCTGGTGCACGACATGCGTTTTGAAATGCTCGAAAAGCTCGATCCGTCCGGCTGGCGGGTCAGGAAACCCGAGGCTTTGTTTCCAAGAGTCAGCCCCTGACAGCTATGTCAAAGCACAACCGGGAGCCTCGCCACTACCCGGAAGGTAACGACAGTGTCGTCACCCGCTTTGATCGTCACAGCACGATCGTTGGTCTCGCCGGGAGCGAGATCGTGCAAGTCGATAAAGCTGACGTGGACTATATAGTCACCTTCGACCACCCCGCCGTCTTTTGCCCCGAAGACGGCAATTCCGTCGCTGCTCGTCGAGCTTGCCCTCCAGTACACTTTTACACCCTGCGTGATCTTGAAGAGGTCTGCGGCGGCTCCGCGAACCGGAGCATTGTTCGCGTCGAGTACCTGAACAGATAACTTTCCGAGTGGGTAGTTTCCGGTCAACGTGCCACAGCCCAAAATCGCGAGAACCATAGTCAGTGCGGCGAGAGTGCCAATTCGCGGACGAACGATGAGCATGAATGACCTCCTGTATCTCGGGTACGTTGCCGGCATCCTTGGTAATTCTATGCGTTTTATTACGGGATGGAACATGGTGAGGCAAGTGTCCGTGAATTTATTCACGGTGGCCGCATCATAGGGCTCACCAATGCCTAGCGGCTACGTACTCGGCATATCCGCCTTGTATCACGACAGCGCGGCGTGCCTGCTCTCTGGTGAAAAGATCGTCGCGGCGGCGCAGGAAGAGCGTTTTACGCGTGTGAAGGGAGAGGCACGATTTCCGCGTGAGGCGGCCCGGTACTGCCTTGCCGAGGCGGGCATCCCGGCATCGGGGCTCGACGCAGTTGTCTTCTATGAAAAGCCGTTGCTGAAGTTCGAGCGGCTCATCGAGACTTATCTCGAAATCGCCCCGCGTGGACTGAGCTCTTTCCGCCGCGCCGGCCCGCTTTGGATGAAGGAGCGCCTCTACGCCGAGCGCGAAATTCGCACCGGCCTCGGGGGATACGCGGGAAAGCTGCTGTACACCGAGCACCATGAGGCCCACGCCGCGAGCGCGTACTATCCCTCTCCCTTCAACGAGGCCGCGATATTGACCGTTGACGGCGTGGGCGAATGGGCGACCGCCACCATTGGCGTCGGGCGTGGTGCCGAATTGGAGCTGCTTGAAGAGATGCGTTTCCCGGATTCGCTCGGGTTGCTCTATTCCGCATTTACGTATCATGCCGGGTTCAAGGTGAACAGTGGCGAATACAAATTGATGGGGCTGGCTCCATTCGGAACTCCGCGATACGTCGATCGGATCTATTCCAACCTCCTGAAGTTGAGCGAAGACGGGTCATTCGAGGTCAACCAGCGGTACTTCGATTACCGTGGCGGGCTGCGAATGACCAATCGCAATTTCGACCGTTTGTTCGATGGTCCGCCACGACGGCCTGAGGGGCCGCTCTCGCAGCGCGAGATGGACCTGGCGTGCTCAGTCCAGCAGGTGTGTGAGGAGGTCGTGCTGCGCATGGCGCGGTACGCTCACCGGCGAACAGGCCTCGACAAATTGTGCATGGCTGGAGGAGTGGCATTGAACGCCGTCGCCAATGGTCGGCTGGCGCGGGAAGGACCCTTCGCCGAAGTCTGGGTACAACCCGCCGCCGGAGACGCGGGCGGGGCGCTCGGTGCCGCCTACGTCGCATCGCACAAATACTTCGGACAGCCAAGGGGTGAGCGGGCTGGCACCGACTCGATGCAGGCGACCCTTCTGGGACCCGGATTTGAAGTCGATGAGATCCGGGCGGCTCTTGATCGCGCAGGCGCACGCTATGAGGAAGTTGAAGATTCGAGTCCCGAGGATCGGGCAGCAGAGATGCTCGCCGACGGAAAGATCGTGGGCTGGTTCCAGGGGCGTATGGAGTTCGGTCCCCGGGCTTTGGGCGCGCGCAGTATTCTGGCCGACGCGCGCGACCCGGGAATGCAATCGCGGCTCAATCAGAAGATCAAGTTTCGCGAAGGCTTTCGCCCCTTCGCGCCAAGCATCCTCAGCGAGCGCGCCACGGAATACTTCGATCTCAAGGGGGAATCGCCATACATGACCTTCGTTGTTCCCGTCGCGGTGTCACGAAGACGCGCTGGCGGGGGCGCTGGGTTGACAGGACTGCAACGCGTGGCCGAGGTGCGGTCGGAGATTCCCGCAGTCACGCACCTCGATTATTCGGCGCGTGTGCAAACCGTCGCGCGCGAGCAGAACCCCGTCTTCCACCGCCTCATCTCGACTTTCGCCCACCTGACAGGATGCCCCGTGATTGTCAACACTTCGTTCAACGTTCGTGGCGAGCCTATCGTCTGCACTCCGGCCGACGCGTTCGCGTGCTTCGCGCGGACGTCGATCGACGCGCTCGTAATCGGGCCATTTGAGGTCCGGCGAGAGATGCAGTCGGAGACATCTCTTGCGGCTGCCGGATCCGCAGCGGTCGGTCTCGATTGATTCCGTCGCGAAATTACGACAGTTCCCCGCTGGAGCCCGCCAGACGACGCTCCCGTGAGGGCCGCGTCTTCGCCCTGACTCTCACGGGCGGGTTTCTCTTCGTCGCTCTCGTGGCGAGCCGGAAGAACGCACACGGTGTTACAGTGGCCGCATTCTCTCTGTCCGTGATATCGCTCGTGGCGGCGCTGTTCGTGCCCGGCCGACTGGAACCTGTCAGGCGTGTGTGGATGAAGCTCGGTGAAGCCATCGGCTACGTCACTACTCCGATCCTGATGGCGATTGTCTATTATGTAATACTGACGCCGCTCGGGATCGTGAGCCGGCTCACGGCCAATCGTCGGCCGGAGACCGGTTCACATTGGCGCAAGCGCCCGCCGCTGCCGCCAGCGGCGCGCATGGAGCGGCAGTTCTAGTGGAGGCCAGACATTGCTATCGGTAATCAAGGAGCTTTGGGCGTTCATGCGAGAGCGAAAGAAACTCTGGTTGGCGCCAATAGTAGTGCTGCTCGTTCTCATCAGCGGCCTGCTGTTCCTGGCCCAGGGTACCGCGCTGGCCCCGTTCATCTATTCCATCTTCTGATCAGGTCAGGGGCTCCGCATTCCTGACGGAACGCGCGGCGAGCGTGCGCGGGTGGACTTACTGTCGGAATCCGAGAGTACTGAGCAGCTCCGCCAAGCCCGGGTAGCCGGGTGCGATGCGAGCGAGGCGCAGTGCTGCATCGCGCGCGTTGGGTATATCACGTGACACCCCGTATGCGAGAGCAAGCTGGTACAAGACCAGGGGCTGAGCCGGCTGAAGCGCGAGCGATTGGCGAAAAAGTGAGATGGCTCGAGGAATCTCACGACGCTGTGCCGCGCGAGTGCCAAGGATCGCCAACGCCGGAGCGGTGGGACGAATCGCCACAGCTCGGCGAAGGGCCGCCTCGGCTTCATCCGTCCGGCCTGCCTGCCCCAGGGCGCGCGCCATCAGCAGCCAGGGCTCGTCCACCAGGGGAGCGTCGCGCGCGAGTCCCGCGTACTCAGCTGCGGCAGAGTCGAACTGTTGTCTGCGCTCATAGTCGGCGCCGAGCTGAAACTTTGCGATCTCCCACCGCGCTCCCCGGGACACGGCGAATGCCAGGCTGTCGAGAAGGTTTACGGGGACGTATTCACCCCGGTAATCGACTTGTCGCGCGACCGGCACGAACGGCCACCGCAAGCTCAATGTACGGGTGACGTGAAATGCGATGCGCTCGTCGAAGGGCGTGAGATCGGTCCCGCGGGAGTACTCGTCCCACGAGCGCAAACGTGTCGTGTCGACCGCGCCGCCGAGCACCCCCGTTTTGAGCAGCGACTGGAAAAATACCCTGCCGATCAGCACCTGCCCGAACCGGGTCGGATGAACGTGCTCCAGGAAAAGATTCGAGCCGGGAATGCCTCCTGGTGAGGCAGCGGCGAAGGCTTCAGCGACCGGGACGTAGGTAGCGCCCGTACGCGCGCTCACCTGTCGAATGATCTGATTGAATTCACTGGGCGCGCGAAAGCGGACGACATCGAGGTCCCGGGCGCGCGTGAAGAGGCTCATTGCCGCGATGGTGTCAGCGCGTGCGAGAGCGGTGCGCGCGGCCTGATACTCGGCGTCCGCCGTGCCCCGTCCCGAGTTCGCGTCTGCCGCGAAAGGCGGTTGATCACGGAGATTGCTGGCAAGGCTCGCGATGAGGACGGGAATGCCCTTCTGCCTGAACAAGCGGGAGATGGACTCGAGATTGGTCTCGAACTGCCGCGCTCCTTCCTCGTAGCGCGGGCTCTTCAGCGGAACCTGCCGGTCACGGGCGAGGACCTCCATGAGGCTCGTCGCCTCGAAATTGTCCTCGGTCGAATGTCCGCGCTTCCGGAGTGAGGCGATCACGTTTCGCAGCGCGAGTACGGAACGCAAGCGTAGCAAGCGGAGGTACAACCGCACGGCGACGGCGCCGCCGGGAACGCTGACTCGGGACGCAGCGCCGAGCGCGCCGTAGTACTCGTTGTGTCCGGCGTAAATCAAGACGGCGTCGGGATGTTGTTCCGCCACCTCCTTTGCCATGTCGAGCATGGCGAAGCTGCTGATCGCCGCGATCCCGAGGTTGACGACTTCAACGGAGTCGCCGGGGAGCACGTCTCGAAGCACGTCCCTGAGCAGGCGCGAGAAGGTCACGTTTCGCGGATACGGGAATCCGGCGGTAGTTGATTCTCCCAGCACGAAGACTCGAAAAGCCCGTTCGGGCTTCTTCTGGGAGAACATCTCCGGGGCAGGCGACGGAGGATTGTCGACTCCGGCGAACCATCGCGCTCCCACGGCGTGGTTCGCAACCAGATAGTCGCCTTCGACCACCTGCGCCTCGACGAAGAGCGGCAGTCCGCCATGCGGGTGGGCGAGCCTGAGCGCTCCCTCGACGATGCCGAGGACGAGGACCGGTACCATCAGCGTGATGGCCAGAAAAAGCGCGTAGCGGCCCTTCGGGAGGTTTTTGCTGGTAGTTGGAGGTGGTGGTGCGCTTTTCTTGCGGCGGCTCAAAACGAGGGGGTTCTCAACGGTGGGGGTGACACACGGGATGAGTCATGGGGCCGACTCACGGGGTGAGGCGTTGTTTGACAAGCGTTGCGCACAGGCGTAGTTGTATAGGGTACACCGGAGATTGTCGAGTAGTATCCTTTTCTCCAACCTCAAGCAGGTGAATATGCACCTTCGTCATTTCCTGACAGTCGCCCTGGCGTCCACCGCAGTGTCCGCGTGCGCCACCACACCCGCCGCCAACTCAGGTCCACAACCCGGCAGCGACCGGATAGCGGTAGCGCCCGCCGGGGCAAATCGCTGGACGGGGAACCTCAATCCGACGCAGTCGTTCAAGGGCGTCGCCGCTGCAAGCGAGCGTCAGAAAGCCTACGGGACCGTAGAGCTGACGGTCTTGCCGAATCGCGCAAGCCTTACGCATGTTCGCCTGTCCGTATCAGTCCCGATGGAACCCGGGTTGGACAATCTCGGTTGGGCGATCCACCCGGGCGATTGCGGCTCCGGTGACCCGCCAGTGATTGCACCGGGCATGTTTCCAATGATGGTGCTGAGCCCCAACGGGCGGGGAGCCGTCGATACCGACATCCCCTTCGTACTCCCGGAATCGGGCAACTATCACGTGAACGTCTTTCGCGGGAATGGCACGCAGCTCAGCGACGTGATGACGTGCGGCAACATTCGCAGACAGAACTGAGGCGGATGCACAAAAGGGGTGAGCTTCGAGTTGCAGGGACGTAAAGAAGGGGCGGACCCTCGCGGATCCGCCCCTTCTTCTTTCTTCACACTCACCCAGGCCCGGCAAACGCCAATCCGGATCGGGTCAATGCCACTGCGTCACGAGCAGGGGTTGCTTCCACCGAAGGTATAAATCGGCAGACCCAGTGTCTCGAGCTCTTTCGCAGGAATCGGAAGCTGACAAACTGTTCCGGCCTGCATCGGTTGATCTGTTACGGCACGCCGCCAATAGAGCGTAGTGCCGCTGGTGCCGTTGAGCTCCACGTCTCGCTCATAGCTTATAGCACTGAGCAGAGCAGCACTCCCCTCACCCCCCGTTAGCGGCGTAAGATTTCCACGACCTACTCGGGTCTTGTTAATCAGCGAGGCCGCCGTCGCAAGGCTTCCGCTTGACCGAATCAATGCCTCGGCCCGTATCAGGTCGCTCTCCGCCGCGAGCATGTATGGAACCGGCCCGGTGAACCCGCCCGGCTGACTTTCGGCGGTGAATTCGTAACGCTTGTGATAGAAGACGCTCTGCATGTAGATGCCGCGAGCGGGATCACCGATGGGCGGCGGCTTGTAACCAAAGTCCAGGGTGTATCGCGCGTCGGGAGATGTCCCCTGCGGCGGAACGGTGCCATCGTATTTCGCCGGTACGGACGGGTTCATCCGGTTGATCACCCGGTGATCCACGCGAAGCCAGTCCTGCTGTTCGCCATAGGCGGCGACATACGACCACCAGGTGTTGCCGTCGTCCTGCACCACGATGTCGAACGGAGCACCCGCTGAGCCGGTGCCAATTCCCTTATCGGCGAACGCCGCCACCGCCGCCCAGTCCACTGCAGCAGACTGTGACGGGATACGCGGGCTGTAAGCGAGCAGCATCGCTGCCATCGTGTTCGCGATACGGTTGATGCGCTGGGATGTGAGGGCACCATCCGGCATCGGGAGATCGGTCACCAGGTATGTGTAGCTCTTGCCCGCGCTGGCCGCGATCAGGGTCTTCCACATCCTCAGCGTGGAGTCCCTGACAGCCGCATATGGGACCAGGGCCGGTGGGAGGGCGGGGTCATTGTCCTCGGTGACGACGAAAGCCTTGTCGAATTCCATCGCCATGTACGTGTAGGACGCTGCCTGCGAGAACTGCGCCTCCTCCTTGTACTGCTCAGTCAGATCCGCGCTCCCAAGAGACAAACCGTTCTTGATCGCACGAAGGACGTCATTGGTGGCGCCGATCGTCCCATAGTTGTAGTTCCACGGTGTTTCGGTCACCGCGCGATCGCCGCCGGCGCTGCTGTTTCCGTACGGGATGCGCGGCTCGAGGTTGTTGAACCGCATCCCGAAGTTTCCGAAATTTCCCGTCAGGACGTCTGACGTCACCGCGCCAAACATGTAGGGCGCCAGATCACCACCGTCATCCGGACCCGCCGAGACGGTCGTCATGTACCACGAACGCACCGTCGACTGCGCCAACGACTTGACATCGGCCGGCGACGCGAGTGCGCGCGCGACGTCGGGGTTGTTGGGATTCGTAACGTCGAGGTTGTTACACCCGACCGAAAACAGCAGTCCCGCCGCCCCGATAAGTGGGTATAGCTTTTTTATCTGCTTCATATGGTTATAGCTCCATGTCAAAGTGGGGGTCAGAACGTGAACTCCACCTGACCAGTTATTGTCCTGAAGTTGGGATAACGGAACCCGTCAACGCGGAAATTGAAGTCCCCGCCGGCCGTGACGTCCGGATCGAACCCGGTGTACTTGGTCCACGTGTACAGGTTGCGCCCGATCAGCGCGAGTTTGATGCCGCTCGCAATCCGGTCAAGACCGGCAATTCGCAGCGCGCGCCCACCGAGCGTGTAGGACACTGAAACCTCACGCGCCTTCACGTACGAGCCATCTTCCACGAAGTAGTCGCTCGCCACGAGGCCGTTGTATAGACTCTGCGTGAAGATGGAGAACGGCACCTTCTGATCGGCCGGCTTGCCGCCCATGTCCATATCCCCGCTGCGGAGATCCTGGAACATCCACTGCTTGGTGAAGTTGTAGATCTGACCACCGTGCTGCCCATCAAACAGGGCGTAGACGGCGAAGTTCTTGAAGCGGAAATTATTCGAGAGACCCCACGTGAACTTGGGATTCGTGTTTCCTATCACGTGCTGGTTCTGGCCAGTGGCGTCCACGTACGTGATGAGCGCGCCCGGCGCGGCGGTCTTGATCAGGTACCCGAGCGGGTTGACCGAGTAGTCGCCGGCCGCGGCGCTTGCATTGGCGGGGTTCTCCTTCAGCTGGGCGAACGTGCGCACCCACTGCACGCCGTACATGATCCCCAGCGGCTCACCTTCCTTGTAGTAGAACATGTCCTGCCCCTGACCAAGCCCGGGCACACGGAAAGGAGCCCGCCCGAGGTGGTCGATCCTCTGAGTCGTGTGGTCACCCGTGAGCGTGAACGAGTAGCTCACGTCCGGACGCGTGAAGACCTCCGTCTGGAGGCTGAGCTCGGTCGTCCTGGCAGAAACATCCGCTGCGTTCTGCACCTGGTTTGTGAAACCCCCGGATTGCGCCAGGGAGAGGGGGACGGCCAGGAACGCGCCGCGTGTGATGCGGTTTGCCTGGACCAGCTCGAGATTGAAACGATTCAGGAAAGCCATGTTCAGCCCGAACTCGTCCTCGGTCGCGACCGCAGGCCGCAAGTTCTTGTTACCAACCTGAAGCTTGGTGATATTGCCAGCGCTCACACTGTAGGTTTCATACTGGTCAAAGAACCCAGGACGTAGACCAGCGGTGCCGCGACCTGCACGTAACTTGAGCTCCTGAACGCCCGGTATGTGAATGTCTTCGCTCAAGCGCCAGGCGCCGGAAACACGGTAGAAGTTCTTCCAGCGATTAGCTGAGCCAAACAGCGAAGACCCGTCACGACGCCACATTGCGTCGATGATGTACCGGTCTTTGATGTCCAGGGTCTCGGACCCGAGATAGTCGACGTTGCGCTCGAGCTGGTCGGTGGAGCTGACGGAGAGCTGGCTCGGATCCAGCGCGGCAAGATCGGGAACCTTGAGAACGGTCAGCTTGTTGCCCCCCGCCGAGAAGTAGTTCCCACGTGATTGCTCGAAGATGCCCGCGACGCGCGTGGTGGTGCTGATCGCGTCGAAGAAGCGGCCGGTAGCGGTACTGGCGAGTTGGCCGTTCCAGGCATCATTGTTGGTGCTGTTTCGCTGGAGAAATCCGTTGCCTGGTTCTCCGTTAATGCTTTGGTAGCCCTTGAAATCATATGTATACTCACGGGAGCTGAGCTTGTCAGTCCCGTAATTGGCGTCGAAGTTGAGCCAGCTGAGAGCACGCCAGCGAGCCGATGCCGATCCAAGGAAGCGATCGCGCTTGAGCGTGTACTGCTCGTTCGCCAGAGTGTACAGCGGGTTTCCACGCGCGCTCGGGTCAAACGGTAGCTGGCGATAATAGAGTATCGAATCCTTCGCGGTTCCCAACCAGGGATGCGCGAGATCGACATCCGGCGGAGCCTGCAGCAACGCAAACCAATCATCGTTGTTAGCCGTGCCATTGAACGTCGAGGTGTGCGTGTCGTTCTTGACTGTCGCATACGTCATGCTGAGCGACAAGTCCAGATTGTCGCCGACGCCCTGATCGACATTCACGCGCGCATTCTGCCGGTATTGCCCTTTACGAAGCGGAATTACGCCACTGTTGTGATCGGTTGTAAAGGAAGAGCCGAAATTCATGTTGCCGCGGCGCAGCCCTATCTGCGCATTGCTGCTGTAGTACGCGCCCTGCTGCATCCAGTCCTGAAGCTGATTTCGCCAGGCGGTCGGCCCCGTGGTGGGGTATGGCTGATCCATGTACTGGCTCGCAATCACCCGCCCGCCAGTGGCGTTCAGGAAGATGGTCCCGTCCGCGTTCAACTGGTATGGAGTGTCTTTATTGAGCGAAACAAAGTGCTGGATCGACGCGTTCCCGTACTCATTCCGGGAAATGACCTGAACGGCGCCCTCGGGCAAGGTTTTGCCACGCTTGGTCGTGATGCTGATCACGCCGTTGGCGGCATTTGAGCCGTAGTAAGACGAAGCCGTAGCGCCCTTGAGGATCTCGATCGACGCGATGTCGTTGCCATCGATGTCGGAGATGCTCGAGTGGGTGACTATGCCGTCAACGATGAGGAGTGGCGCGCTTCCGCCGATAGCCAGATTCGTCGAGCCGCGGAGCCGGATAGCCGGGTCTGCGCCGGGGTTTCCCGTGCCGAGACTTACGTGGACTCCCGCGACCTTGCCGGCCAGAGCAGTCACCGGCGAGCTTGCCGGCACCTTACTGATCTGCTCCTCCGACACGTGCGCGACCGTGAACGGAAGCTTGCGCTGCTCTGTGCCGGTCGCGACTCCCGTCACGACGACCTCCGTGAGATTGAACGGATCAGCGACGAGAGAGAAATTCAGTGTCTGGGAGCCTGGGGTCAGACTGACATTACGCTGTGACCGCTGGAAGCCGATGAAGCGACCGATGACGATCACCGACTGGCCGGTGGCCCTCTCGGCCGGGACGGTAAACCGGTAGTCCCCGTTCGTGTCGGCCACGCCACCGATCCCTAATGTGGGAATCGAGACGCTTGCGCCCGAGATGGGCGTGCCTTGCTCATTGGTCACCCGACCTGTGACCACCACCTGCGCCAACGCTTTCTGAGCCGTGAAAAAACTCAGACACAAAGCGATTAGCGGAACTGTCATTCGCTTACATACGATTTTTTTCATACTCTAACCTCCTCGGTGCAACAGTGGAAAAAACCGAAACACCTCGGGTGCCAATCTCCTGCACAACAGCTGCGGGTTGACCTGGCATGCGGCTGCAGCAGAGTTGAGGTGACGCTCGGGATGCCACGAGGCCCGGGCAGGCCAGCTCGGGCTAAAACACTCGCTATAATGCGGGGCCACACAATACGACGCAAGAGGAATATAGTTTCATGCCCGCAAACGGATGCCTTGAAAGCGTTAGACGGATGCAACGGAGCTATCGTGAGATCACCTGCGCGCTGTCCTGCATGTCCCTGTTTCGCTGAAAGCGAAACGGGAGGTCCACAAGCTGCCTTACCGACTTTCCAGCGAGCCTGGCGGCGCGGAACACCGCCCCCTCGAGCGCGGAACGGACGGCCGACGCGAAATATGGGTGCGTAGCCGACGCGATCGTGAGTGTGCTGGGCTCGATGACACCCTTCTCGTCCACGACAAATTCGGCCACCACGCGCCCCGAGACCCCGGCCTCCCAAAGTGAGTCCGGGTAGGCAGGCGAAGCGATTGCGCCCACGTCGAGAACGGCTGGCTCGTCCACCTGATCGGCTGTATACACTTTCTGTTCGGCAATCAAGCGCTCCACCTCCGCCCGCGAAATGAGCTGCTGCCGTCGTGCCCTGGGGCGGAAGGGGCGGGACCAGACCGCTATCACGCCGCAGCCGTCTCCTCCCCGAGCACTCGAGAATTCAGGCGGTATGCTCCCCATGTCGGAATAAACCTCGATCCCCTCGACACCGGAGAGATCGATCATGTCGAGGTCCATGACACCGGCGGTGGCGGGAAAGCCATCGATGAAAACTACGGGAGCACACCGGGCGCCTCGCAGTGACACCGTGACCACACCGCCGCGAAGAGTCCGCATCTCCACGCCGGGTATCGAGCGGAGCGCGTCGATGAAGCGCGAAGAGCTCATGAGGTCGAGCTTTTCACGGGTCACGAAATGGCCGACGTGCTTTCTCTTTCGCTCGTTGAACCCGGCCAGTCTCGAATCGTACACCTCGGCCTTTCGTCGCACTTCCACTGGCGGCAGCCGCTCGGCGAGAGGAGAAAGCTTCAAGTCCATCTGCGCCTCCGCGCCCGTCTCAATCCTGACAGTCGCCGACACAGGCACGTAACCCAGCCGTCGTACTTTTACGAGCGCTTCTCCGGAAGGAAGCCTGGGGAAACGAAACGCGCCGTTGGAGTCGGTCAATGTCTGGGTTGTCGACCCGTCGATCGCCACGTGCGCGTTGCTCACTACGCCGCCGAGGGAATCGCGGACAACACCTCGAAGGGCGCCGACAGGCTGCGCCACAGCCAAGCCCGGAACGAGGATCGCGCTGAGCATGAGCGCGCCGAGCCGCGGAAATTCACCGCTCCGCCCTGAACCTAAAGCCCGCGCGCGGGACAGCCGATCGCCCATCAGAGCCCTCATCAAGTACTTCATTACCACTACTATAGGTTCTGTCAAGTAAATGCTAGCGCGATGTAAGAGTTGTAAGACGAAAAAAAGCCCGCTCGATGGCGGGCTTTCCTGTCCTTCATCCGTTTATCGGGGAGGCGCGGAAGGTTTCGAGAAATCAACCGTTGGCACCACGTTCGAGCTCGCCGGCGCATCGTAGTACACCCTCGGCTTTGCCCCCGTGACGCTCGCCGTGATCTTCTGCGGGAA
>DATBZT010000257.1:0-12413 GCA_036513055.1 Gemmatimonadaceae bacterium | reverse complement strand
GACGCCGGACGATCGCGCCGACGTCCTCGACGAAATGGAGGAGGAGCGCGCCGACGAGATCCTTTCGGAGATCCCGGAACAGGCGCGCGAGGAAACCGAGCGGCTGCTCGCCTACGAGCCGGACACCGCCGGTGGTCTGATGACCACCGAGTTCGTATCGGTCGCCGAGGACACGCCGGTGGAGGAGGCGCTCGCCGGGGTGCGGCGGATTGCCCGGGGCGGCCGGCGCGAAGCCATGCACGCCATCTACGCCACCGACCCGCAAGGACGGGTGAAGGGAGTGATGTCGCTCCATGAGTTGCTGGC
The DNA here is from genome assembly GCA_036513055.1 of Gemmatimonadaceae bacterium. GTDB lineage: Bacteria > Gemmatimonadota > Gemmatimonadetes > Gemmatimonadales > Gemmatimonadaceae > UBA4720. Next base: position 12,107 of record DATBZT010000257.1, on the reverse strand, counting down.
CGCACCCGAAGGCGCGCTCGTCAAGGATGTGGCATGGGAGGAAGTCGTCACCGTGCCTCCCGCCGCCGATCGCGAGGAGGTCGCGCAGCTCACGCAGGACTACGATCTCGTGGTGCTGCCGGTGGTGGACCGCAACCACCGCATTCTCGGCGTGGTGACGGTTGACGACGTCATCGACGCGCTCGTCGAGGAGCACACGGAGGACGTTCAGCGCTTTGGTGGTATGGAGGCTCTCGATGAGCCATACATGCAGATTGCATTCTGGCGGATGATCCGGAAGCGCGGCGGCTGGCTCTGCGCGCTGTTTTTGAGCGAGATGCTCACCGCCACGGCAATGCAGCATTTTCAGGCGGAGCTGGAAAAAGCGATCGTGCTGACCCTGTTCATTCCGTTGATCATGAGCTCCGGAGGAAACTCCGGGTCGCAGGCGACGTCGTTGATCATCCGCGCCATGGCGCTCGGCGAGGTGAAGCTGCGCGACTGGTGGAGAATCGCCAGCCGCGAGCTGCCGGCCGGCCTCGTTCTCGGAATGGTCCTGGGCGTGATCGGGTTCATCCGGATCGTGATGTGGCAGAAGCTCGGCATCTTCAACTATCACGAGCATTACGTTCTGCTTGCGACCACCGTGGCCGTTGCGCTCACCGGCGTGGTGACATTCGGCTCGCTGGCGGGCAGCATGCTGCCATTTGTCCTTCGCCGGTTCGGCTTCGACCCCGCCAGCGCATCCGCGCCGCTCGTCGCCACACTCGTGGACGTGACGGGCCTCAGTATCTACTTCTACGTCGCGCTCTTCTTCCTGCGCGGGACGCTGCTCTAGGCGAGTCTAGTGTGCCCCCGCAAGCACTCCGTTATCCGCAGCGGCCGGCGCAGCGTCAGAATCAGACGGCCTCTTCACCGGAAGCCCGAATTCGTTGTCATACGACGTGATGCCGTGCTCGAGCCACGCGTGCTCACCCTTGAGCACTGACATCGCGAGCTTGTAAAGATTTTCGTCGTTCGGGCCGAACAGCTTGTCGAAATGGTCTTCCACCCGCAATCGCGCTTCGCGGCAGAAGGTGTCGGCCAGCGCAACTGCTTCCTGCTGGCCCTTCTTCGCCAGCATCTGCGCCCGGACGCATGCCGCCGACATCGCAAACAGCTCGGCGCCGATATCCACCGCGCGGAACAATACCGCCTGCTTCCGCTCGAGTTTCGACCCGTACCGTATCATCGCATGGAAGATCGATCGGCCGAGGTGGCGCGTGCTGTGCTCGATAAAGCGTATGTGCGTTGCCAGCTTCCCGAATTCACCGTACCGCTTGAGCTGCCCCGTTCCCACCCATCTGCTCGGATACCAGCTGAGATAGAACGGAGTCGACTTTGCCGCCGCAGCCAGCCGCTCCTTCATCGTCGACTCCGGCTTGACGATGTCGAACGCGAGCTTGAAGTGATGATCCACCGCCTCCCGGGCGATGAACAGCCGCATGATCTCCGACGATCCCTCGAAGACCAGGTTGATGCGGAAATCGCGCATCGCGCGCTCGACGGCAATGCCCGGTTCGCCACGGCTGACAAGTGAATAGGCCGTCTCGTATCCGCGGCCGCCGCGAATCTGAAGCGTATCGTCGATGATCTTCCACGCCGTTTCTGTGTTGTACATCTTGGCGATCGCCGCCTCGAGGCGAATGTCGTAGCCGCCCTTCTCATACAGCGCCGTCGCCAGCTCGGCAATTGCTTCGAGCGCGAAAGTGTTCGCCGCCATCTTCGCCAGCATCTGCGCGACCGCTTCGTGCTTCCCGATCGGCTGTCCCCACTGCACGCGCACCGCCGCCCATTTCCGGGCAATTCGCAGCATCATCTTGCCGGCACCAGCGCAACCGGCGGGAATCGTCAGTCGGCCGGTGTTCAGCGTCACCAGCGCCAGCTTGAGTCCCTTGCCCTCGCCCCAGAGAATGTTCTCCCGCGGAACCTTGACGTTGTTGAAGCGCATCAGGCCGTTCTCGATCGCCCTGAGCCCCATGAAGTGAAGGCGCTGCTTCACCTCCACACCGGGCATGCTCGCTTCGACGATGAAAGCGGTGATCTGCTTCACCTGCTTTCCCTTCTTTTCCTTGTCGGGAGTGCGAGCCATCACAACGAACAGCTCGGCGCGCGTGCCGTTGGTGCACCAGAGCTTTTCTCCGTTGATGATGAAATGCTTGCCGTCCTCGGTGGGCGTCGCCGTGGTGCGCATGTTCGCCGGATCTGAGCCGGCGTCGACTTCGGTGAGGGCGAACGCCGAAATCGCGCCCGCGGCCAGCCGTGGGAAGTACTTCCTCTTCTGCTCTTCGGTGCCGAATAGCTTGAGGGGCTGCGGAACGCCAATGGACTGGCTGGCCGACAACAGAGCGACAAGCGACCCGTCCTTGGAAGTCACCAGCTCCATCGCCCGGATGTAGCTCATCTGGGAAAGTCCGAGTCCGCCGTATTCCTTTGGAATCTTGATGCCGAAGGCGCCCATATCCCGAAGCTCCTGAACCATCGACTCAGGGATATCGCCGGTGCGATCTATTTCCGCCGAATTCACCCGCTCCATGAAGTCAGCGAGCTTGTCCATGAACGGCTTGGCCCGCGCGACTTCCTCGAGATCTTCTTCGGGGTGAGGATGGATGAGATCGAGGCGGAATCTGCCGAGGAAGAGCTCGCGGGCGAAGCTCGGATGCTCCCACTCCGTTTCGCGGGCCGACTCGGCAACGTCGCGAGCTTCCTTCTCGGTTGCGTGGGCCTGCACGGTTTCGCTCATTTCCGCCTGATGAAGAGGGTCATTCCAATAATAGATATCGCCGCAAAGGAAAACCACTGGATTGCGTAACTCTGGTGCGGCCCTTCGTCCATTGGCGGCACAGACAGGCGCGGTGGGACGTTCTGGCCGGAGTCAGAGCTCTGAGAGGTGAGGACGACATAGAAGGGCGCCAGTGGGTACTGGAATCTCTTTTCGAGCGCTACCCTGTTCAGCCAGCGATAGGCATTCGAGTGCGTTGGTGACTGGTCGGCTCCCGTTCGTGGCGGGGGGAATGTCTCAACAAAGCCATGGCCGTGGACCTGTGCGCCTTCGCGCCATCTGTCGAGATTCACCGTCATGCCATCCGGCGCATAGACCCATCCGCGGACCACCAGCAGCGCGGTGTCGGTGCCGGGACGGCGAACGGGAGTGACGATGTTTACGCCAGGCGAGCCCTCGCGCGACCGGAGCGTCAGCATGATCTCGTTGGCGTAGTCGTACGCGCCATCCACGCTCACTCGGCGATAGTGGGCATTGGCTGTATCGGCGGGCAGCTGGGAAACAGGCAGTGCCGGCGCGACAGCCCGACTCGCCAGCTCGGCGTTGAGGGCGCGCCGGTCGCTAAGCCGGCTGAGCTGCCAGAAGCCAAGCCGGGCGAAGCCGGCCGCGATGACGATCGCGAGCACCGCGAGCGGACGTGCTCCAATTTTCATGCATCAATCTATCCGCTACCCGGTACCCGGTACCCGGTACCCGGTAGCGGGTAGTTAGAAGAAGGACAGCTGCTCGCCGAGTGCTTCAGGATCAACCGGCTGCTGGCCAAGCCGGCGCTGGATGTCACGGGCTGTCGCGGGGCTGTGGCCGGTGAAGGTATTGGCCACATAACCAAATACGGCCTTCACTTCGTCCGCGGCGCCGAGAATCGCCTCCGTCCATGCTTCGATCTCACGTGTCCGGTCCACCTGGACGCGCGAATAGTCCACCAGGTCGCGGTTGGGGCCCATCCATCGGATGTAAAGGAAGTCAGCCGTTGGGCGACTCACGAGGGAGAGCATGATCTTACGCGGAATCCACCTGCCCTCGACAAGCGCGAGGGCAATGTTGCGTTCACGCAGCAGCGCGAGCACGCCCTCGTTGAGCCAGCCGCGGTGCCGAAACTCGACAGCGAATCGAATGTCACCGGGCATTCGACCGATGAAATCCACCAGCGCGGGCAGCTCATTGGGAAGGAAATCGGGCCCCAGCTGAACGAGAACCGGGCCGAGCTTCGTACCCAGCCGGCGCACGCGCTCGAAGAAAAGCTCGGACGCGCCAGTGGAATCGCGGAGGCGCTGCTCATGCGTCACTTCCTGCGGCATCTTGAGCGAAAAAACAAACCCGGACGGCGTGCGATTCGCCCATGCCTCCAGCGTCGTTTCAGCCGGTGTCCCGTAGAACGTGGAATCCACCTCGACCGAATTGAATGCGCGCGAGTACACTGAGAGAAAATCGGCCGGCCTGGTATTGACGGGATAGAACGGGCCTACCCAGGCGTCGTAATTCCACCCCTGCGTCCCGATGTAAATGTTATCGCTCACTGCCGGGAATCGGCTCACCATTCTGCCCGATGTCAAGAGAGTAATCTGGTCTCGAAATTGCCCTTTGGAGAGTGAGGCAAGACTCATCCCGAAATTGACTCAAGGAGGCAGGATGGATCGCAACGACAGACTCGAGCCGCGAGAGGGCGGCAGCGTTTATCCCGACAATGCTCATCCCAAGGGCGACAAGATCGGAGAAAGTGTCGGCAGCGTTTCTGGCGTTGTCGCCGGTGCGGCGATCGGATCGGCCGCGGGGCCGATTGGGACCATCATCGGCGGACTCGCGGGCGCGGTTGGAGGCTGGTGGGCCGGCCGTGCGGTATCCGAGGCCACGCACACGTTCACCGAGAATGACGACACGTACTACCGCGCGCATTTCGTGAACAAGACCGACCGCTTGGCCGACCGCGGCTACGATGATGTCCGCCCGGCCTATCAGCTTGGCCACATCGCCAGCATGAATCCGGATTACAACGGCCGCAAGTTCGACGATATCGAGCCCGATCTCCAGCGCGGGTGGGGGAATGATCTCCGCGCACGCCATGGCGACTGGTCAACGGTCCGTCCGTACGCCAGAGCGGCGTACGATCGGAACATGTCGTCGGTCTCGTCGAGAGAGGCGACCAACCTGCTGGAGAATTCGGCGGAAAACTTGAGCGACAGCCTCAGTAAACCCACCGACAGACGACCATAAGGGAGACTGCAGAACTACGGGCTGTCGGCAGCCGGCAGCCCGTAGTTTTGTAGTTGTCCTATCGGTATGTCTCGAAAAACCCGGTCCCCGCTCCGTTAACACCCGCTCCGCCGACCCTTCCCGATATTCGAGCGGTTCCCTTCATCTGAATGAAGTAGGGCTTCCCCCCTGACGCACCGTTGGGATCGCCGCGTTCATCGCTCGTCCCCAGTGACTGGCGGCGTGTGTCCGTGCCGATCGCGTCCTCGATCGAGAGTTCCACGCGCAGCGTGTCTCCCCCGTGAGCGTCCGCGAACACCGCCCGCGATGGCACGCGCACCCCACGGCCATCCACTGTGATCTCCCGGCTATCGTCGTACGACACCCGCGTCGGACGGAATACCGCCCGGAAACCGAGCGAGTCCACCAGATAGACGAGAAGCGGAGTTTCCCGGCCCTGTTGATCAGGCCCGAGCACCCGCCCATACAATATGGTATAGCTGCCGGCCCGCGCTGCGCCCCAGTCCCACGTAACCCCGCGCCACACTCCCCAGTTGTGGTCGTGGTACGATTGCGCGCCGTCGAACCGCTCACACTTTCCGCCGACGCAGATGTCGCCGGTGGCCGAGGCGCGCAGCGCTGGAACCGTGTAGCCGGAGATGAATTTTCCGGTGCTGAGCGATGCTCCGGGGAAATAAGCGCCGGGAGCGGGCGTCACCACGAGCTTTACGCGAACGGTTCCCGAACCCTTCTCCTCCCGGGCTGTCGCCTGAACGGCGTAGCTTCCGTCGCCGTTGACTGTCACCTGCGACCGGCCGATGGTGAGATTCGCGTCCGTCGTGGAGTACCGGACCTCCTGGCGCGGAACATAGGCCACGAACTTTCGTGACCGGCCTCCGTTGGCCTCGTCGCGCAAAGTGATCGTGATGCTTCCGCCCCACTTCGTCGTCCTGACGTCGCCCGCCACGATGAATGAGATGAAAGCCCATCGCATTCTGTCCGACGAGAGAACGTTGAAGTAGTGCCACTCCGCCCAGCTCTCTGCGTTTGCGGCACTGTCCGGCAGGACGTGAAAGTGGTCGATCTCATGTCGCAGCTCTGCGGCCGCTGGCGCAATCCACCGCCGGTCGCCGTCGTCGTCCACCCACTTTCCGGCGGCGAGCTTCATTGCCGCGCCGACCTTCGCATTGGCCGAGGGAATCTCTCCGCTCGCCCGCACTGCATGCCACTCTCCGCTGCTCTTCACGAGGTAGATCAGCCGTCCTTCGATCTGCGGCGCCACAGCGGTGACGTAAGGACTCAAACGCGGCGACGCGAGAAGCTGGCGATAGATGAAGCGGCTGTGATCGATGGAAAAGAAGAGTCCGCCGACGCCGCCGGTCTTCATCACCTCCACGTCGAGACCCTGAGGAAGCACCGTGATCGACCCACCGCCGACGAGCTTCTCGTCTTTCGCCTGGCTGAGAAGCGCCTCGCCAACCGATAGAAGAACGATCATCACCGCCACTCCCACGCCGTAGCCGAAGAAGAGGAGCACCGACCGCCACGGCCGGTAGACGATGTTGCGGAAGGCGAGGAGTGAGATCATGCGCGTGCCCACCGGCGCGCTTTGGCTGGCTCAGCCATCCACTATCACTCCGTCGCGCATGTGGATCTTGCGCTTCGCAGTGCCGGCAAGCTCTTCATCGTGAGTGACGACGATCAATGTCGTGCCGTCGCGGTTGAGCCGCCCGAACAGCGCGATGATCTCAGCGCCGGTGCGAGCATCGAGCTCTCCTGTGGGCTCATCCGCGAGGAGAATTGCCGGCCGGTTGGCGAGCGCGCGGGCAATCGCCACACGCTGCTGCTCTCCGCCCGAGAGCTCGGAGGGGCGGTGCCGCTCGCGGTGACCGAGAGCCACATATTCCAGCAGTTCCCTTGCCCGCGCTGTGCGAGCGGCTTTTGCGACGCCTGCTTCCGCCATCGGCAGCTCGACGTTCTCGCGCGCCGAGAGCGTCGGCATCAGGTAGAAACGCTGAAAAACGAAGCCGATGTTGCGCAGCCGGAACGACGTTGCCTCGCGGTCCTGCATGTGCGCCACGTCGGTGCCGCGAATGATCACCGAGCCCGAAGTCGGATGGTCTATCGCGCCGAGCAGATTCAGCAGCGTCGACTTGCCGCACCCCGATGGCCCGACGATCGCCGCGTAGTCACCATCGGCAATGTCGAACGTCACGCCGCGGAGGGCGTGCACACGCTCTTTGCCGAAGGAATAATCGCGGGTGAGATCGCGCGCCTGCACAACCGGCATCGCTCCGCGCGCAGTGTCCGCGGCGCGACCGGTCGAGCTGCCCGTCACGCGCTCGACGCCGGTCATGCGATGGCCTCCTGCCTCAGCGTCGTCGCGATGGGCAGCGATGCCGCGCGGAACGATGGATAGACACCGGCCGCGATTCCGGAGAGCGCCAGAAGCCCGAGCGCGGTCCACGCCGACTTTGGCTGAAAGAGGAAGAAATCGATCGCCTGCGGCAGTCCCGGAAAGGATGAGAGAATTCCATTCAGGTATCTCCCTGTCGCCAGGCCCAGCAGCAGTCCGGCGGCGGCGCCAATGACGCTGATCGCCACTCCCTCCAGCACGATCTGCTGAACGACATGCGCACGCGAGATTCCAATTGCCCTCATCACCGCAATCTCGCCGATTCGCTCGTTGACCGAGACCGTGACCAGCGTCGTCACCAGCAGAAACCCGACGAAAAGGCTGACGCTGCCGAGGATGACGGCGAGCTGGCGGAAATAGCTGAGGCGCTTGTCCACCTGCGCGAGAGCGGTTTCCGTGGAGATGACACTCACGGCGGGCAGCCGGACTTCAATCCATGCCCTTGTCTGCTCGACGTTCGCGCCATCGCGAACGCGAATCATGAACAGGGATGCGTCGTTTTTCCGGCTGGGCCCTCCCAGCTCCTGGAGTGTGGCGAGCTGCATTGCCGTGGCGAGCTGATTCGCCGCCCCATACAAGAAACGCACTCGGCCCGTGAGTACCATTCGGAGTGAGCTGGAAAACACGCGTGTCTCCGCGTCGTATCCCGTTGACACGGTGAGCGTGTCGCCAATGTGCGCGCCGGTGGCTCGAAAGAAATCGTCGTTTGCCACGATCGCATTGGGCGCCGCCGGGTCGCTGCCCGACAGCAGCTCGTAGTCTCCCTGCACCCGCGTGTCCACTCCAAGCGCTGCGCTGGTGATTTCCCGATTCCCGCGCGAAACGTGAATCGTTCCTCCCAACACGGGACTGATGGTCGTCACATCGGGATTCCGCCGCAGAAAAGCGATGATGCCGCTGGTGTTCTCGATTGTCGCGTCCGTATCGAACGGAAGGGTTCCATTTGGAGCCAGCCGCAGCTGAAACCCCCGCGAAAGCAGCAGACTGCGAAAGGACTCCCGCATCCCGGTCGACATCATCACCATGTCGAGCAGCATCGCGGCCGCCACCGCCACGCCAAGCGTTGCGAGAAGCGTTCGGGTTGCATGACGCCGGAGCGACGACCACGCCAGAGCGAATCGCATCAGCGGCCGAACAGAACCAGCGGCGGCGTGCGAACGAGGCGAAGCGACGCGAGAATGCCGGCTCCCACCCCGAGCACGAGTGAGAGCCCGACCGCGAACGTCACGATCGACGGCGTTACAATTGAGAAATAGAGCGGGGTACGGTAAACGCCCTGGTAGTACCAGTTGATGAACCGGGAGCCGATCCAGCCGACTCCCACGCCCAGCGCGCTTCCGACGAGCGCGAGCAGGGCCGCCTCGATGACGACACCCATCATCACACTCCGCCTCGAGATTCCCATCAGTCGCAGCGCAGCGACGTCGCGTCGCCGCTCTTCCACCTTGAGGAGCATGATGCAGAGGAGGAAAATCGCGCTGGCGACGATGGTGATGACGCCGATGGCCCGGTGAAAGCGGCTCACCACCTGAAATGTCTTCGACGTTTCAACGGCGATGTCGCGCGAGCGGTGGGCCTCGAAGCCAAAGGCCGCGGAGTTGATCTCATCCAGCGCCTTGTTCGTCGCGGCGTCACCGCGAGTGGCGACAGCAAACCGATCCACCCTGTCGCCGTATGCCGCGAGCGACTGAAGCTCGTCGAGGTGCATGCGGATGCGATATTCGCTCCGCGCAACTTCGGAGGGATCGGTGCCGCGCTTCACGATTGCCGACACTACCACCGTGTCGCCGGTTGGCCAGCCCGGAATCGCTGAGACCAGCAGCCGATCGCCAATGGCGATGTGAGCGTCCGCCGCGAGCCGCTCGTCGATGGCAATGGTGCGCGGGCTTCCCTGCAACAACAGAAAAGCGGCGAAGAGAGGCGTGAACACCCCTCAAACCTAGTGGGCCGGCGCCTCGATGTCCGTCAGCGGCTCGACCAGAACCTGGGCCGCGAGCGCCGGACCGATGGAGTGCAAGGCGGGACCGATGCGCAAGGTGATTGGGCCGTCGAACGGCGCCTTGGAGACTATCACCAGCTCAGCGCCGGGCGTGATCTCGAGCTCGCCCAGGTAGCGCAGCATCTCGGGATCTGCGTCGCTCACCCGCACTACCCGCACGCCGAGCCCGGCGCCAAGGTCGGCGAGAGCGAAATACTCGGTCTCGTCCACCATCCCGTCGCGCGATGGAATCGGCGCGCCGTGCGGATCGACTTCGGGCTCGCCAATTGCCGCGGCCATCCGGTCCACCAGCTCGTCCGACGCCGCATGCTCGAGCCGCTCGGCCTCCGAATGCACGCGGTCCCATGGGTATTGAAGCGCCCTGGAGAGGTACGATTCGATCACGCGGTGACGCCGAACCGTGCGTAGTGCAGCCCGCCGCCCGCTTGCCGTCAGCTTCACGCCGCGATAGGGCTCGTACGACAGCAGTCCCTGCTCGGCAAGGCGTCGCACCATTCCGCTCACGGATGCCGGCGCGACCACGAGCCGCTGCGCGATGTCGTTCGTCGCCACCGCTTCGGTCCCGCGCCCGATGGCATAGATCGCCTTGAGGTAGTCCTCCACCGGACCGGTGAGACTGTCATCAGGCGATGACACCAGTCGAAGCTCTGACCGCTTGCTGCTTCTCACCTGGCCTTTTGCTCCTTGTGCGGCCCCGTGCCCCGCACCATCAGCACTGGCACGAGCGACTTGTGACGAACCGTGTTCGCCACGCTTCCACGAATCAGGTCCCCGATGAACCTGTGGCCGTGAGTCGACATTGCGATCAGATCGCATTTCTCGCGCACGGCCGCCGCAACGATCTCGTCCGCCGGGTCGCCCGACGCCAACACCGCATCGGCATCGAGCCCCGCCGCCTCGAGGGACGCGCTCACCTTCTCGATGTATGCCCTGTCGCCCTGAATCTCCTCGCTGTCGCGCAGATGAAGCGGGCCAATGTTGCGCGCTGCCCACCCGTCGGCGACGTGGATCAACACCACCGAGGCGTCGTTCTCCCGCGCAAGCTCCTTCACGTGACTGAGAATCGTTTCATCGTAGGACGAGTTCTCCACGGGGACCAGTATTCGCTTGTACATCGCGTCACCCTCCGCGGAAAATTTGAAGCAGCAGCCAAATGTTGAGCACGGCGATGACCACCGCAACAACATACGCTAGCGCCTTGAGCCAGGCAGGGTTGGCGAACTGCCCCATCTTCGCCTTGTTGGACGTGAAAGCCACCAGCGGAAAAACGGCGAACGAGAGCTGCATGCTCAGAATCACCTGGCTCAGGATGAGCAGCCGGGCCGCGCCACTCACGCCGTACATCACCGCAACAACCGCGGCGGGAATGATGGCGATGCCGCGGGTTATGAGCCGCCTGAGCCACGGCCTGATGCGGATGTTGAGAAAGCCTTCCATCACGATCTGTCCGGCAAGCGTGCCGGTGAGCGTGGAATTCTGCCCCGAAGCCAGGAGCGCCAGCGCGAACATCGTGCTTGCGCCGGCGCCGAGGAGCGGCGTGAGAAGCTTGTAGGCATCCTGAATCTCCGCCACCTCGCTGTGACCCGACGTGTGAAAGGTGGCCGCGGCCACAATAAGGATGGAGGCGTTGATGAACAGCGCGAAGCTCAGGGCGATGGTGGAATCGATGAACGCAAATCGCACTGCCTCGTGCTTTCCCTCCGCCGTCTCGGCGTACTGCCGCGTCTGCACGATGGAGGAATGCAGGTAAAGGTTGTGCGGCATCACAGTCGCCCCGAGAATCCCGATGGCGATATAAAGCATGGACGGATTGCTGACTACCTCCGCCCGCGGAATGAAGCCGGCGAGCACGCCACCAAGGGGAGGATGGGACAGAATGATCTCGAACAGGAAGCAGAGCCCGATAGTGGCGATGAGCGCAATCACAAGCGCCTCGAGCAGCCGGAATCCCCTGTTCTGCAGGAAGAGCACGATCAGCACGTCGAGCGCGGTGATGGCGATGCCGACGGGCAGCGGGATATGAAAGAGCAGGTTGAGCGCGATTGCCGAGCCGATGACCTCCGCCAGATCGCAGGCGGCAATGGCCAGCTCGCAGATCACCCAGAGAAACCAGACGACTGGCGTCGGATAGTGGTCGCGGCAGGCCTGCGCCAGATCCCGGCCGGTGACGATTCCGAGCTTCGACGCCAGCCCCTGAAGCAGGATCGCCATCAGGTTCGACATCAGGATCACGGAGAGGAGCGTGTATCCGAATTGCGATCCGCCAGCAAGATCGGTGGCCCAGTTGCCGGGGTCCATGTAGCCCACCGCGACCATGTATCCGGGGCCGGCGAACGCGAGCAGCTTGCGCCACCAGGGCCCGCCGGCCAACGGCACCGATTTGTAGACCTCGGCGAGCGACGGCGTGACACGAGCGCGCCGCCACCCCGCGTCGGGCGGAGGCAGTTGGGTGATACGGCGTCTTGGTCTTCGGGTGGCCACTATTGTTGGCGTCGGTTTCGCTTGATGGAAATCCCTTTTACGGCTACGCTAGCAGCATAGTTTAGGATATCCTAATCCCTGACGCAAGTATCGCCTTATCTCCTTGTGGCCAAAGACTATGTCGTCAGGGCCAGAAAGTGGGAAAGTATCCGCTCGGTCATTCCCCAGATCACAAATTCCTCGTGGTGGAATGCTCGCCGAGTGAATTCGATGCCCCGCGC
>DATBZT010000256.1:0-12097 GCA_036513055.1 Gemmatimonadaceae bacterium | reverse complement strand
GCCGGGCGATCAACGTACTACTGCCCGAAGTGCCAGCGATCGTAAACTGCCTGCCACAGAAACACAGAAACACAGAAAACTGCGGGAATTCTTTGTGAACGACACCTGCTGCGGATAGATCGCGCCGCAGTTGCAGTTGCTGTTTAAATAGGAAAGAAAAGACTCTTTTCCTGAAATCGGAGTATTCGCAGCGTCGCGTGGCTTTCTGTGTTTCTGTGTTTCTGTGGCAGGTGTTTCTGTGGCAAGCGTCAGTCGAGCGCCTCGAGCAGCGCCCCCTTTATGTAACCGGTCTCCGGAATCGTCAGAATCTCCGGGTGATCCAGCGGCTGGCCGCGAAGCTCCCGCAGCGCAATGCGGCGGCCGCTGTCGGCTGCCGCGGACTGGAGCATTTCCAGGAACAGCGGCCGCGTGAGATGAAAGCTGCAGCTCGCCGTGAACAGCATTCCGCCACGGGACAGCAATCGCATCGCCCGGAGGTTGATGTCCTTGTAGCCGCGCAGTGCGCCGGGGAGCGAGGCCTTTGTCTTGGCGAACGCCGGCGGATCCACCACGATCATGTCGAATTCCACTCCCTCGCGCTCCTGCTCGCGCAGATAGTCGAACGCGTTCGCTTCGACAAAGTCGATGTTCGTCATTCCATTCAGCTCGGCGTTCTGCCGGGCGCGCGCCAGCGCCTGGGCGGAGGCATCGAGAGCCGTCACGCTCGCCGCATTGCGCGCGAGATGGAGCGCAAATGAGCCGTGATAGCTGAACGCGTCGAGGGCACGACCCCGCGCGTGCTCTCCCGCGAGATGCCGGTTCTCCCGCTGATCGAGGAATGCGCCCGTTTTCTGTCCGGTCCACGGAGCAGCGAGATACCGTAGTCCGTACTCATCGATCTCGATCTCCTGCGGCACGTCCCCGTGCACTATCACCGTCTCGCGCGCGAGACCCTCCTTCGACCGCAGCGGCACGTCGTTCCGCGCCAGCACGCCGTCAACATGGGTAACGCTCACGATGGCGTCCACAATCTCGGCGCGAAAAGCCTCGAGCCCCGCGCTCATCAGCTGCACCACTGCCCACCGGTCGTACCGGTCGCAGATGAGTGACGGACACCCATCCGCCTCGCCGTGCACCACGCGATGCGCGTTCGTCACCGTCTCGAGACTCACTCGCCGCTCGGCCGCGGCAGCAATCCGGTCGTGCCACCACCGCGCGTCTATCACCGCATCCGGATCCGGGTCGAGAAGCCGGAGAGAGATCTCGGACCGCGGGCTCCAAAGCGCCCAGCCGAGTGGTCGATTCCGGTTGTCGTAAACGAGCACGGCCCCCGCTTCGCACTCCGGCCGTTTGGCCACGTCGCTCCGGTAGATCCACGGGTGGCCCGACTCCCAGCGGTGGAAACCCTTTGCTGTCACTCTGGCAACATCTCGCATCTACAGAATCTATCCGTTACCCGCTTCCCGGTACCCGTGCCCGCTTCCCGGTACCCGGTACCCGGAGGCGGGTAGTTTCCCGTACGTTTCTTGCGAACTATCCAACAAATGCCAAAGCTCGCCCCGCTTACTGCCGGCGCCCTTGCAGGCGCGCTCATGATCCGCGAACGGCGCGCCCGCCAGCACGCCGAGCGGCTGGGAGCCGCTACTCTCGAAACACTTCTCAACGCCATCGACGCCAACGATGCCGGCACGGGGGCCCACGTCCGCCGCGTCGCCGACCTTTCGCTGATCCTCGCCAACGCGGCGGGCCTCGACGAGCACACGCACGACAGCATCGAGCGCGTCGCACTCTTTCACGACATCGGCAAGATTCACGAGGCCATCACGGACATCTTTCACGACGACGACAAGCTCACTGCGGCCGAGCGGCGGGCGGTGATGACGCACCCGCAGCGTGGGGCGGACGTGCTCTCGCCCCTGAGTCACTTTTATCCCGATCTTCCCGAAGGCGTGCTGTCGCATCACGAGCGGTGGGACGGCAAGGGCTACCCCCGCCATCTCACTGGTACTGACATTCCAATAAGTGCGCGCGTGGTGGCCATTGGCGACACGTTCGACGCGATCACTCACGCCCGTCGCTACAGCCGGGCGCGAAGCGTGAAGGAAGCGAAAAAAGCAATTCGTGAAGGGAAGGGAACGCAGTTCGATCCGGAGCTGGTGGACCTCTTCCTGAGCCCGCCGGTGATGAAGCGCATTGAGAAAAGACTGGCGGCCAAGAAGGCGCCCAAACGCAGGAATCAGCGGCGCAATGGGGAGAGGATCCGCGAACCCGTTCCCGACCTCAAATTCCGATGGCGGAGCGAAGCCGTCGTGCCGCTGCCGCCGGATCGCTAGAGCCGAAAACTCCGCCGATCACCGCGACACCCACCGCGCCCGCTTCCATCGCGACGCCCGCATTCCCGGCTGTCACTCCGCCGACGGCAACCGCGGGAAGACCGGTGGCCGCCGCGAGCCGGGCAAATCCTTCCGGCCCAATCGGCTCTCCAGCGTCGCCCTTTGATCCGGTCGCGAAAAAAGGTCCGATGCCCACATAGTCAGCGTCGGCCGAACCGGCTACTTCCGCATCGTTGCCGACTGACGCGCCAATGATGAATCCCGCGGGGGCAATGCGCCTGATTGCCGATGGTGGCACGTCATCCGCGCCGAGGTGGACGCCGGCAGCGCCGGCGGCGATGGCGACGTCGGCGCGGTCGTTCACGATTACGGGAACGCCAACCGACCGCACCAGCTCTCTCGCCACGCCCACCAGGTCACGGGCAGACACATCCTTGAGCCGGAGCTGGATGCAGCTCGCGCCGCCACGCGCTGCCGCCGCCGCGCGGGCGATCAGTCCCGTCTGGCCGTCCCTGATGTGGTCGGTGATGGCGATCAGCCGGATGGTGGACAGGTCGATCACTGTCCGCTTCTGCCGGACCGGATCACTTTGCGGTGCGAACGGCGCGCTTTGCGCTGTCGTGCTCAGCGAGTGTCGTGCGGAACTCGTGATGACCGTCCGAGTCGGCGACGAAGTAGAGGTACGACACGTTTGCCGGGAACAGCGCCGCGACAAGGCTCGGGCCGCCGGGTGATGCGATGGGGCCGGGTGGAAGCCCGGCATACTTGTAAGTGTTGTACGGCGAGTTCACCTCAAGGTCCTTGTACAGCACGCGCGCGGTGTGGTGGCCGAGAGCGTATTGCACAGTGGGGTCGGCCTGGAGCAGCATGCGCTTGCGCAGCCGGTTGTGGTACACCGCCGATATCACCGGGCGCTCCTCCGGGCGCTTCGCTTCCTTTTCGATGATCGAAGCGAGCGTCACAATGTCGTTGCGGTTCAGGGCGAGCGTGGTGAGTTGAGCGTTCCATTCAGGTTTCCACTCGCGCTCGAACCGCTTCACCATTTCGTCCACCGCCTGCCGGGCTGTCGTGCCTTCGGGAAAGGCGTAGGTGTCGGGGAAGAGGTATCCCTCGAGGGTGGGCGTGGGGAGGTCGAGCCGCGCACGCAGCGCCGTATCGCGCACGGCAGCGTTCACGGAGTCGGCGGGCACGGCGAGAGTCGAGGCGAGAAGCGGCGTGATCTGCTGGAGCGAGTAGCCTTCGGGGATAGTGATCGTGTTGACGAGCCCGTGACCGCCGTTGAGCGCGTCCAGAATTGCCGGCCACGGAGTTCCGCGCTTGATGAGGTAGGTGCCGGGCTTGATGTTGCGGTCGTCGCCCTTCACCCGGGCAAAGATCCGGAAGAGAATGGGGTAGCGGACGAGTCGCGCGTGGTTGAGCGAATCGGTGGCGACGGCAAAGCTGGCGCCCTTCGGCACGATCACCCGTATGGCGGTGCCGGTGGGCCCGCTGCACGCAGCGAGGAGGAGTGCAACTGCAAGCGCTGCAGTTTTCGGAAAGCGGGCAACGGGCCGTTTCACCGCCTTCACTCCGGCAGATTCAACGCATGCTGCAACAGCATGGCTGCCGCCATCGAATCCACATCCCCTTTCCGCCCCCGTACAGATCCTCCCATCTCTCTCACAGCTCGAAGCGATGCCGCAGTACTGTACCGCTCATCGACATAGCGCACTGGCAGCCCCGTCCGTTTTTCCAACTCCGCCCCAACCGCGCGGACCTCGCGCGTCCAGTCTGTCTCGTTCCCGTTTCCGTCGAGCGGCAGCCCCAGCACGAATCCCTTTGCCTCGAGCGCTTCTGCCCGCCGGATGATCTCGGCAACGGGTGGCCGCTTGCCGGCGCGCCGCGCGATGAACCCGGCAGGCGACGCGATCATGCCGATCGTGTCGCTGATCGCCAGTCCCACGCGTTTTTGTCCATAGTCCACTGCCAGGTAGCGAGCCAGTGCCGGCGTCACGTCAGCCCTGTGCCATCTGCTGGAAGAACTCGGCGTTGTTCTTCGATTTCTTCATCTGTCGCAGCAGGAACTCAACGGCTTCGGCTTCGGGCATGTCGGCGAGGAAATTTCTCAGCAGGAACACCCGGTTCATCTCCGCCTGGGTGAGGAGCAGCTCTTCCTTTCGCGTGCCCGACTTGAAGATGTCGATCGCTGGAAACACTCGCCGGTCGGCGATCTTCCGGTCGAGCACCAGCTCCATGTTGCCGGTGCCCTTGAACTCCTCGAAGATCACGTCGTCCATTCGCGATCCCGTCTCGGTGAGAGCGGTAGCGATGATGGTGAGCGACCCGCCTCCGTCTATTTTCCGGGCGCTGCCGAAGAATCGCTTGGGCTTGTGAAGGCCGGCGGCGTCAACGCCGCCCGACAGGATCTTGCCCGACTGCGGCGAGACGGCGTTGTGGGCGCGGGCGAATCGCGTGAGCGAGTCGAGAAGAATGACGACGTCCTTGCCGCTCTCGACCAGCCGCTTTGCTTTCTCGAGAACCATGTCCGCCACCTGGACGTGCCGCGCAGCGCCCTCGTCGAATGTCGAGCTGATCACCTCGGTGCGGATGGTGCTGGCGATCATCTCCGTCACCTCTTCGGGGCGCTCGTCTATCAGCAGCATGATGATTGTGACTTCGGGATGGTTCTCCGAAATCGAGTTGGCGATTTTCTGGAGGAGAATCGTTTTACCGGCGCGCGGAGGCGACACGATGATCCCGCGCTGGCCCTTGCCGATTGGCGCGAAGATGTCCACCACGCGCATCGACAGATCGCCGTCCTTCGACTCGAGCCTGAGGCGGGTGTCGGGGTAGCGCGGGGTGAGGTTGTCGAATGGAACGCGGGACTTCGCCATCTCCGGGTCGAGCCCGTTGACGCTCTCCACCTTGAGCAGCGCCAGGTATTTCTCCCACGCCTTCGGCGGACGCACCTGCCCACGAACGAGGTCGCCGGTGAGGATCCCGAACCGTTTGATCTGTGAGGGCGAGACGTAAATGTCGTCCGGCCCGGCGAGATAGCTGTAGTCCTGGCTGCGCAGGAAGCCGTAGCCCTCGGGCAGAATCTCGAGCACGCCTTCGCCGTGGAGCGCAACGTCGGAGTCGAGCAGATTCTGCTCGATGCGAAATATCAGATCAGGCTTGCTGACCACGTCCGACCCCGTAATGTTGAGGCCGTCAGCCATGTCCTGAAGCTCGGTCACTGATTTGCGTTTGAGCTCTGCGATGTCCACTGGAATGCAGGAATTACCGGGAGAGGAAAGCGGGGAGCGGGCGCGGAAGACAGCAGACGCACGCGGAAGGTGACGGGAAGATGCGGAGGGCGATCAGAGCGGAATGGTAGTGCGGGAAGCGCTGACTGAAGCGCCTGGATGCGTTCGATAGTGCTATTTGGCGGGACGGCGGATGTACGCCGATATAGGGCGAAGCTAATGGGACGGGAAAAAGGGGTCAAGCTTGAAAATTGCCTTGATCGCGATGAGCGGCGTTCGCGCGTTCAACGAAGAGCTCACGCGCATCGGGATGACGCTGCCCGGCTTCGCCGAGCGAGGGCGCACGATTGCCTCGCTCCCGAGTCTTTCACTCCTCACCCTGGCAGGCATGACGCCCGACAGGTTCGAGATCTCGTACCACGAGATCGCCGATCTGCGGCAACTCGGCGAGCTGCCACCATGTGATCTCGCTGCTGTCTCCACGATGACCGCCCAGGTAAAGGATGCGTACGAGCTGGCACGGCGGTACCGTCAGGTTGGAACGAGGACGGTGATCGGGGGACTGCATGCGACCGCTCTGCCGGACGAGGCCCTCTGCCACTTCGATACTGTCGTAGTAGGTGAAGGGGAGCTGAGCTGGCCGTCGCTGCTCCATGATTTCGAAGCTGGGCGATCCCAGCGCCTTTATCATCCCCGCGGCGAGGAATTCAACCTGGACGACGCGCCGATGCCCCGCTTCGAGCTGCTCGACGCCGGGAGATACAACCGGCTGACTGTCCAGACCCAGCGCGGCTGCCCCTGGCGGTGCGACTTCTGTGCGAGCTCCATCACGCTGACCAGCAGGTACAAGCTCAAGCCCATTCAGAAGGTGATCGCGGAAATACGGGCAATCAAGGCCATCTGGCCACGCCCGTTCATCGAGTTCGCCGATGACAACAGCTTCGTCAACAAGCGCCACTCGAAGGAGCTGCTGCGGGCGCTGGCCGGCGAGGGGGTTCGCTGGTTCACCGAGACCGACATCTCGGTGGCCGACGACGACGAGCTGCTGTCGCTGATGCGCGAGTCGGGCTGCGTCCAGATCCTCGTGGGGCTCGAAAGCCCCACCCCGAGGGGCCTGAACGGAATCGAGCTCAACCGCAACTGGAAGCGCGAGAGGTTCGACCGGTACAAGGAGGCCATCGAACGCATCCAGTCGAACGGCATCCTCGTCACCGGCTGCTTCGTCCTCGGACTGGATGGCCACACGCCGGAAGTTTTCGAGGACGTCCACCGGTTCGTCGAGGAGAGCGGCATCGGCGAGGTTCAGATAACGGTGATGACTCCTTTCCCGGGCACGCCGCTGTACGAGCGGCTCAAGACGGCCGACCGTCTGCTGGACGAGACGGCGTGGGAGAAATGCACGCTGTTCGACGTCAACATCCGCCCGGATGGAATGTCAGTTTCCGAGCTCGAGCGCGGGCTCCTCGAGCTCGCCCAGCGGCTGTACTCGCCTGAGGAGAAAAGAGCCCGCAGGCGTGCGTTCGGGCGGCAGTACCACAAGCGTTGGCAACCAACCCCAATCGCGGAGGGAATCAACCGATGACAGACAGAACGAGCTTCTACAGGATGGTTTTTCTTGTGGGCGCAGCATATGACATGATTCTCGGAGCGCTGTTCTTCCTTGCGTGGAGACCGATCTACGATACGCTTGGCATTCAGCCGCCCGGGCACACCGCATACCTCCACATCGCGACGGCCTACATCTTCGGGCAAGGGCTGAGTTACTGGTATGTGTCCCGGAACATCATTCGAAACCTCGACATGGTGCGGGTTGGCATCGTCTACAAGGCCATCTACGTAGGGTTGGCCGCATACTATCTGATAATTGGCCAGATGATCCACCCGGTGTTTACCTGGTTCGCGGTGTTCGATTTCATTTTCCTGCTGCTCTTCATCGCCTGTCTGCGGTGGGCGGCCTCCTCTCCGGAAGCCCGGCCAGCGAGCGTGTAGCAGCGAATGGGAGCGCGCGTTTTTCAAGCGACGATATCGGAGCCGGTGGAGCTGACAGATGATCCGGCATTCGCCAGGCGCATCATTCGGCTGGCTCGTACCAGCTCGATCGCGCTCGGACTTGTATGGCTGCTCGCAACCGTCACGCTCGATGTGCACCCCGGCGTCGGCGCCAGTCTGGCGCTGGGGTGGCTGTCGATGCCCTCCATTCTGTTCCTCAGTCTCCGGAGGCCGCGGCTCAGATACGCGCTGGCGATTCCGTCAACGCTGGTTGCGGTGCCGTTGCTGATCATCTGCGCGAACAATCTGCCCGAGGGGCAGGTTGCCCGAGCCGGCTGGCTCCTTCTAACGGCGGGCATCCTGAGCGGCGGAGTGCTCGGCGTCTGGTTCTGGTTCAGATGGCTGCCCGTGCCCGGCTGGCTGCACGCTCCCTTCTCGCCGGGCCGGTGGACGCTCGTCGGGGTTCACGTTGCGCTTGTTGTGTCCGGGCTCGTTCTTGTCGGCGTAACTGCGGTGCAGCGCTAGCCCGCAGTTGCCCTTTGCCTTACAAGCGGCTCAAAAGGAGATGTACTGCATCGGTCTTTTCTTGACGTCGCGCATCAGCGAATCGAGCTGAACCTTTGCGCGGGCAATCTCGCTCTTCAATGAAGTGTCCGTTCGAAATCGTGCAACCTCGCTGTAGGGATTCGAGATGAGCGCCCGGAGCGAATCGAGCGAGGATCGCACGCTGGCAATCTCGCGGGGGAGAGTCGAGTCGCGACGGAACCGGCCCACGTTCCCATTACCCGACGACAGCATCAACATGATGGAATCCTTGGCCGCGAATATTCTCCCGATGCGGGCCGGAATGTCGCCGCGGTACGCCAGGGCCAGCGAGCCGCTGCCGGTCGTCGCCCGGGCTTTGATGCTCGACGCGATCGCATTCGCCGACGCGACCTGGTTGATTCCATGCGCGCGAAACGCGCCGATGCTGCCGGAGGGGTCGGAAAACCGGGCGAGCATCTTTCTGGTGGAATCCGCCAGGTCGTTCAGCCGGGAACCGAGTGTGTCCACTTGCTTCGCCGTCCCGGTCATCGCGTTGCTGAGACGTGTTGCCAGAGTGTCCTGGTCTTTCAATGGCCGCCCGTTCGTCGTTCCCGCGCTCAGGTAGACCACGACGCTCCCGATCAGATTGCCACCGGGCCTGATGTCGGCGTACGAGTCCCGCCTGAGCAACTCCATGCGGTCGGAGAGAACCTGGGTCTCGATAACGAGCCGCTGCAGCGTGTCGGTTGTCACGGGTCGGAAGTGGATGCCCTTCACCAGTCCCACCTTCTGGCCCGCCAGCCACACCTCGGTGCCGGAAAGCACTCCGTTGGCATTGGCCGTTGTGACATAGATCGTCTTCGTGTCGCCGTGCAGCGCGCCAACCCGCGCGAATACCAGAATCGACACTGCGAGCGCCACCAGCGCGATGATGGCGGTGATGCCGATCTTCAAATCACTCCACGAGACCTTCGATGCCATGCAGAAAGGTACCAGTCCTGCAATGCGCGCGGCGGGACTCGAACCCACGACCTTCGGCTCCGGAGGCCGACGCTCTATCCAACTGAGCTACGCGCGCTGGTGCGTTCAGGATAGTAACGGTTGATGGGGACCGGGGCAACGCGGTCTCCAGGCGACCTTTCGTCCCAGTTCCACCGCCCGATTAACTTTCCTCGATGCTATTCGGCCCAAAAAAAATCACGGTCATCCCCGGCGACGGGATTGGACCAGAAGTCACTACCGCAGCACTTAAAGTAGTCGCAGCGACGGGGGTCTCGATCGAGCCGGAAGTCCGACCCGCCGGCGCCACTGTTTTCGCCCGGGGAATCGACTCCGGAGTTCCGCCGGAAACGGTGGAGTCAATCGAGCAGACGAAAGTTGTCCTCAAGGGGCCGCTCGAGACGCCCATCGGGCACGGTAACAAGTCGGCCAACGTCACCCTTCGCACGCTCTTCGAGACCTTCGCCAATCTCCGCCCGGTGCGCGAGCTGCCGGGCGTGCACACGCCGTTCACCGGACGAAAGCTCGACATCGTCATTGTCCGCGAGAATATCGAGGATCTCTACACCGGCATCGAGTACATGCAGACGCCGGGGGTGGCGCAGGCGCTCAAGATCATCTCACGCAGCGGCTGCGAGAAGATCGTCGAGCTGGCGTTCGAGTTTGCCATGGCGGCGGGGCGCAAGCGGGTCCACTGCGCCACCAAGGCCAACATCCTCAAGCTCACCGAAGGAATGCTTCAGCGCACCTTCGAGGACATCGCGCCCCAGTATCCGTCCATCGAAGCAAAGCACATCCTCATCGACAACTGCGCCCATCAGCTCGCGATGCGGCCCGAGCAGTTCGACGTGATCGTGACGAGCAACATGAACGGCGACATCCTGAGCGATCTCACGTCGGGTCTCACAGGCGGCCTTGGCTTCGCTCCGTCGGCGAACATCGGCAGCGATGTCGCGATCTTCGAGGCAGTGCACGGCTCGGCCCCCGACATCGCCGGAAAGAACATCGCCAACCCGACGGCCATCATCCTGAGCGCGGCAATGATGCTGCGGCACCTGGGCGAAGGAAAGGCGGCCGGCGACATCGAGCAGGCAGTGCTCGTGACGCTCGAGAGCGGTGCGCGCACCGGCGACATGAGAGGCTTTGGAAAACCTGTCTCCACCACCGAGTTCACGGACCTCGTGATCTCGAACCTGGGAAAGGTGTCGGAAACGAGCGCCGCGCGGACCTTCGAGCCGGTGAAGCTGCCAAAACGGGAGATGAAAGTCGCGGCAGTCGAAACGCAGACGCGAAAGGTCACCGGCGTCGACGTCTTCGTCGAGAGCACCCTCGGCCCCCAGGAGCTGAGCGATGAGCTGTCCGCGCTCATCGAGGGTACGACATTCACGCTGCACGCCATCACGAATCGCGGCAACACGGTGTTTCCGGTGAAGGATCGGACAGTGAGCCTGGTTGATCACTATCGCTGCCGCTTCCTGTCGCGGGACCGCAACGCCGACGTCGGCGACCCCGAGATTCTCGCGCTGCTGACTCGGCTCGGAGAGTCGGCGCAGTGGATGCACGTCGAGAAGCTCCAGCAGTTCGATGGGGTGGACGGTTTTAGTCGCACCGCCAAGTAGAACAGCGACTGCGGAACTTAGAACGGCAAGCTGAGAGCTGTTAGCTGGACTGAAGCTCTTAGCCGCTGGCTGCCTGCAACAGGACAGTACCATTTGGATAGGAACAACACACCCATGCGTCGGATGCGCGCCTCAGACGATACATGGATCAGTCAAGTCGTCGGCAGCTAGTAGCTGCCGGCTTCAGTTTGCCTGATAGCTCTCAGCAGGCAGTCCTATTTGTTTCTCCGCCTTAAATCCAACATTGGAACCCTCTTTCGCGTACCCTAACTGAACCTTCAACCGACAATCATGATCAGCTCCGTTCGTAAGTCTGCCGTCACAGCCGCCGTGTTGTTTGCGCCGGTGCTCGCATTCAGTCAGGCGCCGCTCCCACTGAAGCACAAGCCGCAGCCGACCACGGCCGCCATCACCGCCGCCGATGCAATGACGCGGCTCTATATCTTTGCCGACGACTCGATGCTGGGCCGCCGTGCGGGTGAAGAGGGCGGCCTCAAGGGCACCGCGTACATCGAGCGGGAAGTGCGTCGCCTCGGCCTCGTTCCGGCCGGCGACAACGGGACTTTCTTCCAGGCGGTGCCGCTCGTCACACCCAGAGTCGATGCGAGCTCTCCTCTGGCTGCGGACACAGACGCGCTGGTCATGGGGACCGATTATTTCCCCACCGGTCTCATCGGCATTCCGCGCTCGATTGACGGCGTGCAGGTGATCTTCGCGGGCAACGCCGCCGACTCGACCGCGTCGCTGTCGCCGGGTCAGGTCGCCGGAAAGATCGCTCTCATCACCGGCAACGCAGGCGCGGGCCGCAGTCGCTATCCCGATGCTGTCGCCTTTATGACCGTTCTCGACTCGGCACAAATGCCGCGCCTCCGCGCGTTTGGCCTTGGCGGGCGGACCCGCATGCAAACGGCCAACGACACCGTTCGGTCGCAGCTCACACTCGCGCTCGTGCCGTCGGCCGTTGCGAAGGTCCTCGGTGTTCCGCTGGCCAACGCCCGGCCGGGAACGCTCGGGCGAACGATGCACGGAGGCATCCGCTCAGCATTCACTCCGGCGCCGGCGCGCAATGTCGTGGCCATCATCCAGGGGAGCGACCCAAAGCTGCGCGGAGAATTCGTCGCCCTTGGCGCGCACAACGACCACCTGGGACTGCGCCGCGCGGGGGCGCTCGACCACGACTCGCTGAAAGCGTACAACGAAGCGGCCGAGCGAATCTTCGTCGCCCGAACGCACCAGGGAACGCAGTCCCCGGGCAGAGGCCTGACTCAGGAAGAGATCGCTTCAATCCACATCAACGTCGACAGTCTCCACCGGCTCCACCCGGCAAGGCTCGACTCGATCTATAATGGCGCCGACGACGACGGCTCAGGCTCCGTGGCACTCCTCGAGATCGCCGAAGAATTCGCGCTGACGAATCCCAGGCCGA
>DATBZT010000255.1:0-3242 GCA_036513055.1 Gemmatimonadaceae bacterium | reverse complement strand
AAGCAGGACGACCACCAAAACCATCAGGAGGTGCGCAAGGCTCAGATTTTCAAACATGACGGCGGACCTTCGAAGTGAGTGGCAGGGACCTTCAATCTAGGACCCCGAAGCTTACGCCTCAATACGTGCCTTACGTGAGCGTATCTATCGATACCGCGGGTATCTCAAACGTGAACACACTTCCTCCGCCCACCCTGTCGGCGTAAGTCACACTGCCTCCCTGACCCTCCGCCAGCCCACGCGCGATGGACAACCCGAGTCCCGACGCGCCCGCGTCCGGGGTACCACTGGGTCTATAGAAGGCGTCGAATATCCTTTCGCGCTCCGAGATCGGCACACCGGGGCCGCGATCCGCGACCTGGAACAACAGCGCCGCGTTCGACTGTGTCACCGTGATCGTGACGGGCGCTTTGCGCGAGCAGCGCAACGCGTTGTCGACGAGATTCGTCATCACCCGAAGGGATTGTACGAAATCGAAAGTTCCGAGTAGCGCCGGTCGCGAATAGTCGATGATCGCTTCGATACGCTCCGCCTCGGGCACTCCGGAGAACTGGCGCACGGTGGCGCCCAGCAGATCTTCGGCGGTATTCAGCTCCGGGTTCGTCGTGAAAGCGCCAGCCTTGAGACGGGAGAGATCGAGGATGTCGGCAACCATCTTGCCGAGCCGGTCAGCCTGACCAACGATGATCGTCGCGTCATCGCGTGCCCAGGAATCCTTCGCGGCGATGTTCTGAGCGAGCGCCCGTATCGCCGTGAGCGGAGTGCGAAGATCGTGCGACACCGACGCCAGTAGTATGTCCTTGAGACGATTCGCTTCTCTCAGTGCGTCGGCGTGACGGACTTCCGCCGAAAGTGCCTCGATCTCCTCGGCGTGTCTGCGAGCGCGCTTGGCTTCGGAGCGCGCCTGGGCCAGAAGGTGATTCGCCACGAGCGCCGTCGACAGGAAGGAGAGAAGCGCGAGATAATCCAGCGGCGCCGCGACGGTGAGCGTGTCGAACGGCGACTGGAAGAAATAGTTGATGGCCAGGGAGCCGAGCACTGCTATCAGGATTCCGAGCCATTGCTCGCCGCCGGTGGCGGCGCCCAGTACGATGAGGATGTAGACCAGCGACGCATGCGCCTGCTCGATGCTCGGACGCGCAATCCGCATGATAAATGTCGACAGCAGCAGGATGCCCAGCCAGAGTCCCCAGTCCAGGTACCTTACAGTTCTGGATGTCACGGAAGATTGCCGTTGATTCGGCGCATGTCTACGAACACTCTCGCCTCTGTATCCGAGCACCGTCAAGCGACGGAGAAATCGCGGGGTCGCCACCGTATCCATCCGGAAGCGCAGACACGTCGCTCCATCCCGCGCGCGAGGCTTGTAGCAAATGGCGCGGTTGGTGGTGTCTTCCAGGCGACCGGAGAGATACCAGAAGCCATTCGAGGTCTCGTGCGCCGCGACCGACGGCACTCCGCGGCTGTCGCGATTGATGGATGTGAAACCACGTTGTCAACGTAAAACTCTCGTCGAAATAGTTCAGACAATCGGCGAGAAAGTTTTTGTTAAGATCACGACAACCTTGGGTGCAACGCACAATGTTTCGGCCACGGTCGCGGTGCGTTGGGGCAAACGATGCGAAAGATTCCGTTAAGATCGCGGTGCCGGTGCTTGAGGCCGCGCCTCGAACCGCCCTTCTTTCGAGCCCATGATCCCACGCTCGGTTTTACGCGCGCTCGGTTATTTGTCGTTCGCTGTCGCCGGCGCTCCCCGCGTTGTTGCTGGCCAGGCCCTGGACCGAACGCTGTCATCGATGGTTGGCGGCGTCATCGGTGGATTCGGCGGCATTGTGCTGTCGCTTCCGCAAGGCTGCGGCGGGGTGTTCTCGGATCGAATCTGCACCCTCCACACGGTCGCGAAGGGGTTCGGGGTGGGAAATGTCCTGGGCTCCGCTTTCGGCGCGGCGCGGTCGGGTGGTGCGCCGTCGTGTAGCCCGGCGGAGCGCTTCGGACGATCGTTGATGGGGACGTTGGCTGGCGGGGGCGTCACCGTGGCGGCAGTCTCTCAGGCGCACGGCAATCTCAGGATCGGGTTGACGCCCCTCGTGCAGCTGGCCGAGGGAGTGGGTGCGGCGGCGATGCTCTCACCGTGTAGTTGGACTCCCAGTGCCGCGGACTCCGCCGCGATCCGGTTCAGTCGCGAGTGCCATAATCCTTCGCGCGGACTTGCCCGCACAGCGGCCGGTTTGGGTCTCACCGGGGGTTACGCCGGCCTCTATCTATACTTCCGCCACGCCTGGTGGTCGGGAACCCCCGCGCCGAAATGGTTCGTCGAGAACGATTGGGACCGCGAGGAGCGGGATGCCGACAAGTTCGGACATCTTTTCGGTGGATACCAGCTCACGCGCGTCACATCGGAGCTGCTGCAGGCCGGGTGCGTGCCGCCTTCACGTGCCGCCGCTTTGGCAGCGCTGTACGCGTATGCGTTTCAATTTCAGATTGAGGAGTGGGATGGGACGCAACAGCTGTACGGGTTCAACCCATCCGATCTGATCGCCGACGCAACGGGGGCTCTGTTCGCGGTAGCGCAGCAGCATGCGAAGGCGCTGCAGTACATAAAGCCGGTGTGGTCTTATCGACCGACGGAGGCGTATCGCAGGCGCAACTTGCCGGGACACGGGGGCCAACCGCGGGCGACGACCGATTACTCCGGCCAGACTTACTGGTTCTCCACCGACGTGCATGGATTGCTGCCCGAGAGAGCCAAGCCATTCTGGCCGTCGTTCATCCGACTCTCGCCGGGCTATTCCATCACCGATTACGTGAACCCGGCTACCGGTGGTGCGCTGAGAGCAAGGCGAAAAATCCTCGTATCGCTCGACATTGATCCCGAGCACTTGCCCGGCGATAACAAAGTCTGGCGAACGATCAAGCACGAGCTGGCTTTTTTCCGCATTCCTGGTCCGACATTGCAGCTCACGCCGACGAGGAGATTCTTTCTCGCGTACTATTAGTGGATCGAACGCGGCAAGCGGCAATCGCATCTTAGCAGAATCTTAGGTCGTCCTTCCACTTCAGGATTACTCGACCGCTAGCTTTACCGGATGGTGCGTCGTGCGCTGTTAGTCGCGACCGTGGCAACACTCGGCGCTTGCAGTCGTGGAGCGTATGCGCCTCCGGTTCCGAATCCGGCAACTTTCGGCGCGGACAGTGCCACCTGGGCGCTCGCGAAGTCCGTGGCCCCGGTGCTCTACCTCCAG
>DATBZT010000254.1:0-18675 GCA_036513055.1 Gemmatimonadaceae bacterium | reverse complement strand
CGGGACCGTGGGGACAGCAGCGTTGTACACAGTGATTGCGAGTGGCACGAAGCAGGCTGGCACCGGCCTAGCCATTCTGGAGAGGATTCTTGGAGAGCTTCGCTCGAGTGGGGCCCGGCTAGTGGTGGCCGAGTTTCCGGGGCACAGGTCGCTCGGGCCTTATCGCGCACTGATCGAAGGTGCAGGATTCGTCGAGGAATCACGCGTGGCCGATTACTACGAAGACGGAGTCGCACTCGTGCAGTACAGGATGGAACTGAATTAATTGAAGAGTGGCTCGACCATTGCTGCCCTTCAAACCGTCTCTAACCCGAACAAGATGCTACTCGACCCAGTCTCCCCAAAAAGTGCCCTGCCACTTCGCGACCGCGATGCAACTCCGCCCGACGATTTGCCGAGGGGAGATGAAATGGATGCGAAGCTGGAGAAAGTCACAAAGCGACTGGGCGACCTGCAGCAGGTTCTCTACGCCGACGGGCGCCACTCGCTGCTGATCGTGCTTCAGGGGCGGGACGCGTCCGGAAAGGACGGCGTGGTGCGAACGGTGTTCGACGCGTGCAATCCTCAGGGAGTGCACGTCACGTCGTTCAAGGCACCCACGGCCATGGAACTCGCCCACGATTATCTCTGGCGCGTGCACAATGTCGTTCCCGAACGTGGCATCATTGGAATTTTCAACCGGTCACACTACGAGGACGTGCTCGTCGTGCGCGTCCACAACCTCGTGCCAAAGGCAGTCTGGTCCCGTCGCTACCGGCAGATCAACGAATTCGAGCGAATCCTGTCGGAGAACGGCGGCGTCATCCTCAAGTTCTTTCTTCACGTATCGCATGACGCACAAAAAGAGCGGCTGATCGAGCGCATCAACGATCCAACGAAGAATTGGAAGTTCAAGGCGGCCGATCTCGACGAGCGGCATCTCTGGAGCAACTATACGGACGCGTACCGGGATGCGATGAGGAAATGCAGCACGAAGTGGGCGCCGTGGTATCTCGTTCCCGCGGACAGGAACAAGGCACGGAACTACCTGATCGCCAAGCGGATAGTCGCGGCGCTCGAGGGCCTCGATCTCAAGTATCCCGAGCCGAAGACAGACCTGAAGCAATACCTGGTTTCCCTCGGGGGTCCGAAGGCCAAATAACACGCGGTAAGAGCCGCCGGCTGTCAGCCAAAACGCCGACAGCCGGCGGCCCGTTTTTATTCCGTTAACGACGTGCCTCCTCGCGCGTCTACCAGCCATCCCCCGAAGACTGGAAGACATATGCGGACCCATTCACATATCGCGGCAGTAATCTGTGCCGCACTGATCGCGACGACCGTTGGCGCTCAGGCGTCTCCAAAGTCAAAGGTGGCAGCCCCTCGTCTCGACCACCGTGAGCTACCTGCCGACCAGCAGGTGATTCAGGCGCTCAATCGCCTGACGTTCGGTCCCCGCCCGGGCGATGCGCAGAAAGTCCGCGCGATGGGACTGGACAGGTGGATCGACCTCCAGCTCACTCCATCGCGAATCGACGACACACCGTTCGAGCAGTTCGTCGCCCGCTATGACATCCTGAACCAGGACCAGAATCAACTCCTCAAGCAGTACGCCGACGCCCAGCGCGAGCGGCAAATGGTGCGGCGCGAGAAGGCGGATTCGGCGCAGATCTCACGCGACGACAGCATGGCAATCCGCCAGATCGGACTCGCCCGCCGGCAGTTCATGGGGCAGCTCCAGTCGGAGCGCGTGGCCCGCGCGGTGGCGAGCAATCGCCAGCTCCAGGAAGTGATGACCGACTTCTGGCTCAACCACTTCAACGTCTACGCCGCCAAGGGTCCGCCCGAGGCGTACTATCTCGTCCAGTACGAGCGGGACGTCATTCGCCCGAACGCTCTCGGAAAATTCCACGACCTGCTCGAGGCAGTCGCGAAGAGTCCGGCGATGCTGTTCTACCTCGACAATGCGCGAAGCATGGCAGACAGCACGCGTCCCCGCCTGGCGAGCGTTCAGCGCAATCGCGATCCAGCGGGCATTCTCGGCGCAATCATGGGTGGCGCGGGCCAGGCAGCACGGCGTCCGCCTGATTCGGTGCAGGCCCGTCAGATTCAGCAGCGCCTCCAACAGCTCCGGAACGGCGGACTCAACGAGAACTACGGCCGGGAGCTTCTGGAGCTGCACTCAGTTGGAGTGGACGGCGGGTACACTCAGCAGGACGTGATCAACGTCGCCCGCGCACTCACCGGATGGACCATCAACCCGCCGGCAATGGGCGGCGGATTCATCTTCCGTCCCGCGATGCACGACGCCGGCGAGAAAGTCGTACTCGGCCACAAGCTCGCGGCCGGCCGGGGAATCGAAGACGGTGAAGACGTGCTGGATATCATCTCGCGAAGCCCGGCCACGGCGCGATTCATCGCCACGAAACTTGCGCGCCGGTTCATTGCCGACAATCCGCCGCAGTCTGTCGTTGACGATGCGGCTGCCGTGTTCCTCCGGACAAACGGCGACATTCGCGAAGTGGTGCGAACGATCGTCACATCGAACGAGTTCTATTCGCAGCAGGCATTCCGGAGCAAGGTGAAGGCGCCGTTCGAGGTGGTGGTGAGCGCCATGCGCGCCTTGAACGCCCAGCCCGATACAACTCCTCGCACTGCGCAGGCAATCGCCTACCTCGGCGAGCCACTCTTTGGCCATCAGGCGCCGAACGGCTATCCCGAAACCGGCGATGCATGGATGAACACCGGAGCGATTCTCAACCGCATCAATTTCGGCATGGTGGTGGCGGCAAGCCGTATCCCGGGCGCGGCCCTCGCGTCGCTTCCCGGCATCGACTCGCTGCGCAGCGCACCGCGCGCCACTCAGGTAGACGCAGTCGTATCACTACTTCTTTCCGGAGCGGTGTCTCCGGACACCCGAGCAGTGCTGATGAAGGGCGAAAACCCGCTGGCTTCACCCGCCCGCGCGGAGCAGGGACAGCAAATGGCGGCACCGATGACTGACAATCCACCACCTGTCGTTAACGCACAGCTCGGAGGACTCGGCCCGCGGGCTGGCGCGCAGCCCCGCCCACTTCCACCTGTTCCGCAGCTCTTCGGCATGGCGCAGATAATCGGCCTCGCGCTCGGCTCCCCGGAATTTCAGCGCCGTTAACGGAAGAGGATCATATGGACCGCAGAGTATTTGTGAAATCGGGAGGGCTGGCCCTGGTAACAATGGGGTTGAGTCCAAGTTTTCTCCGTCGTACCGCGTTCGGCATGGAGCTCAGGTCTGCGCCGAAGGGCAAAACCCTGGTTTGCCTCTTTCAGCGCGGTGCGGCGGACGCCCTCAACATCGTTGTGCCGCACGGCGAGAAGGCGTATTACGCCATGCGTCCGAGCATCGCCATCCCTCGCCCTGTGGGACTTGGGCGGCAGCTCGGCGCAGGTGACAGCGCCATCGATCTGGATGGGTTCTTCGGCCTGCACCCGGCACTCGCTCCACTCAAGCCACTGTACGATCGCGGACTGCTTGCACCGGTGCACGCTGTTGGAAGCCCGAGCGCAACGCGCTCTCATTTCGACGCGCAGGACTACATGGAAACGGGTACGCCGGACGTCAAAGGCACCACTGACGGCTGGCTCAATCGCTACCTCGCCGTAAAGGGAACATGCGCCGAGTGTGCGCCGAATCCGTTTCGTGGGGTGGCGCTCACGCCGCAGACGCCGCGAATCATGGAAGGCGCGTCGGAGACTGTGGCAATGAACAGTCTCGACGAGTTCACCGTCCGCACAACGGGGTCGCAGGCGGAGCGGCTGGAGGCGCTGTATCGCACGGGTTCGGCTGACCTCGTGCACGGCACGGGCACTGAAATGTTCGATGCGGTGAAAACGTTGCGCGCAGCGAATCCGCAGAAATACCAGCCGCGCAATGGCGCTGACTATCCGCGAACGCAGTTCGGGCAGCGGCTGCTCCAGATTGCTCAGCTCATCAAGGCCGACGTCGGGCTCGAGATTGCCTTTGCCGATGTTGGCGGCTGGGACACTCACGTCAATCAGGGCGGCACCACCGGACAGCTCGCGCAGCGGCTCGGTGACTTCTCGCAGTCCATCAACGCTCTGGTCACCGACCTTGGCGACAAGATGGGCGACGTTGTGATTCTCACGATGTCGGAGTTCGGCCGCATGGCCCGCGAGAACGGCAATCGCGGCACTGACCACGGCCATGCCGGCGCGCTGTTCGTGATTGGCGGAGACGTGAAGGGCGGAAAGGTTTACGGCAAATGGCCCGGGCTGGAGCAGGAGCAGTTGTACGAGGGCCGCGATCTTGCTCTTACCACGGATTTTCGATCGGTGTTTTCGGAGATCACCTCGCGCCACATGGGCGCAACGAAGACCGACAAGATCTTTCCGGGCTTCACGTCACAGCGAGAGAGCTGGTTGGGAATCGTTTAAGCCGCGGCGATCCGGCGGGAGTAACGCCTACCGTGGTCAGTGGCCGGTGGCTCGAGAGAGTCACCGGCCGCGTTCTTTTTACTGCAGAACTGAACATAGAACAGCATGCTGGGAGCCGGCATTGTAGTTCTTAGTTTGCTGTTCCGGTTCTTAGAATTTGAAGATCTTCCCCAGCGCTTTCCCGATCTTCTTTCCAAGATTCCCCATCCCCTTCTCGACCCCGCGGGGCCAGTCGGTCTGGTCCGGCCAGCCGGGCTGGAGGTCGGATTCCGGAGGCCCGTGCTCGATGCATTCGGTGCGCGGTTCGGTGCCGGGCTTGAAGTACTCGGTTTTCCGCGCGGGGCACCACTCGTTGGCCAGCCAGCCCGTTGTCGGATCGATTGTCACGGGTACCATCCCCGCGGGCGGCTGCCAGGCGTTCTCGGCAACCGGCTCCGTCCATCCCTCGTTGTAGAACTCGGCCCATGCTGGCGACGCCAGACGGCCGCCGGAAGCATCGTAGCTGATGGAGTGCGGATCGTCATAGCCGAACCAGAACGCGGCAACGAGATTGGGCGTGTAGCCGACGAACCACACGTCGGTCCCGTTGTTGGTTGTGCCCGTTTTGCCGGCGATGATTCCTTTCGCGCCATAATCGCGAACTGGCCGGCCTGTCCCATAGTCCACAACGGCGCGAAGCATCGACGTCAGCTGATAGGCGTCGCGCGGATCCATGACCGGAACGGGAGCTTCGATTTCGCTCGTCCACAAAGCGTCACCATCGCGTGTCTCGATTCGCTTCACCAAACGCGGCTTGACGCGAAATCCTCCGTTCGCGAATGGCGCATATGCCCGAACGAGCTCCATCGGCGTCACTTCGATCGCCCCGAGCGCAATGGCGGGGTAATTCGGGATATCGCTTTGAATTCCGTTTCTATGGGCGGTCTCGATAATTCGCGGCAGTCCCACCAGCTGGCTCACTCGCACCGTGGCGGCGTTGGCCGAACGCATGAGCGCTTTACGGAAGGTGATGCGGCCGGCGTAGTCGTCATTGTAGTTGGACGGCGACCACACGGATCGTCCCTGAACCACTTCCACCGGTTCATCCTGAACTTCTGACGCCGGTGTGTAGCCGGCGGAAAGCGCGGCCGCATAGACAAAGGGCTTGAATGCCGATCCCGGTTGACGGTGGGCGAGCAGCGCGCGATTGAAATTCCCGCGCTCGTAGCGGCGCCCGCCAACCATCGCGCGGATGTCGCCGGTGCGCGGATCGATGGCCACCATCGCGCCCTGGATCGCGTGCGACTGGCCTTTGTAATAGCCGCTCGACTCACGCTGGATCGCTGCCGCATGCCGGCGGACGGATCGGTCGGCGGCAATCTGCGCGCGTACGTCGAGGGTTGTATAAACCGTGATGTCGGCGACGTCCTCGTCGCTCTCCTTGAGCACCGAATCAGTGAGGGCGCGTACGGCGTCGAGCGCGAACGAATCGTCGGATGTATCGGGATGCCACTCGTCGCGGGCGATCCGGAGACGGCTCGCAGCAAGAGCGGGGTATCTGTCGGGCGATATGTACCCTTCGCGAACCATCAGCGAGAGTACGAGATTACGACGCGCCAGCGCCCGCCGCGGGTTGCGCCGCGGAGTGTATGCCGATGGCGCCTTCGGAAGCGCGGCGAGCATCGCCGCCTCGGTGACGCTGAGACTGCTCACGCTTTTCCCGAAGAGGTCGCGGCTCGCCGCCTCCACTCCGAACACGCCGTTGCCCAGGTATATGGCATTCAGGTAAAGCTGAAGTATCTGATCCTTGCTGAGCGACTTCTCCATCAGCCGGGCCACGCGCAGCTCGATCAGCTTCTTTGCGAGCGTCCTGTTCTTGTACTGGTTGACCACGAAGCTGTTGCGCGCCGCCTGCATCGTGATTGTGCTGAATCCTTCCCGGACACCCAGCGACTTTGCATTGCTGAGGGAAGCACGGAAAAAGCCGCGCCAGTCAATGCTCCCGTGCTTGTAGAAACGACGGTCTTCCGCCGCGACGAATGCCTGCCGCACCTGAACAGATACCTGCGAGATGGGTACATTTACCCTGCGGACGATTGCCAGCCGGCCCATCAGACGGCCGCTGCGGTCGTAGATGCGGCCGCCTTCGTCAGGACGGTAGGCCTGAATCTCGCGTGGACTCGGACATTGGCCGAAGCCGCAGGTGCCAAGCCATATGTCAAAGGCGAAAACGCCAATGATGGCAGCCACCAGGGCTCCCTTCAGAATCAACTCACGACGGTTCTCTATTTTCCAATGCATAGTCAATCAGTGTTTGCCGGTATCGTCAGCGCTCTTCTCATCGGGTCAGTCTCTGCATGCACCAGCAAAAGCGATGGAGCCACTACTGATACACCGGCTGCTTCCCGCAATTCCACCGCGCCGGCTCCTGGTTCCATGTCACCTGCCGCCGTGGCCACAACCGCTGCCGATGCTGCACGCACCCCGAACGAGCTGGGGCGCATCCCCGTTGCCGAATACCACCTGATCACCGATCACGACGCTCTTTACGCGCGCGAGCGAAATCATTTCCGCCGCGACCTCGAAGAGATCTACGCACGGGGCTACCGTCCGGTGACGATTTCGCAGATTCTGGACCGCAAGATCGACTTGCCGCGCGGATTGTCCCCAATTGTGTTCGTTTTCGACGACGCCTCACCGAGCCAGTTCAGCTATATCGAGCGCAACGGAAAGCTCGAGATAGATCCGCAAAGCGGGCTCGGAATCTGGCTCGATTTCAGAAAAACCCACCCCGACTGGTCGAATTCAGCGGTCTTCTGCATGCTGCCCGGGGCTGCTGCCGGACGTTCGTTCTTCGGAGACAAGGGAATCGAAGGCCAGAAAACGGAGTGGAGATTCCCCAAGGTGAGATACCTGCACGACCAGGGCTTCGAGCTGTGCAATCACACGCTCTGGCACGCCAACCTCGCGAAGTACTCCGACGCCGTGGTGCAGGAACAGATTGCCCGTGGTCAGCTGGCGATCGACTCGGCCGTGCCGGGCTACAAGGTGAGGACGTTCGCTCTTCCTCTCGGGGTCTGGCCGAAGAACCGCGCGCTGGCTAAGCAGGGATCGTGGACCGATCCAAAGAAAGGCACCGTCGTCCACTATAACAACGAGGCCATTCTCGAGGTATCGGGCGGCCCAACACGGAGCCCTTACGATCCCCAGTTCAACCCGCTCAGCATCACGCGTATCGAAGCAGTCGGCGCCGATCCGGTGCGCACGCTGGATCAGCTCGACAAGAATGGGAATCGATACGTTTCAGACGGCAATCCAGCGACGGTGGCCAGGCCGGCGGCGCCGGCGAAATAGTCAGAAACGCCAACTTTTCAGTTTCCGGATGGCCGTATCGAGCGCTTCGCGCTGTTGGGGGTGCTCAGCAGTGGCGAGAAGCTGCTCGTAGGTTACGATCGCCAGGTCGAGCGCGTCGTAATCGTGTTCGGCGCCGGCCAGGGCCGCCGCGTTGTCGGCGACGTTTGCCAGCGCCAGATCATCGGTCGGAAATCGCGCGGATACCTGCTGCCACCGTGCGACCCGCTGTCTTGGATCGGATTCCGCCAGAGCCCACAGATGCCACGCCGCCCGGTTTGCCGGGTCGGCGGTGATCGCGCGAGAGGCGAGATCGCCAACAACGTCGGGGCCGTGGCCTGCCAGCCAGTAAGCGTTAGCCAACGCCACTATAGCCGGCGCGTCATCCGGCCTTTCGGCCGCGGCGCGCTCGAGTTCATCTATCGAATGTGGAGTGTCATTCATGGGGTTGCTGGACAATTTCATTGCTCAGGTGTACCATTCTGTGACGAGCGCAGCCCTGAGTGGCGCGCCTACGAACAGAATGAGGTCGCGGTCCGCCGCGTGAGTCCAGCCCGCGCCAGCCGCGACAGCCTGTCGCGCTACTTGATTCCCTGCCACACCACAACTTAATGAACGAACGCCGACGTCCTTTTCGTCGCGGCCGAGGGCAACGCCCGTCCGGCCCTCGCGCCAACGAACCGTACGGCGATGCTGATCCGTACCGAGAACCCATGGAACCACCCGTGTCGGGTAACGACAACTTCGACATCCCCGTGCCGCGCAGCGATGCGAACGGCAGCGATTCAGACGACTCATCCGGCTTCAGCAGCTCCGTAGAAACGGGGCCGCCGCCGTCCGAGACGTCGGAGCAATCTCCGCAGCAGTACGGCAACCAGCAAAACCAGCAAAACCAGCAAAACCAGAATCAGCGCCAACAGCCATACGGTGGCGGCGCGCAGGGCGGACGTCCCCAGAACGACCGGGATTCCCGCAACGGAAGGCGTAACCAGCGCAATCCGCGCGGACGTGGGCGAAACAACCGGCCGCAGCAGCCGCAACAGCGCGACCAGGCGCCGCGACAGCCAATGGCGCCGATCGTTCCGGACGGCGAGTCCACAGGATGGTACGATCCGCAGCGCGAAGGCGGGTTCATCCGCCGGGCCGCGAACAGTTATCTGAGCGATCCCGGCGACGCGTACGTTCCGCCGAATCTCTCCCGGCAGTACGGTCTTCGCCGTGGCGACTCTCTACTCGCGACAACCGGGCGCGATCATCGTGGCCGCATCGTCGTCGCTGAGATAACGCAGATCAATGGCGACGATCCTTCGCTCGCTCCCCGCCGCCCGGACTTCGGCTCGCTCATCGCGTCGTATCCGGAACGCAAGCTCACTCTGGAGACCGGCCGGCCTGCCAAGGGCGGACCCGAGCTCACGCGTCGCGCGATCGACCTGATCGCTCCAATCGGCTATGGCCAGCGGGCACTCATCGTCGCTCCGGCACGCGCCGGAAAAACGATGCTCCTCCAGGCCATTGTCGAAGGCGTGGCGATCAATCATCCACAAGCCGTTCTCCTCGTGCTCCTCGTCGACGAGCGTCCCGAGGAAGTCAGCGAGATGATCACCTGGGGATACGGCGAAGTCGTCGCCTCCAGCTTCGACATGCCGGCGGTGCGCCACACCGACGTCACCGAAATGGTGCTCGAGCGGGCGCGCCGGATGGTGGAGCTCGGCAAGGACGTTGTCATCGTTCTCGACTCCATCACCCGCATGGCCCGCGCGTACAACACCGTCGAGCGCGGCACCGGACGCACGCTGAGCGGCGGGCTCGACGCAACGGCAATGGCCAGGCCCAAGGCGTTCTTCGGGTCGGCCAGGTCGGTTGCCCCGGAGCATGGAGGCGGATCCCTGACGATCATCGCCACCGCACTGGTGGAGACCGGATCGCGCATGGACGACGTCATTTTCGAGGAATTCAAGGGCACCGGAAACTGCGAGATCAAGCTCGACCGGTCCCTGGCTGAAAAGCGGATATTCCCCGCGATCGACGTCTCCACCAGTGGCACCCGGCGCGAGGACAAACTCTTCAAGCCAAACCAGTTGGAGCATGTCTACACCCTGCGGCGGGGACTCCAGCAGATGCCATCGACCTCGGCCATGGAATGGCTCATCAAGCGGATAGCCGCCACCCCGAATAACGACGCCCTTCTGGAAGGCCTCTAGCAACCGGCCCGCCCCTTGCTCTTTGGGGGGCACTATGCGGTCCGGTCTTCGGCAGCTGTTTGGGGTGTCTGCGGTCGTTGCAGCACTCCCCACAATTCTCGGGTCACAGCCACCCGTCACCAGGAAACCACCCCCAGTCATGGAGGTCGGTAGCCTCACGGTCAACGGCGTGCACGCGGTCAAGCTGCCGGAGCTGCTGATTAACATCGCGACCGAGCCAAACCACTGCATCTCGCTCGTGCTGAAGCCGATCTGCGTGCTCAGCAAGTCGAAGTACTTCTTCAAGCGCGTCCGCTACGAGCCCGCGGAGCTGAAGCGCGATGTGCTGCGCATTCGCGTCTTTTACTACAAGCGCGGATTTCGCGAAACCACTGTCGACACGCTCGTGACCCAGAAGGAGACCGACGAGGTCGCAATCACCTTCAATATCGTTGAGGGCCCACCGACTCTCGTCTCGGCGATCGACGTCGTTCAGGCACAGCCGGTACTCAGCGCCACGGAAGTCGGCAAGCGGGTGGTGCTCGGCAAAGGCACACCGCTGAATCTCCTGCGACTCGACTCCACGGTCGTGTATCTCCAGCAGAGTCTCTGGGACAAAGGTTACGCCGACGCCGTCATCGAGCCGGCAATTGTCCTCGATTCGGCGGCCCGCTCGGCGTCGGTGAAAATCAACGTCAATCCGCGCTGGAAGGCGACGATCAGCGACATCGTGATCGAGGGCGAGAACCGGATCACCGAGCGCACCATCCGTAAATCGCTCACGATGAAGGTCGGCGATCTGTTCCGCCGGGCCGAGCTGCTCAAGAGTCAGCGGGCACTTTACGAGTCGAACCTGTTCCGCCGCGCCGCTATCGAAATCCCGAAGCAGGAAGACTCGACCAAGGTCGTCGTCGTGACGGTCCAGGAAGCTCCGCTCCGTGACGCACGGGTCAGTGCCGGCTTCAACACCATTGATTTCTTCCAGGTAGAGGGACGCTACACTCACTACAACTTTCTTGGTGCAGCCCGCCGCCTCGAGTTTCAGGCGGCAGTAGGCAACCTCTTCTCAGGATCACTCAACGGACGAGGCATCTTCCGGAATTCCACCATCAACATCGGCAGCGACCGGTCGCGCTATTTCACGCCGACCTACAACGCCAGCATAAGTCTTCGCCAGCCGTGGTTCGGATCACATGAGAACGAGCTTGCCACGGGCGTCTTTGCACATCGGCGGAGTGCGCCGGGCATCTACGTCGATCGCGGCTTTGGAACGACGATCACATTCACACGCCAGGTGGCCGATCGGGCACCGGCGAGCGCAAACTACACGTTCGAAATGACGCGCCTCGAGGCGGGCGACGTCTACTTCTGCATCAACTACGGCGTCTGCGACAGCTCGACCCTCACCGCGCTGCGCGCGCAGCACCGGCTGTCGCCGTTCACGCTGACTTCGTCCGTCGAGCGCACCAACGATCCATTCGAGCCCACGCACGGCCTGCGCGCGACCGTGGACGCCGAGCATGCGTCTTCGATCACAGCTTCGGACTTTCGCTACAACCGGGCGTCGGCCGATGGTGCAGCGTTCCGGCCGTTCAGAAAGCGAGGCGCGCTCGGTGCGCACCTGCGGCTTGGCTGGGTGCATGCCCTCGCCAGTACGGGCGAGGCAGTCGGCATCGGCTCCGACACCGATGTGCTGCATCCTCTAAAACGCTTTTATGCGGGCGGCTCGAGGTCGGTGCGCGGCTACGGCGAGAACCAGCTCGGGCCACGAATTCTCACAATACCCGCGAGCACGCTGCGACGCGGAACGTCGGGATGCCCCGAAGCAACGCCGATTACCGCCTGCGATCCGAACGCGGCTTCGCTCAAGGATCGGGATTTCGAGCCCCGTCCGCTGGGCGGGAACATCGTCGCCGAAGGAAGCGTCGAGCTTCGTTTTCCCCTCTACGGGGACAAGGTCCTCGGTGCGACGTTCATCGACGCCGGCTATGTATCACAGCGAGTGAATCCAGACCTTCCACGGAGCAAGGCCGCGATCACCCCGGGCTTTGGCGTGCGGTATCTCTCCCAGGTGGGGCCGATACGCGTTGACTTCGGGATCAATCCGGCGCTCAGCGAAACGCTGCCGGTTGTCACTGAAGCCGTCGTGAATGGCCAGTCGCGTCTCGTCACACTCGATCAGCGACGCGTGTACCACCCGGTAAGGGGCGGATTCAACGGCGTTCTCGATCGACTCACGCTGCACCTCTCAATCGGCGAAGCATTCTGATGAGGAAGCATCTCATCCGAACACTGGCAGTAATCGCCGCAATCGCGCTTCTGTTGTTGATCGGCGTGTACGCCATTACCGAGACCGACTGGGGTCACGAGCAGGTGCGCAAGCGCTTCGAGGCGCTGATTCAGAACAACTCGCACGGCGTGGTGAGAATCGGTCGTATCTCCGGCAATCTGCTCAACGGGTTCATCGCTCACGACGTGAGCGTCACCGACAGCAGCGGCGCCCCGTTCATCAGGGTTGACTCCGCAGCGGGCGGCTACGGCTTGAACACGCTGAGACAAAAACACATCGAGCTCGACAACCTGCGGCTGTATCATCCGGTGGTCGTTCTCGACAGGCAGCCCGGCGGGAAGTGGAACTGGGACCGGATTTTCCCCCGTGATACGCTCACGCCGCGCGGACGCGAGAAGACTGGATGGGGCACCTGGATCCGGTTCACCAACACCACGATAGTCGATGGCGAGTTGACACTTCGCTCTCCCTGGTCGGTGAACACGAAGCTCAACGGCGCTGCGGCGGCTGCCGCTCTCAAGCTCGCACTGAGTGACGAAGGGCGGTATCGCCTCGAGAAAGTGGCTGGCGGTTATCAGAAGGTTTCGTCGTTCCATCACCTTCAGGCAAAGATCCCGGTGCTTCGCCTGGAAGATCCGGCATACAAGACACGCTTTGCCGACGTGGCGTTCGCGACCGGCATTGCCGAGCCGTTCAAGCCACCGGTTATCGACGTGAAATCGCTGGTCGGAAAGTTCGACTTCACGACTGATTCAGTGTGGTGGTCGAGTGCCCGCGCGGTACTGCCGGCAAGCCGCCTTGCCGGATCGGGACGATACGCTCTTGACAACGACAATCTCCGCCTGAGGCTTCGCGCCGATCCCGTCGCTGCGGCGGACCTGCGCTGGATATCGCCGCGAATCCCAGAGAAGGGAACGGGCAAGCTCGACTTCGCACTCGACTGGGTGGCGGATACGAGTACCTACGTCGCACAGAATGCCGACGTCCAGCTCGCTGATTCGCATCTCCGCGGCAAGCTGGGCCTGACCATGACGGACACATGGTTTACGCTCCACGACACGAACTTTCAGTTCGCCAATCTCGACACTCACCTGATTCAGCGGCTGTTCCCACTCGTCAAGCCACCGCGACACGGAATTCTCAATGGCCGGCTGGCGGCTGAAGGCGAGCAGAAAGCGATGGACGTGAACACGGACGTCACGTTCGATGATCGCGCGTCGGGAAGAAGCAGAATCCTCGCGGTGGGTAAGGTGGGATTCGGGAAAGGCGTGTTCAACGCCACCAACCTCCACCTGACGCTGCGGCCGCTGCAGATGAATCTTGCCAAGTCAATGGCACCGAAGCTTCCCCTTGGTGGAACGCTGAGCGGAACTGCAACGCTGAACGGATCGACGACGACGCGAATGGTGGCCCGTGCGGACATCACTCACGTGGACGGAGGAAGCGTATCGCGCATCACCGGCACCGGAATCGTGCGCAATCCACGCGGCGCGTCGCTTGCCAGCGCGTGGTTCGATATCGACGCGCGGCTGCACCCACTGTCGCTCGCGACCGCCGGTAGATTCGCACCCGCGCTCGGGTTGCTCGGCTCCGCCACCGGACCGATACGCCTCACCGGCACCACTCGCGATCTGGCCATCAAGACAGACCTCGCGTTCCCGGACGGCGGCTCCGCCGGCCTCACCGGACGGCTGAGCCTCGCCGGAGCGCAGAAGGGTTACGACGTGTCGCTGCAAACAAATCTGCTCAACGCCAACGCAATCATCGCCAAGGCTCCGCGCACCTCGCTCACGGGAACGGCGACAGCGACAGGACAAGGATTCGACCCGGCGACGATGAACGCCCGCATCGTCGCCGACTTCGGCGCCTCCTCGTACGACACGCTGTCCGTCGACTCGCTCAAAGTCAGGCTTACAGCGGCGAACGGAATCGCCAGAGTAGACACGCTGACGCTGGCCGTTCCGCAGGGCGTTGCCAGCGCCAGCGGAACTTTCGGCCTGGCACGTGGGAAGAGCGGTGATCTGCGATACCATGTCGCCATCGATTCTCTCGCCCAGATTGCGTCGTTCCTTCCGGCACAAAAGGGCGAGGTTCCCCCGCGCCCTGCCATACTCGCCGGGCGGCTTTCGCGAGCGCAACGGGATTCGGCACGGCTCGCCGAGGCGACCGAAGTGGAGCGGGCGGTGACGGGACGGGCGCCGGCGCCTCGCGCCCCCGTTGACACTCCGCGAGTCGTGAACCGCGCGCAGGTCTCGGGTTCGGTTCGCGCCGACGGCGTCGCAACCGGCAACGTCCACAACTTTGGAGCCACCGGGACAGCCAGCGGAGAGAATATCGTCGCACTCGGCAGCACCGTGCGGAAGTTTCGCGCTGATTATTCGTGGACCAACGCGCTGACGCCGCAGTCGCGCGTGAAAATCAACGCCAATGCCACTGATCTGGTGGCGGCCGGCTTCCACCTCGACAGCGTTCAGGCGGCGCTGAACTACCAGAAACCGCTCGGGACCGTTTCGCTCGAAATCCACCAGGACACGCAGAACAGTTACAGCGCCAACGCCGACTACACCCTCAACAAGGCTCAGAACGAGCTTCGCCTGAATGATTTGAAGCTGCGCTTCGATACGACCGTGTGGGCGAGCGTACACCCGTCAGGCATTCACTGGGGGCCTGCCGGATACGAAGTCTCCCAGCTCGAGCTTCGAAACGGCGGCACCGGCCGAATCTTCGTCAATGGACTGCTGCCCAAGGAGGGCTCGGCCAATTTCGAGGTGGCAGTAGACAACTTTGCGGTCCAGGACCTGATTGCTCTCGCGCAGAGCAGCGTCGATGCACAGGGATTCGTGTCCTTCGATGTGCACGCGTCGGGCACCGCTGCCGACCCGACATTGCGTGGCGCTTTTGGAACGCAGAATCTGAGGTACAACGGGTCTGCGGTCCCCGAGCTGCACGGCACGCTGAGTTACGCCAACCAGACGCTCACCGGTCGCGCCGAAGCGATGAAGCCCGGCGAAGTTCCATTCTTCGTTGCATCGGGAACGATTCCAATCAATCTCGCGTTCACCGGCGTGACCGGCTCCCGGTTCCCGGCCAATCGCCAGATCGATCTGGCGATCAAGGCCGACAGTCTGCCGCTGGATTTCGTCCCGCAGGTGAACACACTGTTCAGTGACCTGCGCGGGCATGCGGTGGCGAACTTCAAGCTCGGCGGCACGCTCAATCATCCGGAGCTCACCGGACAATTCAGTCTCGTCGACGCCCAGCTCCGGGTGGTTCCGCTCGGGCTCAATCTCACTGGAGTGAGCAGCTCCATCCGAATGCTGCGCGATACCGTTGTCATAGACTCCCTCATCGCACGGAGCGGTGGCAAAATCGCGATCACAGGCGGCATTGGCATCGGAGCACTTCGCAATCCGACGTTCGATCTCAAGGGGTTTGCCAACAACGCCCTTATCCTCAACAACGACAGCGGCAACTTGACGGCGAGCGCCGACATATCCGTTGTGGGCAGCTTCGACCAGCCGTACGTCACGGGAACGCTTCGTATTCTGGAAGGCGTTGTATACATCCCGGAATCAGAGGGCAAGACCGTCATCAGCGCGAGCGATCCCGCGTTGTTCAGCGTCCTCGACACCGCCGTGGCCAGCAACAGGGAGATCTTTCCGACACAATCGCCACTGCTGGCAAACCTCAGAATGGACGTGAACCTCCGCGTCGACCGCGATGTGTTTGTCAGGTCGCGCGACGCCAACGTGGAGGTCTACAGCGATGACGACCTTGTGATTCACGTAAACCGGGCCAAGGAGTCGCTGACACTCGACGGCGTGCTGCTCAGCGAGCGGGGCGAGTACCGCTTCCTCACCAAGCGCTTTACCATCAAGCGGGGCTCGGCCACTTTCGTCAACGTTGGCGAGCTGAACCCCACGCTTCAAGTAACCGGCGCCTATGAAGTGCGGCTGCCGTCGCGCGAAGCGATCAACATCAGCATCACCATCGGCGGAACGCTTCTCAATCCCCGTATTTCGCTATCGAGCGATGCCCAGCCGCCTATCCCGCAGAGTGATCTGTTGAGCTACTTGGCCTTTGGCCGGTCGTCGTCGTCGCTGCTTCAGCTCGAGGCGTCGGGAGTGGGCAGCAGCAGCAACCTCATCGGCGCCGGTGCCGCTCTCGCCACCCAGC
Organism: Gemmatimonadaceae bacterium; assembly: GCA_036513055.1. Lineage (GTDB taxonomy): Bacteria > Gemmatimonadota > Gemmatimonadetes > Gemmatimonadales > Gemmatimonadaceae > UBA4720. Next base: position 2,289 of record DATBZT010000254.1, on the reverse strand, counting down.
AGCTGGCCGGCGTAGCACTCGGCGTGATGGCCGACCAGGCGGCCGGCGAGGCAGCGCGGACGCTTGGTGCGGACGTCTTCAACATCACTCCGGCGGACGTGCAGACCGACGTTGGCGGGTTCCTCCGCGGCACGGAGGTCGAATTCGGGAAGTACATCAAGTCACACACATTTGTCGGACTCCAGTTCCGGCCTGACCCGCAGGCGCTGAAGCGGCCGGGCATCTATCTGCAGCATCGCTTTGGAGGATTGAAAGGCTACAGCCTCGAGACGAGCATCGAGCCGCGGTTCGTCCTTCCCGAACCGAGCCTCGCCCTGCAGCAGCCGGTCACCACGAGCGTGTTCGGGCTCTTCCTCATCCGTGAATGGCGGTTCTAGCTAGTGACTTTGTATTATAAAGTACTTGCTAAAATAGATTAACCATACGAATATTACGTCACACCCAGAAACGGGGATGACGTGAGCGTTGCCGATGCAGGACTCGCAAGAGATAACCCGCGGCTCGTCTGGACCGCGGCACTGATAGTCGCCGCGCTCGGGGCCTGGATCATGTACGACGCCATGCCCGGAGTTAACTGGGGACTCTGGATTGCAGCGGCATCAGTCGGCCTTGTCCTCGTCGCCCGTGCCCGGGGAACGCTCGACACGGTCACCCTGCTCGTGTGCGCCATCGCAACCCTGCTCGCGGCAGGCGCAGGCATCACCGCCGACCCTGTGATGCACGGGCTCATCTGCCTCGCCGTAATTCTCTTTCTTTCGCTCGGGATGCTGCTGGCGATTGCTCCTGCCGTCGAGCGCATTTCCGCCCCCTTTGTCATCAGCTCGCCCATTGTTGCTGCTGGAAACGCGGCCGGTGAATCCTTCCGGCGCGTAGTGGACCTCTCGGGCACGTTTCGCTCTCCGCGGGCGCGGGCCACGGTACGTGGACTCGCCATCACCATTCCCGTCCTTCTTTTCTTCGCGCTGCTCCTCGCCGGCGCAGATCCGATATTTGCGATCTGGCGCGACCAGGTTGCGCGAATCGTCGCCGCCTGGTCGTTCATCCCTCGTCTTGTTTTTTTCTGTGTGCTGCTGCCAGTGGTGCTGGGAGCCTACAGCTTTGCCGCGCGTGAGCTCGCGCCCGTCCCGTCTCACGCCGCTGGTTCCCTGAGCTCCACTGCCCGCTCGGATCACTTGCTGGGTGCCACGGAGCGGCTGATTCTCGTGTCCGGTGTCACTGGGCTTTTTTGGCTTTTCATTGCCGTCCAGCTCAGCTACCTGTTCGGCAACACTCCGAGCGTTCCCGGCTCTGGAATGTCGTTCGCCGAGTATGCTCAGCGTGGATTTGGAGAGCTGACCATCGTTGTGACCCTCTCAGTGCTACTCATCGTGCTCACCGAGCGATACGGGCAGATCGACGGTCACGCGGGAAAGTTGAAAGCAATTGCGCTGGCGCTGCTTATCGCGGATGCCATCATGCTGGCATCCGCGTTTCATCGCGTGTCGCTCTACGAAGCCGCTTATGGCTATACGGTTTCGCGACTGTACGCCCAGGCGTACATGCTGGTCCTGGCTGCCGGTTTGGTGGCGCTGGTAGCCGAGGTGTCCGGAGAGCTCGACACCGGCCGTCTTTTTCGTCGTGTATTCAGCGTCGCCGTCGCGGCATTCACGATTCTCGTCTATTGGAACCACGAGGCGTGGATCGCCGACGCGAACATCGACAGGCCGGCTGCGCGCGGCAATCTCGACGTGGACTATCTCACCCGGAATCTCTCGCTCAATGCGGTCCCGATGCTTGTGTCGCGATTGTCGACGCTTGCCGAGCCCGCCCGATCGGAGCTTCGTGAGGCGCTCGTCTCGCGTTATGGCAGCGGTCGCCAGTTACGCGATGACCGCTGGTTCGAATGGAATTTCCGGCGGCAGCAGGCGAGGAAGTCTCTCGCGCAGATCGGAGTTCCGCGTCCTGCCGTCGCGCCGCGGGCCCACAGCATCCCGTGACCTAGATCTGCTTTGCCACAGAAACACAGAAACACAGAAAACTGCGGAATGTTTTTTGTGAACTGCGCCCGTTGCCTACGGATCGTGGCGCAGTCTGAAGTTGCTGTTGCTGTTGCTGTTTAAACCCAAGAAGAAAGGACTTTCTATTCGGGCCGGACTCTTCGCAGCGCCTGGTGGCTTTCTGTGTTTCTGTGTTTCTGTGGCAATTTGGAAGGATTTAGGCCTTTCCGTTCCTTCCGTATTCGTCCCACAGCACGGCCATCGCGATCATGCCCAGCCGGAAGTTCTCATCGCTCATCCATTCGTCGGGAGC
>DATBZT010000253.1:0-17396 GCA_036513055.1 Gemmatimonadaceae bacterium | reverse complement strand
AGGCGAACGCCGCCGCACGCGGTGCAGAAGCCCTTGTTGCCCACGAGAACATCAACATCGTGCCGGGGATCGGCGGCGCCGCCATCGGCCTGGTGCTCGCATTCCTGCTGCACGGTGGGTGGCTCGGGTACATGTTCGGCGTGATCATCGGAGCAGCCGTAGGCACGACGATAATCGGCACCAAGGGCGAGGAGCGGAAACGCGTGCTCGCCATCTTTATCGTCGCGTTCTTTGTCGTGTTCTTCTGGATGGCCTTCGAGCAGGCTGGAAGCTCGATGAACCTTTTCGCCGACCGGCACACCAACCTGAGCATCGGGTCGTTTGCTTTCCCATCGAGCTGGTTCCAGGCCGTCAATCCGCTCTTCATCCTCCTTTTCGCGCCTTTGTTCGCCGGCCTGTGGGTGAACCTCGGGCGTCGTGGCAAGGAACCGTCTACACCGCTGAAGATGGTCATCGGGCTCGTTCTGCTCGGAACCGGCTTTCTTTTCATGGTGGCCGCCGGAAACATTGCCGATACCGGCGTGAAGGTGAGCGCCCTCTGGCTCACGATGGCGTATGCATTTCACACATGGGGCGAGCTGTCACTCTCTCCGGTGGGTCTCTCGTACGTCACCAAGATCGCGCCGGTGCGCTTCGCGTCGCTGCTGATGGGAGTCTGGTTTCTCGCGAACGCCGCCGCGAACAAGCTGGGCGGCTATCTCGCATCGCAGACGGAGAACATTCCAAAACTCGCGAAGTTCTACATGATCCCCGTGGCGACGTCGTTCGGCGCGGCGTTCCTGCTGCTCCTGCTTGTTCCGATGCTGAAACGCCTCACCAAGAGCGTCAAGGTGTAGAAGCCACGGCTTGCCACAAGAAACACAGAAACACAGAAAGCCACGCGGCGGTGCGAAGAGTTCAGCCCGCGAGCGAAGTCCTTTTTTTGGTTTTAAACAACAACGGCAACTGCAGCTTCAGACTGCGGAATGACTCATAGGCAACGGGCTCAGTTCCCCAAGAAATTCCCGCAGTTTTCTGTGTTTCTGTGTTTCTTGTGGCAGTCGTTGAGGTTACGGCCAGTTGAAGATGCTCGTCGGGATGGCGCGCTCGCGGTTTCGCGCAACGTCGTTGGGCTCCCGCCAGAACATCCGCGTGAAGTTGTAGCTCGTCAGGCGGAGCTGCCACTTCGCGCCGTACGCCGGCTGGATCGGAAACGCGAGATCGAGGCGCCAGAGCCGCTGTGACTTCGGCGGCACCGCCGCGAGCAGGCTGATGCCTGTCGAGAACTTGACACCTGTGGTGGTGCCGAACGGAGCATCGCCCGCCCACAGCTCTCCCGTGTTCACGAACGGCGCGACTCCGATGGACGCAAGCTGCTTCAGCGGTCCGAGGTAGATGCGGTCTTCCAGTCGCATTACAAGCCGGCGTCCGCCGGCCAGCGCAGAGGTTCGATAGCCGAGAGGGCCACCATCCCTGTCGGCGAACGAAAGCTGGAAGGGCAATCTCTGCCTCCATCCCGCGCTCCACTCGGCGTCGGCGAGTATGGTGTTGCCGGCCGCCGGCTGGAGATAGACGGCAGCGCGACCGCTGGCGAGTAGCCCGTCCCACTCGGCCCCTCCTTCCGGTTTGCGCCCTTCCGCCCGGACTTCCATTCCGCCAAAAGCGCGCGGCGTTCCGAACCCGGTGTAGACATCGCTGGAGACGAACAAATCCCGTTCGGTGCCTCCGAGCGCCTCGATGCCGCTGCCGATCAGGGTCGCAATTTCCACACCCTTGCGCATGTCCTGAAATCCGTCGAGCGACTCGAAGCCTGACACCTGCATGAAGCTCACGTCGCGAACGCCGAAAAGTGCATTGATCCGCGTTGTGCGATGCGATATGTAGCGCCCGGAAAGAAGACTGTCGGGCCGGGGCTCGAACTGTTTCGACGGCTGAATCACTATCATGGGGGTCGAGCCGGGCAATTCGCTTTCGTACGAGAACGAGGCACCCACCAGCGCAATCCGTCCGGGCCGCCCGATGCGTGTCACTCCGCCGATGTCGCCGTATTCCCGTCCGACGGGAAGAAAAAGGGACGTGCCGTCGGGACGCCGGAAGCGCGTGAAATCATTGCGTGAGCCCGCGGTAGTTCGCCAGGAAACCCGCTGCAGATCCGTGAGGAAGGGGTGGCTTGCCTCGACCCCCCAGTCGTTACCATGCTCGCGCCGCGCCGCATCGAGATGAAGCTGGTACGGTCGTCCCGCCAGCTGATAATCAGTAAAGCGCAAGGTGAATACATCCGGTAAATCGGGGCTGTATCGCCAGTCGGCGGCGACACTCATCGCCTCGCCGAGCAGGTTCGCCTCGCCAATTCTGAGTCCGCGCAAGTAGGGAGATTTGGACGAGACGCCGCCGCCCAGAATGAGAGATATCTCGTCGACGGTCTGGACGTTGAGAAACACCCGGCCGTCGGCGTCGGGATATGCGAGTACCGACGCTTCGGAAAGAAAGGGCTGGGCTCGCAGAATGCGCTCCGTTTCCGAACGTCTCAATTCGTCACACGGCTCGCCTGGCTGCAATGCAAGGAAGCGTTTGATGATGTCCGGGTTTGTCGTCGCGTGAAGCTGCGTGACGCGCCGCGCGAGCCGTTGCGCCACCCTCGAGCCGGCAATATCAAACGGCGGCCGCGTGTGCACCTCGATGCGGCTGATTATCTGGCCCTTGCATGCAACCGGCAGCACTTCCAGACTTTGGGCCGTAAGTAGAGCGGGACGCGCAAGCGCGAAGGCAAACAAGACGACTCTGAGAGATCTCAACGTGACATCAACGCTCGCTGATGGAATGCCCGATTCGTCCCCCAGTGCCGCCACCGGAAAGGCGGCCCACACCGTTGCCGTCACTGCGACATCCGACACCCGCCTCGGAGAAGTTCATCGCGTCCGGCTCAATACCGCATACATCACTGCCCTCGAGATGGCAGGGCTCGTACCAATGGTCATTCCACCCCTCGCCAGCCCGAGCGCGGCGCGAAGCATCATCGAAGCCGCCGATTGCCTCGTTCTCACTGGAGGCGAAGATGTCGATCCCGAGCTGTATGGACAACAGCGAAATGAGCGACTTGGACCAGTGAATCGCCAGCGCGATGAGACTGAGATAGCTCTTGTGCTGGCGGCACGCGAGGCCCGGAAGCCGGTGCTGGCAATCTGCCGCGGTCCCCAGCTTCTCAACGTTGCCCTCGGCGGCACGCTCATTCAGGATATTCCTTCGTGTGTTCCCGGAGCCCTGTCACACTACACTGACGACGCGCGCGACGCGCGAACTCACGAGGTGATCATCGAGCCGGACTCACGGATCGCGGCAGCCGTTGGCGGGACGCGAATCTCCGTCAACTCGCTCCACCATCAGAGCATCCTCGAGCCCGCTCCCGGCCTGCGCGTGACCGCCCGTGCGCCCGACGGAATCATCGAGGGTGTCGAAAGCGACGATCCCGGCTGGTGGGCGGTAGCTGTTCAATGGCACCCTGAAGAAATGAACGATTCCCCTGAGCCCTGGGATCGCGGACTTTTCCGGGCGCTCGCTGTCCGGCTGGAAGAGGGTTGAGGCGGCTCCGAGTTCTTCATATCGATTCCGGTCGCAAGTGGCGCGGAGGCCAGCGCCAGGTGCTCCTGCTGGCGGAAGGGCTCGCGTTGCGGGCACATGCGCCACTCATCCTGGCCCCGCCTGATTCTCCGCTTTTGCGGCGGGCTCACCTGGCGGAACTCGCGGCCGAACCGGTTCCAATGCGCGCCGATTGGGACCTGCGGGCAGCGCTGGCTGTCCGCGCACGAATCCGCGAATCCGGCGCCGACATCGTCCACGCCCACGATGCCCGATCACACGCCATTGCCCGCATCTCACTCATCGGCCGGAGCAGTCCTCCTCTGGTCGTCACCCGTCGGGTTCCGTTCATTCCAAAAGCAACCCGGCTCAAATACGGCAGCCGCGTGTCGCGCTTCATTGCGGTTTCCGTCGCCGTCAACAACGCGATGGTGGAAGCAGGCATCGACCAGCGGCGGATACTTGTCGTCCACTCGGGTGTCGAGTCCCCGCCCGCCGGAGTCGTGCCCCGCAACTGGCGCTCCGAGCTCGACTGGCCGGCCGACAGCGTGATTTGCGGCGTCGTCGGCGCGATGACCGCCGAGAAGGGAATTGCCGAGCTGGCCGGCATTGCCGCCGGACTCGGGCCCGATGTGCGGGACCGAACTCGGATTCTCCTCCTGGGCGGTGACAGAACGGGAGTAGTCGACGTTGGCGGCGTCGCTGGATTTTCCGCCGGATTCGTTGAGGACATAATTCCCGCCGTTGCCGGACTCGACGTTCTCTGGCATCCCGCGCGCGCCGAAGGACTTGGCACTTCCGTGATAGACGCGATGGCGCTCGGAGTCCCGCCCGTTGCGTTCGGGGTGGGCGGCATCACGGAAGTTGTGGAGGACGACGTCAGCGGCGTGCTCGTTCAGGCCGAGAACATCGCCGCGTTCTCTGAAGCCGCGCGCCGCCTTATCGACGACGCGCCACTTCGGCAGCGTCTCGCCGAATCGGCGCGCGTCCGCGCCGGGATGTTCAGCGCGGCTGCCATGACCCAACAAACGGAGGCGGTGTACTATCAGCTACTTTCAGGTAGCGAGAACCGTTCGTCCGCGTCTATTATGCGGAGTCACGTCGACTAAGCCCGGCAGGCCGCTTGCTCTACATCTGCATCCCCACTTACAACGAAGGTCCGACCATCGGGGTCCTGCTCTGGCGCATCCGAAAGGTGTTCCAGGGATACTCGCGCGAGTATGAGATTGTCGTCTACGATGATGGCAGCACCGACGGCACCCGTGAGCGTCTCGAGCCATATGCCGAGATTGCGCCGCTGACAGTCCTCCGCAGCGAGTCGCGCTTGGGGTATGCGCATGCCCTGGACCGGCTGTGCCGCGAGGTTTCGCGCCGCACGCGCTATCCGCGTCGGGACGCGATGATCGTCCTTCAAGGCGACTTCACTGATCAGCCGGAGCATCTCCCCGAGCTGGTCAAGCGGTTCGAGGGGGGCGCGGACATTGTGCTCACAGAGCGCGCGGAAGCCGATGCTCCAGCCGCGGTTCGTCGCCTGCGGATGCTCGCGCCATGGATGGTCAGATTCTTCGTCAACACCAGGGGCGTGACTGACCCATTCAGCGGCTTCCGGCTTTATCGCATCTCGCTGCTTCGCGATCTCATCAAGTCGTTCGGCGAAAAACCGCTGGTTACGAGCAGCGGCTGGGCCGCAAACGTCGAGCTGCTCATGAACACCGCGCCGCTCGCGCGCCGCATCGAGTCCGTGTCTCTCGCTCCGCGCTACGACCTGCGCGTTCGTGAAAGCAGGATTCGCCCCGTGGCTGATGCGATGGCCTTGTACAGATTTGCCTGGGGCGCACGCGGACGCAGGATCACCTTGCCAACGGCTGAGCCTCGCGCCCGGGGTTTGACGCCGTCGGCGGCCTCGCCCGCAGCGAACGCCGCCGGTACGGGAACAACTGACACTTCCGACGGCGTGGGGCCCGTGCAGGCCCCTGACGCAGCGTTGACCTCGGTTTCGACCAGGCGGAGGTCGAGAGGCGGTCGCTCGCGCAGGACTGGCTCGTGATCCAGCCGGCAGTGGGACGCGTCGTTCTCGCGCTGTTTCTGTCGGCGATCGCCCCTGCGGTCGCCGTGCCAGTTTTGCAGGGTGCCGCTCCGCCGGCATCGGTCGGCGCGCAGGCCCCCCGTCTCGCTCAGCGCGTCATGCACGTGCCCTTTGGAACCGGGGAGCGCTTCGTTTACGACGTGAGGTTTGGCTCGTTGAAAGTCGGGACCGGTACCATGGAAGTGCGCGGAGTGGAGAGGGTTCGCGGCCGCGACACCTGGCACACAAGCTTCTTGCTCAAGGCCGGCACATTCTTCTACAAGGTCAATGACGTGTTCGAGAGTTGGATCGACACGGAGACCTTTTATTCTCTGCGCTTTCTGAAGCAGCTCGAAGAGGGCACCGAGGAGCGCGCCCAGAGTTACGAGATCTATCCGGAAAAAAGACTCTACGTCAACGAGCGCAACGACAAGCCACCGAGAACTCTTCCGACGGTTGCGCAGCCCCTCGATGACGGGTCATTCCTCTACTTCGTCCGCACGCTGCCGCTCGTTGTCGGGCAGACGTACGAAATCAGCCGTTATTTTATTCCTGACCGGAATCCGGTGACGATTCGTGTGTTGAGGAGGGAGCGCGTCACCGTGCCGGCCGGCACTTTCAACGCGATAGTCGTCCAGCCGCTGATCAAGACCAGCGGCATTTTCTCCGAGAACGGAAGGGCTGAGGTCTGGCTTTCCGACGACTCGTCGCGCATGGTATTGCAGATCAAGTCGAAACTGCCGTTCGGCTCCCTCAACCTCTATCTGACATCCTACGCTCTAGCGGCAGTGCCAGCGAAGACGAACCCGGGAAACTGACGGCGGACAACGATTTGCCGCCTTCGCCTCGCTCGTCCGTTCCTGAAGCCGACCTTTCCTCCGTCCGCACCGTTCCAGTCGAGCAGCGGCCGAACAAGGTACGTACCGAGGAGTTTGCCGCTCCGCCCGGCGCCGACCGGTCCTTTGCGGCGTTCGTGGCGAGCCTGCCCGACGTTCTCGTTGCCGGTGACTTCCGCGCTGTAGTCGCCGCGTTCGTAAGTGCCGCGCGCAACAAGCGCGCGGTGGTGGTGATGGTCGGTGGTCACGTCGTGAAGACGGGGGTTGCACCGCTGCTGATCGATCTGATGGAGCGCGGCGTGATCACTCATCTGGCAATGAATGGCTCGGGCGCCATCCACGACTATGAGATCGCGCGCTTCGGGGCAACGTCGGAGGACGTCTCCCGCGGTCTTCTCGATGGCACTTTCGGCATGGCCGAGGAAACCGGCCGGGACATGAACGAGGCGTTTGTGGAGGGCATGCGCAACGGGTGGGGCATGGGCGAGTCAGTGGCGCAGGCATTGAAGAAGCTTCCCCTGGCCCATCCCGAGATGTCGCTCCTCCTCGCCGCTGACCGTCTCGGAATTCCCTGCACTGTCCACGCGGCACTCGGCGCCGAGATCATTCATCAGCACCCGGCAGCCAATGGCGCCGCGATCGGCGACACGAGTCATCGCGATTTCAGACGACTCGCCGCCTCACTGCCGGGGCTGGATCAGGGCGGTGTGGTGCTGAACCTGGGAAGCGCCGTGATCATGCCCGAAGTTTTCCTCAAGGCACTGACCATCGCGCGCAACCTGAACGCCCCGCGACCGACGAACTTCACCACCTGCGACATGGACATGATCCGGCACTACCGCCCGCGCGTCAACGTCGTCATCCGGCCAACGAATGCCGGCGGAAAGGGATATGAAATAACCGGCCATCACGAGATCATGGTGCCGATGCTCGCGTGGGCGATCGTCGAGGGCCTGGAATCCGGAAAATAAATAGCCACGTGGTGTGTGCAGTACCACGATGCATTAGTAGCGATCGATACTCGTGCCTGACCAGCGATCTCTCAGTCGGCGCGCCGTGTTCGGCGCGAAGACGCGAAGAGCGAGATACGTGACGCCACCCACGATGAGCGCCTTGATCGCGAAACCAAGCAGCCAGAACGTCAAGCCGATCAAGGTTCCGAAAATGCTGAATACAAAACCCAGTGCGAAAATGCCGAGCATCACCAACAGGCCGGTCATCAATATTGTGCGGAGCATCGAGGCTCTCTCCATAACGGGGAATGTCAACTATACGATACTCCCGCCGGGCGGGTTTCAGCCATGGCGGTGACGGCCGACGTCACGATTGTCGGGGCGGGAGTCATCGGGCTCGCCACCGCCGTCGCGGCTGCCCGGCGAGGCCTGAACGTGCTGATCGTCAGCGACCAGCGGCCGGGCGAGGCGTCAATGGCTGCCGCCGGAATGCTTGCGCCCTCAGTGGAGCGGTCCGTTGGGCCGGCACACGATTTTTCCATCGCCGCGCGCGACCTCTATCCCTCGTACGTGGAAACTCTGGCCGACGCGACGGGCATCCGCGTCCCCCTCAACCGGCTGGGCGTTCTCCAGGTTGCCCTCACCGCGGCAGGGGTGAAGGGCCTGCAGCGCTCCGCACTGCCAGGCACCGAATGGCTGGACCGCACTCAGCTGGCAGACACCGAGCCGACTCTGGGTCACGCGCTCGGCGCAGTGATGAACCCGGACGACGGCGCCGTAGACAATGTGAAGCTCATGCAGGCGCTCCTTGCAATGTGCGATTCGTCTCCGCTCATCACGCGCCTCGACGCGACAGTGGCAGGAGTGCGCCGGAACATGCCGCATCCGAGCGTCGAAATTGCCGGCGGTGGTCTTCACGAATCAGCCTGCGTCGTGATCGCCGGAGGTGCATGGGCATCACTCATCGAGGGTGCTCCTCTCGCCGGCGCAGTCACGCCGGCGCGAGGCCAGCTGATCGCGTATGACTCGATCGGCCTGCGCCATGTGGTGTACGGCCCGCGCGGTTATCTCGTTCCGCGCGTGCACCTTCAGACAATTGGCGGCAGCACGATGGAGAATGTCGGCTTCGACGCGACAACCAGCGTGGATGGAATTGCCAAAGTCCGATCGGCGTCGGAGGAGATCGCTCCGGCACTCAGCGTTACCAGCGTTCAGAAATCGTGGGCCGGGCTGCGGCCGGTGACTCCCGACCTCCTGCCGCTCATCGGCCCTGACCCGGATCACCCCGGAATCATCTATGCATGCGGGCACTCACGGAACGGGATTCTGCTTGCGCCGCTCACCGGAGAAGTCGTCGCCGCCATTGCCTCAGGAGAGACTCCGAAACACGACCTGACGCGATTTCGCCCGGACCGCTTTTAGGATAGATTCCTCCGGACCAATGAACGAAGTGCTATACCAGATAATGGGACGCCACCGCGCGGAGCCCTTGCCGGACCGCAAGCCGCCGTGGCTCAAGGTCAAAGCGCCAGGTGGGCCGAAGTACATACGGCTCAAGCATTTGATGCGTGAGCTCGACCTCCACTCCGTGTGCGAAGAGGCCCACTGTCCCAACGTCGGCGAGTGCTGGGAGCACGGCACCGCCACCTTCATGATCCTTGGGGATGTGTGCACGCGAAACTGCGCCTACTGCGCAGTCGCCCACGGACGCCCCCCGAAGTACGACATCGACGAGCCTCCGCGCGTGGCGCGTGCAATCGCTGAGATGAATCTGCAGCACGCCGTCATCACGTCGGTGGACCGGGATGACCTTCCCGATTTTGGCGCGCACATCTTCGCCGAGACCATCAGGCAGATTCATGAGCTGGTCCCGGGATGCTCCGTCGAAGTTCTCGTGCCCGATTTCCAGGGCAACGAGGACAGCATCCGCAGCGTGCTCGACGCCCGCCCCGAGATCTACAATCACAACACCGAGACAGTGCCACGCCTTTACAAGAAAGCACGCCCCGGTGGGCGCTACGCGCGAGTGATGGAAATTTTCCGGTTCGCGAAACGCTTTGCCCCCGACATTCCGACCAAGACCGGGATGATTCTAGGCATGGGTGAGACGATCGAAGAGGTCATCGAGGTCTTGCGTGACCTTCGCGCCGTCGACGTGGACATCCTGACCCTCGGCCAGTACCTGAGGCCATCCGACAGTCACATCGCCCTCGACCGGTATTACACGCCCGACGAATTCAGGCATCTGTACGAAGTGGGGATGGAGATGGGATTCCGGCATGTCGAGTCGGCCCCGCTTGTGCGGTCGAGCTACCACGCCTGGGAACAGGTGCAGGCGGCGGGCGTTTGACCGACACGCTCAAGCGCGAGCCGCCGCGCAGCGCAACAGCGGCCTCCGCCGCTTCGGCATCAGTGGAAAGCAAGGAAGGCGGTCCGCCGGAAGACGAGGCTAAGCTCCGCAAGGATCTGCTGAAATCCATGCTGCTTCAACGCCGGTTCGAGGAACGCTGCGCCGAAGCGTATGCTCTCGGAAAAATCGGTGGCTTCTGCCATCTGTACATCGGGCAGGAGGCGATCTCGGCGGGAACGATGTCGCTGCTGCGCCCCGACGACTACGTGGTGACGTCGTACCGCGACCACGGCCAGGCACTGGCGCGCGGAGTGAGCCCGCGCGCCGTAATGGCCGAGCTCTTTGGCCGCCAGGATGGCTGCTCCGGCGGTAAGGGCGGCTCGATGCACATCTTCGAGAAGAGTGTCAACTTCCTCGGCGGGCATGGGATTGTGGGTGGCCAGATTCCCCTTGCCGCGGGCGTGGGCTGGGCAATCAAGTATCGCGGCGGCGATCAGGTGTGCGTTTGCTTTTTTGGCGAGGCCGCGGTGAACATCGCCGCATTCCACGAGGCGCTCAACATGGCGTCACTGTGGAAGCTGCCGGTGGTGTTCGTCATCGAGAACAACCGTTACGGGATGGGAACGGCGATCTCCCGCGCCACCGCCAACGAGGATGTCGTGGCTCGCGCGGCCGCCTATCGCATGCCGGGCGAGTCGATTGACGCTCAGGACGTGTTCGCCGTGCGTGAGGTCATGGGGCGCGCCATCCAGCTCGCGCGTACGGAAAAACTGCCGACACTGGTCGAAATGCGGACGTATCGTTTCATGGGACATTCGATGTCCGACGCTGCCAGCGGCACGTACCGCACACGCGAGGAGCTGGACGAAAACATGAAGCGCGATCCAATTCTCCTGCTGCGTGAAAGGATGCACGCCGAAGGCGAGCTGCCTGACGGAGAGCTGGCAAAGATCGACGAAGAGGCAAAGGCAGTCGCCCAGGATGCCTGGGATTTCGCCGACAAGAGTCCCGAGCCGCTTCTCTCCAAACTCTACGAAGACGTCCTCGTGAATACGACGAGCTGACGATGGCAGTTCTCACCTACCGCGAGGCGCTCACCCAGGCGCTCAGAGAAGAGCTGACACGCGACGACCGCGTGTTTCTCATGGGCGAGGAAGTCGCGCAGTACAACGGCGCGTACAAAGTGTCGAAGGGGCTGCTCGATGAGTTCGGCCCGATGAGAATCGTGGACACGCCAATCACCGAGCTTGGCTTTGCCGGCATCGGCGTGGGGTCGGCGATGGTCGGACTTCGCCCCATCATCGAGTTCATGACATGGAACTTCGCTCTGCTCGCACTGGACCAGGTAGTCAACGCCGCCGCGAAGATGTTGTACATGTCCGGCGGACAGTTCCCCATACCGATGGTGTTCCGCGGTCCAAATGGTTCCGCTCTTCAGCTGTCTGCTCAGCATTCCCAGGCGTGGGAGAGCTGGCTCGCCCATATCCCAGGCCTCAAGGTTGTCACTCCCGCAACGCCGGCAGACGCTAAGGGACTGCTCAAGTCAGCTATTCGCGACGATAACCCGGTGGTGTTTCTCGAGGGCGAGATGCTGTACAACACCAAGGGTGAAGTACCGGACGGCGAATACACCATTCCGCTTGGAAAAGCCGAGCTGAAGCGTGAGGGCGACGGCTGCACGATCGTCAGCCATGGAAAGATGGTTCTGGTGGCAATGCAGGTTGCCGACACACTGGCCAAGGAAGGGATCTCCGTCGATGTCGTCGACCTGCGCACAGTCAGGCCGATGGATGTGGAGACGATCGCCAATTCGGTGCGCAAGACGAATCGCGCCGTGGTGCTCGAGGAGGGCTGGGAGATCTGCGGCGTCGGCGCACAAGTGGTGGACTTCATTCAGCGCGAATGCTTCGACGATCTCGATTCGCCTGTGCTGAGAGTTCACCAGGAAGATGTTCCGATGCCCTACGCGAAGAATCTGGAGAAAGCGGCCAAGCCAGACGCGGCAAAGGCAATCGCGGCGGTGAAGAAAGTCATGTACCTCGCCTGACGATCATGGCAACCAAGGTTGTGATGGAGGCGCTGTCCCCGACGATGGAAGAGGGTCGCCTCGTCAAATGGCTCAAGAACGAAGGCGACGCCGTGAAGTCGGGCGACGTCCTGGCCGAGGTGGAGACGGACAAAGCGGTAATGGAGCTGGTGGCGCGTGGCGACGGCGTGGTGCGGAAGCGGCTCGCCAACGAGGGTGACGCGTCGCCCGTTGGAACGCTGCTCGCGATAATCGCCGCTCCGGACGAGGACATCGATTCCATTGTAGCCGAAGCTGGGGCGGCTGCGACGGCGGCTCCGGGTGCGCCGGGAGAGCCGCAGGGTGAAGCGTCCACGCCTCCGCCAGGCGGCGGAGAGACGGCGCCCGCTCGCTCCGCTGCCGCCGTCGCTCCGGTGGCACTTCCGGCTCCTCCGATGCCGCCACGGGGCGCTGGTGCGCCGCGGCCACAAGCACCGGGGCAACCGGCGCAGCCGGCACCACCGCCCCCGCAGACCGGCGCCAATGGACGGCAGCGCTCTTCCCCACTCGCGCGCCGCCTTGCTTCCGATCGCGGCATAGAGCTGGCGCTCGTGCGCGGCTCCGGGCCCGGAGGGCGAATCGTCAAACGCGACATCGAGACGGCCGTGGCGGCTGCCGCGGCACGTCCGAAAACCGCTGCCGCGCCGCCGGTCAAGCGACTGATCAGCCGCGAGGGAGACTATCAGGACATCCCACTCACGCAGATCCGAAAGATGATCGCTCGCCGTCTCGCCGAGTCGCTGGGGCCGGTTCCGACGTTTTACCTCACGGCGGAATTCGACATGGGCCGCGCGTCCGAGATGCGTGCGGCGTTCAAGGAGATCGGCGACGACTTCAAGGTTTCCTACAACGACATCGTCCTCAAAGCAGTGGCGAATGCGCTGGCCGATCACCCCGAAGTAAACGCTCACTGGATGGGCGACCGCATCCGTCATTTCAATCGCGTGCATGTCGCGATGGCTGTAGCTGTCGAGGAAGGACTGATTACGCCGGTGATCTTCGACGCGGACCGAAAGACGCTCTCCGACATATCACGCGAGGCTCGCCAGCTCGCCGACCTGGCTCGCCAGCGCAAGCTGACACCGGAGCAGTACACCGGCGCGACGTTCTCAGTATCGAACCTTGGAATGCTCGACATCGTCGAGTTCACGGCGATCATCAATCCCCCCGAGGCGGCGATTCTCGCTGTCGGTGGAGTCGAGGCAAAGCCGGTGGTGGTTGACGGCAACGTCGTCGTCCGCGAGCGGATGCGGGTGACGATGAGCTGCGATCATCGCGTCGTCGATGGCGCCACCGGCGCGCGCTTCCTGCAGGCCCTGCGACGACTGATAGAGAATCCGCTGCTCCTCGTGCTCTAAACCTGTAACCCGAAAAACTCAAATGTCTTCATATGACGTGATCTTCATCGGCGGTGGACCGGCGGGCTACGTCGGCGCCATCCGCGCCGCGCAGCTCGGCATGTCCGTGGCCGTGGTGGAGCGCGAGGGACTGGGCGGAACCTGCGTACTGTGGGGATGCATACCCGCCAAAGCGCTTCTGGAGTCCGCTTCGCTTGCCAGTAAAGTCAGGAAAGCGGCCGACTTTGGCATCAGTGTTGGCGAGACGAAGTTCGATTATGGCGTGGCAATGAAACGCTCGCGCGCCGTCGCAACCCAGAACTCCAAGGGAGTCGAGTTTCTGTTCAAGAAGCACAAGATCGCGTGGATCAAGGGCACGGCAAAGCTCGCCGGCAAGAATTCGGTCTCGGTGAAGACCGCCGACGGAAAGGAGGAGAAGCACGACGCGAAAAAGGCGGTCGTGATCTCCACTGGCTCCCGGGTAAAGGGTCTTCCGCAGGCTGGACTAGAGCTCAACAAGAAAACCGTCATCTCATCTGATGAGGCGCTCATTCTCGAGAGCGCTCCAAAGACGATGGCAATCGTCGGCGCGGGCGCCGTGGGATGCGAGTTCGCCGACGTCTTCAGCGCCTTTGGCACTCAGGTGACGCTCATCGACATCGCGCCCACCATCCTCCCCCTGGAAGACGCCGACTGCTCGGCAGAGCTGACAAAAAGCTTCCGGAAGCGGAAGATCGATGTCGTGACGGGCGCAAAAATCGGTAACGTAAAAGTGGGGGCCGGCTCGGTCAGCATGACGCTCGACGCCGGCGGCAAGACCCAGACTCTCGAGGTCGAGCAGGTACTCGTCGCGGCGGGCCGCGCGCCCAACATCGAGGACCTCGGGCTCAAGGAAGCCGGGGTCCAGCTAACCGATCAAGGCTTCGTAAAGATCAACGAGCGGATGGAGACGACGGCCAAGGGCATCTACGCCATCGGCGACGTTGCCGGCCCGCCGATGCTCGCTCACAAAGGCCAGCGCGAGGGCGTGGTTCTGGCCGAGTTGCTTGCCGGCGATCCGCATGTGCGGCTCATGAACTACGGAAACATTCCCAACGCCACGTATTGTCACCCCGAGGTCGCGTCCGTGGGCCTCACGGAACAGCAGTGCAAGGACAAGAAGCTCGACTACAAGGTTGGGAGGTTTCCCTTCTCCGCCAGCGGCCGAGCACGAACGTCAGGCGAGACCGAAGGATTCGTGAAGATCATCCGCGATTCGAAGTACGGCGAGATACTCGGCGCTCACATAATTGGCTCGCACGCGACAGAAATACTCCACGAGCTGGTGGTCGCGCGCGCCAACGAGTTCACGGTGGATGAGGTCGATCTGGCCATTCACGCCCACCCGACCCTGTCGGAAGCGGTGGCTGAAGCATGCCTCGATTCGCTCGGAAAGGTGATTCATCTCTGACGCCGATGCGTGAGCTCTGGGTAGTTTCGCTCGGCCTCACACCTTACGAGGAGGCGCTCGAGCTCCAGCGCGCTCTCGCCCGCGAGCGGATCAGCGGGGCAATTCCGGAAGACATGCTGCTGCTCGTCGAGCATCCGCCTGTCGTCACAATGGGCCGGTCGGCCAAAGCTCGGAATCTCATTTCGAGCAGCGAATTCCTGGCGTCGAAAGGAGTTGAGCTGTTCGAGGTCGAGCGCGGCGGCGACGTGACCTTCCATGGGCCGGGCCAGCTCGTCGGTTATCCGATTATCGACTTGAAGCGCCACCGCCAGGATCTTCACTGGTTTCTCAGGCAGGTGGAGGAAGCGCTGATCCGGACGCTGGCCGCTTATTCGATTCCCGGCGAGCGCAGCACCGGTTTCACTGGCGTATGGACGAATGGCCGCAAGATCGCCTCAATCGGCGTCCACGCCCGCGACTGGGTCACGTGGCATGGCTTTGCGCTGAATGTCACGACCGATCTTTCGTATTTCGATCTGATAATTCCGTGCGGAATCGATGGCGTGACGATGACGTCAATCGCCAGAGAAATCGAAATGTTCTCTGGCTTGCCCGATGGTTCCCAGTCGCCACTGGCAACCGTGGATAAGGCTGCTGAGATTGCGGCTCGCGCATTTGGTGAGCTCTTCGATCTTACGCCGGTTGTCGTGGATGCGTCGTCACTCGCGGCCCTCGTTTTGTAGGGCAGGACCGAGGATTCAGGACCCTTGCGGACTCAGGACTCACTGCCATCGACGATCGACGACTAACTACGGACTGAGGACAAATTGCGGAAGAGGTGCCCGCGGTAGGTCTGCAATCCTCAATTAATCGTCGATCGTCAATTGCTGTTAGTCCTGAGTCCGCAATGTCCCCAAATCCTCCGCATACATGGTCTCGCCACCATATTTTGAGTCTGATGACTGACGCCCGCCCAATCCGGATTTACGCCGCCCGCGAAAGAATCGTCGCCGAGTCCGGCCGCGACATAGCAACCGACCTTAATCCTCAGCAGGCCGCGGCAGCGACGCACGCCGACGGGCCGCTGCTCATCATCGCCGGCGCCGGAACCGGAAAGACGCGCACCTTGGTCTATCGCGTCGCGCACCTCATCGACCGCGGCGTCAACCCCGACCGCATTCTCCTGCTCACCTTCACCCGACGCGCCGCCCAGGAGATGCTCTCTCGCGTCGAGCGCCTCGTGGGAGGAAAAAGCAAGAAAGTCCATGGCGGCACATTCCACGCAACGGCCCACCGCCTGCTCAGAAAATTCGGGCCCGCCGCCGGTCTGGCGAAGGATTTCACAATCATGGACCAGGGCGACTCGACCGACCTGATGCAGCTCTCGCGCGCCCAGCTCGGCTACGCGGCGAAGTCCAAACGCTTCCCGAAGAAAGAAACGCTCCAGTACGTCTATTCGCGGCACGTCAACACCGGAATCCCGGTGGAAGAAATAATCCGCGACGAGTATCCACAGTTCGTTGAGTACCTGCTGGATTTTGCAAAGATCTACTCCGACTACACGCTGCGAAAGCAGCAGCGCAACCTCGTTGACTACGACGACCTGCTGCTGTTCTGGGCGCTGCTTCTGGAGGCCTCTCCCGAGCTGGGCGGACGGATCGCTTCCCTGTACGACCACATTCTCGTAGACGAGTACCAGGACACGAACGTCCTCCAGGCGCGCATCCTCAAGGGCATGTGCAGGACGCACTCGAACATCACCGTCGTCGGCGATGACGCACAAAGCATCTATTCCTTCCGCGGCGCGAACTTCCGCAACATCCTCGGCTTTCCAAACCAGTTCGAGGGGGCGACGATCGTCACCCTGGAGCAGAACTATCGCTCAACCGAGCCGATTCTCGACGTCACGAACACCTTGATCTCGCGCGCCGCCGAGCGGTTCACGAAGAATCTGTGGACGGAGCGAAAGGGCGGAGAGATTCCGTGGCTCGTCGCCGCCCAGGACGAAGAGCAGCAGACGCGTTTTGTCGTTGACCGTATTCTCGAGCTGCACGAGGAAGGCACACCGCTCCGCCAGATTGCGGTTCTCTTCCGCGCGGGCTACATGTCGGCCGATCTCGAGATCGAGCTGGCCAACCGGAAGATTCCGTTCGAGAAATGGGGCGGGCTCAAATTCCTAGAGGCGGCGCACGTAAAGGATGTGCTGGCTTTCCTGCGGATACTGGAAAACCCGCGCGACGAGGTGAGTTGGTACCGGATACTTCTCCTGCTGCCGGGCATCGGCGAGGCCACGGCGCGCGGGGCAATTGACGCGATGGCCGGCGCCGCATGGCAGTCGGGAGCATTCGGACAATACAGCCCCCCTCCCCGCGCCCGCGCAGCTCATTCGGCGCTCGTCGCCCTGCTCGATGAGCTTCGCTCGGGAAAAACCGCCGACGAGGCCATCGTTTCCGCAGAGATCGCGCGCGTGCGGACGCTCTACGACAACATTCTGCGTGAGCGCTACGACAAAGCCGACCCGCGCCTGATGGATCTCGATCAGCTCCAGCAGATCGCCGCCGGCTACCCCGACCGCGCAACGTTTCTCTCGGCCCTGGCACTCGAGCCGCCACAGGCAACGCAGGATCTCGCCGGAGCCAGCGGCAGCCAGGAGGATGACGACTACCTCATCCTCAGCACCGCCCACTCGGCCAAAGGCAAGGAGTGGGACGCCGTATTCATCATCTGGGCAGTGGACGGCTGGTTCCCGTCTTCTCGCTGTCTCGGCTCACCAGAAGAAACTGAAGAGGAGCGGCGGCTGATGTAC
>DATBZT010000252.1:0-2414 GCA_036513055.1 Gemmatimonadaceae bacterium | reverse complement strand
GGAACGGCTTGACGCAAAGCGCGTCGTCATAGACTCGTTGTCGGGGTTTGAGGTCGCCCTCGCCCCAACCTTCCGTGAGGATTTCCGGGAATCTCTCTACCGCCTCGTTGGAACGTTGACGGCAACCGGCGTCACCGTGTTCATGACCGCGGAAGTGTCAGAGGCATTCTCCGAGGCTCGCTTTACTACGGAGAAGGTGTCGTTCATCACCGACGAGATCATCGTCCAGCGGTACATCGAAATGGAAGGCGAGCTGCGGCGAGTGATGGCGGTGATCAAGATGCGCGGGAGCGACCACAGCCATGAGTTCAGGATGTACAAGGTTACGTCCAAAGGCGTGGTCCTTGGTGGTACGCTCAAGGAATACATCGGAATCATCACGGGCGTGCCCAAACTGCGCGCCAAACCCACCCTGGAAGAGAAGACAAGAACGACGGGATGACCGCCAGAAGCGAGCGTGACGAAACACGCGCGACCGAGCGTTCCATCCAGGATGGGCTTCGTCGCTGCATGCAGCAGGCGCCGCAGCCTTTCGCCATCACGCGCGGTGCGGGCCACACTCTCGTGTACGCCAATTCCGCCTTTTGCGACCTGACCGGCATTGCCGATGACGCCCTCGGCTCGCCTGTCGTCACTCTGATCACACTGCCGGAAGGACGGCCGCTGGCCGCGATTCTCGACCGTGCGTTTCGCGATGGTGTAGAGCTGCTGGACCAGCGCATTGCCGCATCGCCCGAGAGATCAGGCGACTGGCGGTGCAGCGTGTGGCCTGTGGTCTCCGACGCGGGGCGGGTGGACGCTCTCGGTATCGAGATTCGCGAGTCAAACGTGTCGGACGCTGCGCTCGACCTGCAGCGGGAAGTTGCCGAGCAGATGCTGTTCGGCGCGTTACGCGAACGCGGCATTGCCGAGGACGCGGAAGCCGCGCGCCGCCGGGCAACTTTCCTGGCCGAAGCCGGTCACCTGCTTGCACAGTCTGTCGATCAGAGCGGCACCCTCCTCGCCCTCACGAGACTCGCCCTGCCAACTCTGGGTGCCTGGTGCATCGTGGACATACTGACTGATGGCGGTGCGATCAACCGTCTCGGCATCTACCACCCGGATTCGGAAAAGCAGAAGCTCGCACTGGAGTTGGAAAAGACGTGGCTGCCCGAAGGGGGCGACCCGATTGGCCTGCCGGCAATGCTGCGCGACGCGCGAACGCTCGTCATCACCGAGGACATCGAAGTCACACTCGCTGCGGAGGCCCACAGCCCGGAGAACCTCCACACGCTGCGTCAGCTCGGTGTTGGGCGGCTCATGACTGTGCCACTTGTTGCCCGTAAACGGCTGCTTGGCGCCATCACCTTCGTCAGCGCTCAGCGCGACTTGCCCTATACCTCGGCTGAGATACAGCTTGCCGAAGACCTGGCGGCCCGCGGCGCCCTCGCGCTCGACAACGCTCAGGTGTACGACCTTGCAGTGGTCCTCAGGCGGAGCGCCGAGGATGCCAATCGGGCGAAAACGGCATTCCTCGGCGCGATG
The DNA here is from genome assembly GCA_036513055.1 of Gemmatimonadaceae bacterium. Lineage (GTDB taxonomy): Bacteria > Gemmatimonadota > Gemmatimonadetes > Gemmatimonadales > Gemmatimonadaceae > UBA4720. Next base: position 890 of record DATBZT010000252.1, on the reverse strand, counting down.
AGCCACGAGCTGCGCACGCCGCTCAACGCGATCGGCGGCTACATCGAGCTTCTCGACATGGGGTTACGGGGCCCCGTGACCGACGAGCAGCACGCGGACTTCGCCCGCGTCAGGACCAATCAGCAGCACCTGACTGTTCTCATCACGGAAATTCTCAACTTTGTGCGCGTCGGGACCGGAGGTATCTCTTACGCGATTAGCGACGTCAACGGTCGCGATGCGCTCAAGTACGCAATCGAGCTGATCGAGCCACTCATCACACAGAGAGAGCTCGTCTTCGACGGGATTTCGGGCGAGCCCGGCCTGGTCGCCCGCGCTGATCCGGAAAAAGTGACGCAGATTCTGGTGAACCTGCTGTCCAATGCCATCAAGTTCACTCCACCAGGTGGCCACATCAGCGGCGAGTGCGCCGCGACAGACGACAGCGTCGCACTGAGCATTATCGACACTGGAGTTGGCGTCAACTCGGAGAAACTGGAAGCCATCTTCGAGCCTTTCGTTCAGTTGAAGGACGGTCTCTCCGACCGCGAGAGCGGCGTTGGGCTCGGGCTGGCGATAAGCCGCGATCTAGCCCGGGCAATGAAGGGCGACATCACCGTAAAGAGCGTTGAAGGGGAAGGAGCCCGATTCACTCTCGTTCTTCCGCGCGCCCTCGACACGCCACTCTGAAAAGGAAAAACCGCCGGCCCAGGTGCCCGGCGGTTTTTCCTTCTCGAGGAACTGCTTCACATCAGGTGCAGGTAATCAGCCCGTTCGCCGAAGAGTTGCAGGTCTTGGCGGTGAGCGTGTGGGTCGCCGCTGCGATCCAGCTGGCCGGCGGACCCGCAACCGCAGTGAACGTAACCGTTACGTTCTGCGACGGGGTAAAGCCCTGGGCGGAACCGTTGCCG
>DATBZT010000251.1:0-14948 GCA_036513055.1 Gemmatimonadaceae bacterium | reverse complement strand
TCAAGGTCAATCAGCAACGCCACGTCGTCGAGGAAATCGTCGAGTTCGGCAAGGCGTCCAGCGTCGGCCTCGAATGCGGAAGCAAGCCGGAACTGCAGGCGGTTCTCGGACTCGCGGAGCACACCGATCATCTGATAGTGTGCAACGGCTACAAGGATGACGAATTCATGAGACTGGCCCTGATGGGCCAGAAGCTTGGCCATCAGGTGTTCATCGTCCTCGAGCAGCTCAGTGAAGTGGATGTTCTGCTGCGCATTGCCGATGAGATTGGTGTGAATCCAACTGCAGGAGTGCGGGTGAAGCTTCACTCCGAGGGCTCAGGCCGCTGGGCGAAGAGCGGGGGAGAGAAATCCAAGTTCGGCCTCAGCACGGCGCAGCTCGTGAAGCTCGTCGATCGGCTCGAAGGACTCGGTCGGCTGGACATCATCAAGCTGATCCATTTCCATCTCGGATCGCAGATTACCGACATCCGTTACATCAAGGCCGGGTTACAGGAGATCGCTCGCTATTACGCCGAGTTACGGGCAATGGGCGTTGACATAACGCATGTGGACGTCGGCGGAGGCCTGGGTGTTGACTATGACGGATCGGGATCGACGTCGCAGGCCAGCGTCAACTACTCCCTTCAGGAGTATGCCAACGATGTCGTGTACACGCTCGCCGAATCCTGCCGCGAACAGTCTCTCCCGATGCCGCACATCATCAGCGAGTCCGGTCGTGCGTTGACCGCTCACCATGCGCTCCTTTTGTTGAGCGTAATCGATGTGGAGTCGCAGGCCGATACAATCGTGCCTGAGCTTCGGCCCGGCGATCATTCCTTTCTGCACGAGATGGCGTCTGATTACACCAACATCAGTACGCGCAGTGTTCGCGAAGTGTATCACGACGCAACCTATGGCAAGGAGCGGGCGCAGGATTTGTTCAGCAGCGGAGTGTTGAGCCTTCGTGAACGCGCTCTCGCCGAGCAAATCTATGTCGCGACGATAACGTCGGTCTCCCGCATTGCCGAGCGAGACCGGGAGGAGTATTCGGACATCATAGACGATCTCGAGGCAACGCTCACCGACCGCTATTTCTGCAACTTTTCTCTCTTCCAGTCATTGCCTGACAGTTGGGCCATCGATCAGCTTTTTCCGGTGATGCCGATTCACCGGCTCGACGAAGAGCCGACGCGTAATGGCACAATTCAGGACGTAACGTGCGACTCTGACGGCAAGATCGAGCGTTTTATCGGAGAGCGCACGGCCAAGCCCAGCCTCCCGCTTCATCCTTTTACCGACGGCGAACAGTACATTCTCGGGATTTTTCTCACCGGGGCGTACCAGGAAATTCTCGGCGATCTGCATAACCTGTTCGGGGATACGAACGCCGTGCACATCCGACTGTCGGACAACGGTTATGAGGTGGCGGAGTTGGTGCATGGCGACACGGTGACGGAAGTGCTGGCGTACGTGCAGTTCCGGGCCCAGGACCTGCTGGCTACGTTCCGCCGGAAGGTTGCGTCGGCGGCCGGAATCACGCGGCTGGAAGCAAACACGTTCATCGCCGACTATGTCGCGGGGCTCGAGGGGTACACGTATCTGGAAGGGGACGCCGCGAGGTAAGGCGGCAGCCAGTGGAGAGAAAAGACAACCCGGAAGGTTTTCCGTGGGGGAACAACAGGCCGATCCGGAAGCAGCGAGTGATCGTCGCGACGCTCATCGCACTCGTGGCCGGTGGCGTGATCTTCATGCGTGTCCTTCAGTTTCACCAGGAGCGGACTGACTTCAGCCAGGCACTTTTTGGAGCGCGCGCACTGCTCAATCACGGCGACCCGTACAAGCTGGTGGGCCCCGGGCTGGTGTATGATTCCAAATGGCCGTTGATGTATCCGGCGACTGCGTTCGTCGCGGCCATCCCGCTCTCCCCCCTGGCTGACCGGTTTGCGGCGGCGATTTTCGTCGCCGTCTGTTCGTTTGCTCTTGCCTATGGCGTCACAGCCCGCAGCTGGCATCTCCTGCCGATGTTTGCATCCGCTGCGTTCCTGACATCCGTGCAGCTCGCGCAGTGGTCTGTTCTGATGACGGCAATGCTCTTCATCCCATGGCTCGCTGTCTTTGCCGCGGTGAAGCCGCAGGCAGCACTTCCCGTTCTTCTCCCTTCTCTCTCTTCGGCTTACCTGAAAGCCGCTGCAATCGGAGCCGTTGCGCTGCTCGCGGTGAGCCTCCTTCTGCTTCCGCAATGGCCAGCAGAGTGGTGGAGTCTCGTGCGAGGAGCGCAGCAGTTTCGCGCGCCCATCGCGAGGCCCGGCGGAGTGGTCATATCGCTGGTGCTGCTTCGGTGGCGCAGGCGGGAAGCCTGGCTTGTATTCCTGATGGCGTTGGTGCCCCAGAGCTGGGCCTGGTACAACGTGTTGATGCTTCTCGCAATTCCAGTGACCTACCGCGAGGCATGTGTCTTATCGGTGGTTTCATCGATCGGCGCCATCGCCGCGGCGTATTTCGCGGTTGGGGGCACGCCTCGCGAATTTGATTCGACTTGGGGGCAAGCCATGGTTGCATTCGCGTACCTGCCCGCCACGATCGCCGTGCTGCGCCGCCCGAACATCCGTGAGGCAATCGCGGCGTGGTCATCAAATTCTCGCGGCGAGCCGAACGAGGCGTAATCGCTCAGGCCTTGAACCGCTTTCCGACTTCCTCCCAGTTCACAACGTTCCACCACGCCGTGATGTAATCGGGTCTCCGATTCTGGTACTTCAGATAGTACGCGTGCTCCCACACGTCCAGGCCCAGAATCGGGTCGGTTTTTCCATCCATCAGCGGGTTGTCCTGGTTGGGCGTGCTGGTGATCGACAGTTTCTTCCCGTCATTCAGCAGCCACACCCAGCCTGAGCCAAAGCGGCCGGCGCCGGCGGCGGCCCATTGCTCCTTGAATTTGTCGAGCCCGCCGAAGCTGTCCTGAATCGCGTCGGCCAATGCGCCGGCCGGCTTGCCACCGCCGGGGGACATGATCAGCCAGAACATCGAATGGTTCCAGTGGCCGCCGCCATTGTTGCGCACGGCGGTGCGCACCGCTTCCGGCACCTTGTCGATTCCGCGCAGCAGCTCGTCGAGCGATTTCCCCGCGAGCTCGGGCGCCTTCTCGATCGCCGCGTTCAGGTTGTTGACGTAGGTCTGGTGGTGCTTGCCGTGGTGAATCTGCATCGTCATCGAATCGATATGCGGCTCGAGAGCGCCGAATGCGTATGGAAGCTGCGGAAGTGTGAAGGCCATGCGAACTCCTTTTTTAGTTTGTCGTGGCCGGTGTGCCCCGCTGACGCCACCAGCTGATGATACCGGGCAGAATCGAAATGAAGATCACCAGCAGCACCACGACCTCGATGTGCTGATCTACCCCCGGAATATATCTGCCCAGGAAGTATCCAATGAACAGCATGCTCCATACCCAGAGGAACGTCCCGATGATGCTGATCGTGAGGAACTGACGGTACGGCATGCGTCCGACGCCGGCCACGACGGGCGAAAACGTCCGTATGATTGGCATGAATTGCGCGAGGATGATCGTCTTGCGGCCGTGACGGGCGTAGAATTCCTGGGCCCGGATTACGTGCTTCCTGTTGAACAGAAGGGAATCCTCGCGGGTGAAGATGCGGGGTCCGGTACTCCGGCCAATGAGGTAACCGCAGGAATTGCCGCAGATCGCTGCAAAATGCAGCATCATTCCAAGCAGGTAGACGTCGAGCAGGCCGCGGGCGGACACGAGACCGGCAGTGACAAGAAGAGAATCGCCGGGGAGGAAGAAACCCATGAGCAGTCCCGTTTCGGCAAAGACAATTGCCGTCATGCCAAAATACCCGGCCCACTTTATGAGTGCGGGAAGGTCTGACAGATTCGCGAAAAGTTCGCGCAATTGATTCATTGATGTGTCGAGAGGTGGAATGCGGAAGAGGAGAAAGGCAAGTTCAACCATTGAGGAGTCATGGTCAACCGTTCCGGAGCTGGCTTTGGCGTTGACATCGAGAGCTGACAGGCGGCGGAGAAAGCGGGGAATGACGCCGCGCGGGAACCGGGTGTTCAACATCGCGTCATCGCTCGTCATTCTCTTTTTCGCCGTCGGCTGGTCGTGGTCAATCGCGTTGGCCCGCGGGACGGCGGCCGGCCACCCGGCCACCCTCGCCACCGGCATTCTCACCAGCGCGCTGACCGAGACCGACGCGCCGTCAGTGGCCTTCCTGACGGACGCAGCGCTGAACGTGGTCACCCCCCTGCGCGGCGAAAGCGGAAAGCTCAAGGCAGGCATTGAGCAGCCTGGCGCAACTCTTCCCGGCGATACGCTCCCCTCGGGAGCCGTCGCCACTTTTTCGTCCGGCGCGCAGGCGGAGTCCAGCGCCGTTCTCCACGCGCCGCAGCACACGGGCATCTGGTCGCTGGCCATCGCGCTGGGAAACGCCATCCGGCCGATAGCCGATTTTTCGGTGATTACGCTCCTCCCCGCCTCGCAGAAGAAAGGTCCGCGCATCGGACTGTACTACATCGGCAACTGGCCGGCAGCCCGCGCGTCGGTCAAGGCGGACTACACTCCGCCAAACGGTTTCATCGAAGTTGACCCGTCGAATCAGGACACGCCGCTGTCCGACCATTTTCGCATTCGCGACTTCCTTCCCCACGACCAGCAGTCGGTGTGGCCGAAATACGTCGTCGTGAAGATGAAGCTGGTGGACAAGCTCGAGCTGGTGCTCGACGATTTGCGCTCGCACGGAATTCGCACTGATGGTGTCAGGGTCATGAGCGGGTTCCGCACGCCGCAGTACAACGTGGGTGGCGGGGATCCGCGCGGCAGGGCAGCGTTGAGCCGCCATATGTACGGCGATGCTGCCGACATATTCATCGATAACGACGGCAACGGCTCAATGGACGACTTGAACCATGACGGGAAAGTGAACATCGACGACGCCAGGGTCATCCTGGCGGCCGTTAACCGCGTCGAAGCGGCACATCCTTCGCTGATAGGAGGGTGCGGGGTGTATTCGGGCACTTCCGCCCACGGCCCTTTCACACACATTGATACGCGCGGCTATCCCGCGCGCTGGATCGGAACCGGAGACAACTAATGGACACCACTGCACCGTCCGCGCCGGAAACAAAAGAAGCGCCGGCTGCTGAGGCCTCGAAGGAGCGCCATCCCATCCGGCCGCACAAAGCCGATCCCGCGATGCCGGTGAGGTCGGCCGATCTCGAGCCGTACATCGGGCTCGGGTATCTGTCGCGACTGTTCAAGCTGATGGCGGTCGTTCTCCTGATTCTGCTGTTGTCGGAAGTGGTGACCGGGCTCATTGCCCAGGGAACAGCCGCGATTCCGACGCTCCTCGGCGAGATCAGCCGCCTCATCGTCCTTGCCGGTCTGCTGTGGGGAAGCGGCGACCTGGCGCTTCTGCTCATCGACATCGGACACGACGTCAGGGCAACGCGAATACTCCTCGGCCGGCAGGCACTTCATGAAGAGCATCCTGTCCCGCCGGGCCGTGAGCCGGCGACATTTGTGGAGAGGGCGCCGCGCTGACGGCGGGAAACCCCGGGCGGAGCGGTACGACAGTTGCCTAATGGTGGGTCACACCGCGTGATCGCGGGCCAACCTTTATTGAGGATGCATACATGCTTTGGACGATCGCGATGGTTCTGGTCATTCTGTGGATTCTCGGTTTCTTCGTCGTGCACGTTGGTGGCGGGCTCATTCATCTGCTGCTTGTCATCGCCGTGATCGTGATCATTTATCGTCTCATTACCGGCCGTCCAGTAGTCTGAATGAGCGATGATCTGCCGGCCCCGGGTGCGAATTTCTCTTCGCGCTCGGGGCCGGCATTCGTATGACCGGTCTTTCCGCCGTTCACGTCGTACTGTTCGAGCCGCAGGACCCGATCAACATTGCCGCCGCCGCCCGCGCAATGAAGAACATGGGCGTCTCGAGCCTGCGGCTCGTGCGGCCGGTGGCGTACGACCCGTATCGTCTCGCCGGAGTTGCCCACGACACCTCGGAGATACTATCCGGCATCCAGCACTTCGAGACGCTGGACGAGGCGATTGCGGACTGCGTGCGAGTGGCCGGCTACACCGCGAGACGCCGGGCAGCCAAGCGGCAGGTGGTCACAGCGGCGGCGGCGGCGACAGACCTGCTGCAGTTCGCCATAGAAGGCCCGGTGGCGCTCCTTTTCGGGAGAGAGGATCGCGGGCTCCCCAACGAGGCACTGGACCGCGCGCACGTGGTGGTCACGATTCCCACCACGGGCTACTCGTCGCTCAACCTGGCTCAGGCGGTGCTTCTTGCATTGTACGAGCTGCACCTTGCCGCAGGCGACTCCACCCGCAAGCTCGCGCCGCCGAGGAAAGCCGCCGGCACGCCCACCAGTGAACAGTATGAGCTGCTCTTTGCCGATGCCGCACGCGCGCTGACCGAGATTGCGTTCTTCAAGACGCGCAACGACGAGCACGTCATGCGCTCTCTCCGCTCGATTGTTTTTCGTGCCGCGCCGGACGGGCGGGAGCTCGACCTTCTACGCGCGATGGCGATCGAAGTGGTGCGAACAATTGATCGCGTGAAGCGAAAAATTCTGCACGCGGATTCGCCGGATTCGGAGTGACGCTTCGCCTTGCGGCCACCGACTCACGCAGCCATTATTCGGCCAGCTTTTTCCCTTGTGAAATTCTTCACAAAGCCTCCACAATGATTCGAATCCTTCAGCTGAACTGCGGATGAGGGCAACCAGCAGGTGGGTTGCCATTCCCGGACTTATTCTCCTCGCCGCAACGGCCGCCATGCTTTCGGCGTACGCCGGAGCGTCATCGACGCAGGGTAACAGCCCCGTACAGCCGGTGCGTTACGACCATACTCTGCACGCTGCCGGGGCGCTCAAGATGAACTGCCTCTATTGCCACTACACCGCCAACAAGTCACCCGACCCGGGGCTTCCTGCAGTCGGCACTTGCATGGGATGCCATACGATTATCAGGACCGACAAGCCGGAAGTGCAGAAGCTGGCTGCGTTCTGGAACAAGAAGCAGCCCGTTCCGTGGCTGCGCATTCACAAGCTGCCGGAATACGTTCACTTTCCGCACATGCGACACGTCAACGCCGGCGTGTCATGCCAGACATGCCACGGAGAAGTGCAGACGATGCAGCAGGTCTACCAGGTAAACTCGCTCAACATGGGCTGGTGCGTGAACTGTCACATCGGACGATCGAATCCGCCGCTCAAGGCGCGATATGACTGCGCGGTTTGCCACTACTGAAATGAGCGACGAAAGCACGGCGACCGTGGTAAAGCGGCGCGATTTTCTGAAAGTCCTCGGCGTTACGGGCGCTGCCACGACAATGATCGGCTGCTCGTCCGAGCGGGTCGAGCAGATGATTCCATATCTGGTGTCGCCCGACGAGACAGTGCCGGGCGTATCGAACTATTACGCCTCCACCTGCCGGGAGTGCGCGGCCGGCTGCGGTGTCATCGCCGAGGTCCGCGACGGACGCACGATCAAGCTCGAGGGCAATCCGGATCATCCGGTAAACCGCGGCGCACTGTGCTCGCGGGGGCAGGCCGCCCTTCAGGGTTTGTACAATCCCGACAGATTCAGGGGCCCGATGATTCGGCGCGCCGGTGCTCTGCATAGCGCGACCTGGGATGAAGCGCTCAAGCTGTTCATGCAGAAGCTCGGAGAAGTGCGTTCCAGCGGAAGCGCCGCGAACGCGGTCTTCATCAACCAGCACGAATCGGGAAGCTTCAGGAGCTTGCTCGATACCTGGCTCGCCGGCTATGGCATGCCGTCGCATCTGAGCTACGACGCCGACGCCGATTACACCGCCATCGCCGCCAACCGCGAGAGTTACGGAGTAGCATGGCCCCGTCTCGACTTTGCGAGCGCAAAGCTCATTGTCGCGATCGGCGCTGACTTTCTCGACTCGTGGGGAGCTTCCGTACCGCAGCAACTCGACTTCGCCGAAGCGCGGGCGAAAGGTGAGACGGCTCCGCGGCTCGTGTACGTTGGCGCGCGGCGGACGCTCACCGGTCTCAATGCCGACCGGTGGATCAACGCCCGTCCCGGGTCTGAAGCCGCAATCGTGGCGATGCTCGCCGGCTCGGGAACACCGCAGGCTGCCTCACAGGCGAGCGGCGTGGACGCGGCGATTCTGGGCGCGCTTCAGAACGAATTCGCCGTCACGAAGCCGAACCTCGTGCTCGCTGGTGGTGGAGCTCCGGATGGTGCAGCGCTTTGCCTGGCGGTAAACGCTCTCAACCAGTCTCACGGCAACGTCGGAGCTACGGTTCGCCCGGCAGAAGCACTGCTCAGCTTCGAAGGACTGGACTCGCCGTCCCAGCTCCGTGCGCTCGCTGCCAGAATGGAACGCGGTGCGGTGCCGATGCTCATGATTCGCGGAGCGAACCCCGCGTACACGATGCCGAAGTCATCGGGATTTGCCGCGGCCATGGCGAAGGTCCCGTTCAAGGTGAGCTTCTCGAGTGTTCCCGACGAGACAACCGCGATGGCGGATCTCATCCTTCCCGATCACCACTCGCTCGAGCAGTGGGGCGATGCAGAGCCGGTTCGGGGAACGATCTCGCTCCAGCAGCCAACGATGGACCCCGTCTTCGACACGCGCGCCACGGCGGACGTGCTGCTCTCGATTTCGAATCCTCAGCCAGTCGGCGCCGCGCCAATGGAGCCGGGCAGCGCATATCGGCGGTGGCTGATCGAGCGGCTCCCGGGTGGCGCCACTGCGCTCGCCGGCGCTCTCCCCAGGGGATTGATCGCGGGCTCACTTGCGGGGACGCCTGCGGCACACGCCGCTCCGCCGGCCCTTTCGTTGCGGCCAATTGCGCAGACGAGTGGCGATTTCTATCTGATCGTTTATCCCCATCCACTGCTCGGAACGGGAGCCGGGGCGAACAAACCATGGCTGCAGGAGATACCCGATCCCGTCACGAAGATCTGCTGGCAGACAGTCGTCGAGATGCATCCGTCGACGGCCGAGCACCTGGGCATCGAGAATGGCGATCACGTCACAGTGCAAACGTCCGCCGGAAGTCTCACCGCGCCGGCGCTCACCTACCTCGGCATTCGCCCGGATACGGTCGCGATCGCAGCGGGACGCGGGCACGTTGGCGCCGGCCGCTACGCGAAGGCGGGCAGTAATGCATTCGATCTCCTGCCATATGGAGAAGATGCTGCCGGTTCGGTGACGTTGGTCTCGACCAAGGCGAAGGTGTCCGTGGCATCGGGCAATTCGCTGATCGTTACAACCGAGGGCTCGGCAAGACAGCACGGCCGCGGAATTGGACAGGCGATTCTCGTCACGGATCTCGCCACCGCAGGCAAGGCCAAGAAGCATGAAGCCTTCCCGGGTGACTACAGCCACGAATTCCTGCCCGGCCTTCGCTCGCCGGTTGCCAACGACGCCCAGGGCGATCTCGGCGATCCCACCTCCAAGTCGAAGGGGATGTACGACCCGAAGCACTGGAGTGGAATGGCCAACAGGCGGTGGGCGATGACTGTCGATCTCGCGCGCTGCACAGGGTGCTCCGCATGCGTCACTGCCTGCTACGCCGAGAACAACATTCCAACTGTCGGTGCCGACTGGCAGACACCGAGCTTCCTTCCCGACCGTACCGGTTTCGGCGCCAACATAACGCGCAGCCGCGAAATGGCGTGGATACGGCTCGAGCGGTACTACGAGGGCGGGGAAGACGGCGGGGCCGATTTCGACACGCGCTTCATCCCGATGATGTGCCAGCAATGCGGCAACGCGCCGTGCGAGCCGGTGTGTCCCGTGTATGCCACATATCACGCGCCGGATGGTCTGAACGTTCAGGTCTACAACCGGTGCGTCGGCACGCGGTACTGCTCCAACAACTGCCCGTACAAGGTCCGCTACTTCAACTGGTTTGGTTACGGCGAGCCGGCGCGCAAACAGTACGCGTTCCCCGAGCCGCTCAACTGGCAGCTCAATCCCGACGTGACGGTTCGCGGCAAGGGCGTGATGGAAAAGTGCACGTTCTGCGTGCAGCGCATCAGGGAAACCGAGAATCGCGCGGCTCTCGAGCACCGCGGAGTTCAACCCGATGAATTCACCACTGCCTGCGCCGAGGCCTGCCCGTCGCGCGCTATCGTGTTCGGCGATGCGGCCGACGAAAAATGGTCGGTGGCCAGAATGGCCAGGGACCGCCGGGCGTATCACGTCTTTGAAGAGCTCAACACATACACGGCTGTGGTCTATCTGAAGAAAGTCCTGCATCCGACGGCCGTGGCTGAGTCCGTCGGTGCGCCGGTCGCACCGGTCACTCCGGCAGCACCCGTAACCGGAGGGCCCGGCTGATGGCGACCACGGCACGGCCCCTCGACGAGAAAACACCGCGCAGCCCGATGCGCCCGAATATCGCCAGCTCCGACATTCAGGTGCCGGCGGTGCGCGACTACGAGCAGGTTGACCGCGAGATCATCGGGACGCTGCACCCAACTGTTGCGTGGTTCATGGCGCTTGGCGTCGCGATTTTCTTCCTGCTGATCGGCATCGGCGCGTGGTGCTGGCAGATCTATAGCGGACTCGGCGTTGCCGGCTACAATCCGCCGGTGATGTGGGGTGTGTACATCATCACCTTTGTTTTCTGGGTCGGTATCGGTCACGCGGGCACTCTCATCTCGGCGATTCTGTACCTGTTCCGGGCCGGATTCAGAACGTCCATCTACCGGTGCGCCGAGGTGATGACGGTGTTCGCCGTCATGACGGCCGGTCTGTTTCCGATTCTTCACCTGGGACGGCCGTGGAAATTCTTCTGGCTCATCCCGTACCCCAACTGGCGGTTCATCTGGCCGCAGTTCAAGAGCCCGCTCATCTGGGACGTGTTCGCGATCCTCACCTATCTGACGGTGTCGGCGACGTTCCTTTTCGTCGGGCTCATCCCGGACCTCGCGGTTCTGCGGGATCGTGAAAGGAATCCGGTGCGGAAGAGAATGCTGAGCGTCCTGTCGCTTGGCTGGCGCAACTCAGACCGCGAGTGGAGACATTTCGCGCGGGCCTATCTGTTCCTTGCGGCGTTCTCCACGCCGCTGGTGCTGTCCGTGCACTCGGTCGTGTCATTCGACTTCGCAATGGCGCTGACGCCCGGATGGCACACGACGATCTTCCCGCCCTACTTCGTCGCCGGCGCAATTTTCTCTGGAATCGGGATGGTGTTCACGATCATCATTCCGCTGAGAAAGTTTTTCGGCCTCAAGCATTACGTGACCATCAATCACCTCGACGCGGCGGCAAAGCTCGCCCTGTTCACGTCGCTGGTGGTGGGATGCGCGTACATGAGCGAGTGGTTCGTGGCGTGGTTCAGCGGCAACGAATTCGAGCAGGGCTTTTTCGCGAATCGCATCTGGGGCCAGTGGTGGTGGGCGTCGGCGATTCTCTATACCTGCAACATGGTCCTCCCGCTGTCCCTGTTCTCTCAGCGGCTGAGGCGGAACCCGTCGTGGCTCTTCATTTTGTCGCTCACGATCAACATCGGGATGTGGTTCGAGCGATTCGTGATCGTGGTGCCGTCATTGTCGCATGAGTTCGAGCCGTGGCAGTGGACCAGCTATCGTCCAACATGGGTCGATTACTCGATTCTGGCCGGAAGCTTCGGCTGGTTCTCGATGTGGTTCCTGCTGTTCATCAAGCAACTGCCGGTGGTTGCGATCACCGAGATCAAGGAGATCGTTCCGCCGCGGCTGAGGACTCGCCACGATCACGGCGTCGGGCCAGCTGGAAGCCATCTCGAGTTCGAGCCGACAACCCCGGGAGAATTCGACTGATGCCCGGAGTGATTGGAGCATTTCACGAGCTGGATTCGACCGTCCACGCGATCGAGGAGCTGAAAAAGAAGCGGTTCGGAGAAGTGACCGTATACACGCCGACTCCGCGACACGAGATCGAGGACGCGATAGACGCAGGGCCGAGCGGAGTGCGGAAGTTTACGCTTTATGGCGGGCTCGCCGGTGCTACGTGCGGCTACTGGATCGCGATCTGGATATCCGACTACTGGCCGCTCGTAGTCGGCGGCAAGCCCATTGCCTCGTGGGTACCGTACACGATTTTCGCGTTCGAGGTGATGGTGCTTTTTGGAGCCCTGTCCACCGTCGTCGGCCTGTTGATCAATGCGCGGATTCCGCGGCTCACGATGACGGTGGGATACGATCCGCGCTTCAGCCACGGAGATTTCGGCGTCTGGGTGGAGTGCTCGCCCGAGAATACCGCGGCGACTGAGTCGCTGCTGCGAGAGAGCGGCGCGGCGGAGGTGCGAAGTGAGCGCTGACACACGCTGGCTCGGCCTGGTTGCGGCGGTGCCCGTCGTGCTCTCCATGTCGGGCTGCGAATGGTTCTCCGACTTCAAACGGCAGCCATCCCTCGTGACGTGGGAAGCAACGAGCGCGAAGGACAGCACCAAGCCGTCACGCGGAGCCCCGCAGTACTCGGTTCCTGTTACGGGCACAGCCATGGCCGGCTTCCAGGTTTCCTACGCCGCTCTCCCGGCGACGATCGATTCCATGGCCGGGATTCCCAATCCCACTCCGGTGAGTGAAGCGTCGCTGGCCAACGGGCGAAAGTATTTCCAGATCAACTGCGCCGTGTGCCATGGAGAGAAGGCGATGGGTGACGGGCCGGCGACCAAATTCGGAATGCCGGGAATCAATCTCACCATGGATCTCAGCAAGTCGCGGACGGACGGCTACATCTTCGGCATGATCCGCAATGGCCGTGGCATGATGCCACCGTACAACCGCATCGAAGAGCGTGAGCGGTGGGATGTCGTGAACTATATCCGCGGATTGCAGGGGAAGCTCGGCGCTCCCGTTCCCACCGGGCCGCTGGCGGCTCCGGGTGTGACGGGCGACAAGGTGCCGGGCTTCACCGAGAGCGCGCCAACCCGGCCTGCGCCGTTCGTGAAACCGGGTAAACAGTAATGAGCCACGAATTCCACATGCCCAGCCGTGAGGAAATCCTCGCCGGCACTTCGCGGCCGCTTCCCGCTCGGTTGCGCACTCTCTGTATGGCGTTCGCGATTGTCGGTATCGCTGTGTTCATCATCGGCCTGTTCGTCGCGCCTGACCGGGCGTGGCGATCGCTCCTCTTCAACTGGCTGTACTTCACGAGCATCTCTTCGGCCGGTGTGATGTTCGTGGCCGTCCAGCGCATCACGACAGCCCGCTGGTCGCGATCGGTGATTCGCTTCCTCGAGGGCTACGTCGCGTTCCTGCCAGTCGCGTTCGTGCTGCTCCTCCTGATCTTCGTCGGAAAAAATCACATCTTCCCGTGGGCGATAGCCGCTCCGGAGATCGCCGAGAAGCGGCTGTATCTCAATCCCTGGTTTCTGATTCCGCGAGACATCATCGTTTTTGGAATCCTCGCGTCGCTCAGCGTCTGGTACATCTATACGTCGGTGCGGCTGGACGTCGGCCTGTCGGGCGAAGGTGGAGCGAAGTGGGCGAAGGGAATTCGCGCGCGGATGCGACGGGGATTCCGCGATGAGAGGCGGGAGATTCACTCGACTCACTCGCTTCAGGGAAAGATGGCCGTCTTTCTGGCGTTCGCCTTCGCTTTCTTCTGGATTCTCCTGTCGTGGGACCTTTCGATGTCGCTGGACCTCCATTTCCAGAGCACGATGTACGGATGGTGGTTCTTCATGGGCGCGTGGGTTGCGGCACTGGCCAGTTTCACGATTCTGACGATCGCCTGGCGTCGCTACCTCGACCGCTACGACCTGATCACCGAGAGGCACTTTCACGATCTTGGAAAGCTCTGCTTTGCCTTTACGGCATTCTGGGGATATCTGACCTTCGGCCAGTATCTCGTCATATGGTATGGCAACATGGGAGAAGAGACGCACTGGATGCGGCTTCGCCTGATCGCGCCATGGATGAAGCTGACTCTCGCCGGTGTGACGTTCATGTTTCTGCCGTTCTTCGGGTTGATGGCGCGGTCGGCGAAAGTATTTCTGCCGACGATGACGCTGTTTGCGACGTGCACGCTGATCGGCCTCTGGGTGCACCGCTACATCGAGGTATACCCGTCGCTCTACCCGAGCGCGACCGGAATTCCGCTGGGCATCTGGGAGCTTGGCGTTGGTGTCGGGCTGCTGGGTATATGGGGGCTCTGCTATATGGCGTTCATGGACGCATTCCCCCGGATGCGCGTTGTGCTGATGACGTCGCCATACCGGGATGAGGTTCAGGTGCCGGTGAACGCGGAGACGATGGAGCCGCTTCCGGCACACGAGTAGCGTTATTGACTGAGACGATGGACGTCTCGGCCTGGATTGCGGCGGGATGCGACCTTCAGGGGCAAAATGCTGACGCACCTAAGAGCAAACTGGCCGGTTCTCTGCGCGATCTTGTTTTTTCTCACGCTCGTCGCGCTGATCGGGCCGTGGTCCGAGATTCCCCTCAACGACGATTGGCAGTACGCGCACTTTGCAAAGACGCTTGCGGAAAGCGGAACATTCAGGGTCGACGTGCCGGTGGCTCCGAGTGTAATCGGCCAATCTCTCCTGGCGTGGCCTGTCATCAGGATCTTCGGCTTCTCGCACCTGGCCCTCAGAATGCTGACGCTCGCGCTGAGCGTGCTCATTCTGGTTGAGCTCGACTACCTTCTGGCGATCGGTGCTGTTGGCGCTGCTGTACGGTTTACGGCTTTATCTCTGGTGGTGGCCAACCCGATCTTCCTGCACCTGTCCACAACTTTCATGACGGAGAACTACGGTTACGTCGTCGCGCTACTTGCCGCGTGCATCTGGTTTCGCGGTAAAAAGACCGAATCGACTTCCCTGGCGATTGTGGCGGCAACGGTGGCTGGATTGAGTTTCTGGATAAGACAGTTCAGCGCTCTGGTCTTTCCCGCCTTGCTGCTGGCGGAGTGGATTGCCAGTGGCGCGAATCTGAGAAATGGACGCGGCATCTTCC